>NZ_JAQFIL010000001.1:5123571-5442142 GCF_029504655.1 Catalinimonas alkaloidigena
CAAGCTGGGAGACTGGGTAGTCGCAGGTGGAGCCGGGGTGCGCTTCCTGCTTTTCCCTACCAAAGACATCTACACCCGCCTTGATGTCGCTTTCACAGAGGAAGGTGTGGGCTATTACTTCTTTATCGGAGAGGCATTTTAGGGGACGGGACTGTTAGCACCAGTGGAAATATATGCGGAATGCGGCCGGTTGAGATGCACGATCGTATTACGGTGTTAAAGAAAGAATGGACCTTTTAATATTAAAATAACTTTAGGCTGGCATAATTACCTTCTTTGCATCTGATTAAGCTTTAGTTTTGGTCAGCAGGGTTTCAATTTTTATTTTTCAAGGCTTGATAATATTGTATTATCAGGGCTGGATCTCAGTCTGTTAGAGCGCTTCTTTGGGATTATTTCTTTTTTAACACAACTGCGTAGGATTCTGACAAAGGATTATCTACTGTACCCGGTAGTTCAAGGGTTTCTGTCTCCCTCCACTTTGACACCGAAATATCCATTCCGGTTAATTCATATGTTCCTTCCCGGGCATTTACATGCACTGATCCTTTTGCAGGAAAATATACGATCAGCGTACTCTTATCCTCGTTTGCGAGGCAGTATGCTTCGTTATTTTCCCGGGCCGATAACAGATCAGTGGAAGGTTCAAGGGTGAAGACTTCCTGCTGATCGGTGAGCATTCTCAGGCTTTTTATTTGATGCTGCGCCTCTTCGGTCAGCGCAATTCCACTAGGCTGACGGTGAAACCTCACGGCTGCATGCCCTGCAAACACATTTCTCCAAAATCTTTCCCTTCCGTCCTGATGATTCCCCGACCATAGCTTATCTCGATCGCCACCATATATTTTCACATTGTTGATCGGACGTATTTTTTCGGATCGGGCCACCGCCTCTCTGGCCCAGAGCCCGGTGAGATAGTGTACCTCTCCTTTCTGTGCATTGTGATTGGAAACATCCAGAAATTGATATGATGTCGTATCATGCAAAGAAAACGTGAACTTCGCCGTTTCATGAAGAGCAGGATCAAAGTACTCCCTGTACCAATCATTCAGTTCGGGCGCCTGTACAATTGCCCCTTCTACATTACTCTCAGTAGGATCCCAGCTGTCCCACATTTCGGTGACATAGATATTTTTCCCGTGCTGCTGCGCTAACTGATGCAAATAAGCCGACCAGTATTTCCCCCATTCAAAATTGACCGTGGTTTCATTGTCAATGCAGTACAATACATTATCGTACGGCAAGGAAACCTCCATGAGTTTGTTTACAAAACGCTTCTGGTAGTTTAAGAGCAGTTGGTTGTCATTAAGCGCCGGCACCGATAAGAAAAAGGGGTTAGGGGAAGATTGGGCGGGATGATCAATCGTATCCGGCAAGCCAGACGCTTCCATCGTATAGGTACTATTGAGTTTTGGATTAAATGGGTTGTCTGCCCATGCTTTTTCTCCCCAGTAAAAATCGTAAGTCGCCCATACTTCAATTTGCACGACGATTTTCAGTTTGCTGGCATAACGCAATAGATCGTCCAGTCTTTTCCAATAATCAGGATTAGGACTGTCGAGCTCAAATAACCCCTCCGCATCCCGGGTGAACGGCTTCGCGTTATGTTCATCACGGGCACTCATGGTGCACCGCACATAATTTCCACCCACCGACTGTAATAGTTCCAGATGCGCTTTCAAATCCTCAATCTGGAATAGATTGTCTTCCATACTCCCCCCTATCAATAGGACGGGCTTCCCGTCATACATCCAATAAAAAGGGTTTTTCTGGTAGATTTGTATTCCTTCCGAGCTTTGCATTGCCATATTGCGCTCCGCCTGCATTCCGGGTGAGCTGCAACTACACAAAAACAGAATCAAAAACCACACGAAAACTGATATAACAGAGTACCTCATAATACTGGCTATTATACTCATTTTTTTCCATTATTTCCTCTCATGGTTGAACAGTAGCATGGTAATTACTAAGTAGCCGTTCTATTAGATTCCAATTAAGCATTTAGCCCGATTTTGCTTATGCCCAATGCTACCCGCTAGTTTATTTCATTTTTTAAACGAATTGACTTAAATATTCTTCAAAGGAACTTTTCTTTTTATCAGCACAAAATATCCTTTCTGTGGAAATCACCTTACAAAACTATACTTGGTTAGCAGTACAATGCTTCTTTCAAAAAAAAAAAGCCTCGTAGTTCAGCAAGAGAGGAAGTTGGTTAGCGATCATTAAAGTCTCCGCATCAATAGGGGAAAGACCGATATTCCTCAATTCCTATCATCATTTTGCTAAAAGCACAAACCCAGTTGCTACAAACTATTTTTATACATCTAACTTTTCCCTGCATTTACTGTTTATCACACAAACATCACCATTTTTTAATTTTATGTACCAAACTACTGAGACTGATTTTCCCTATCTTAAGAACCAAGATTATGCAACCTGGCCCGGAAAGCCTTATCCTCTGGGGGCCACTTATGATGGAGAGGGTGTCAACTTCGCCCTATTTAGTGAAAATGCCACCGCAGTTTACCTTTGTCTGTTCGATACCGCGGAAGATGAAAATGAGCATGCCTGTATTCAACTCAAAGAGCAGACTGACCATGTCTGGCATGTTTACATCCCCGACTTGAAGCCCGGCCAGCTTTATGGCTATAGGGTAGACGGCCATTACGAACCCGAACGAGGTATGCGTTTCAACCCACATAAGCTCCTTATAGATCCTTATGCCAAAGCCATCAACGGTTCCATTAAGTGGAGTAGCGCTATTTTTGGTTACCCTGTCTCTTCGGGAGAGGAGTACAGAGACCTGCAACAGGATACTGAGGATAGCGCGACAGGCATGAACAAATCTATTGTCATCGACCATGTATTTGATTGGGAGGGCGTAGAAAAACCAGACATTCCACTGCACAAAACGATTATCTACGAAGTGCATGTGAAAGGCTTCACTGCCCAGCATCCCGATATTGACCCTAAGCTGAGAGGTACTTACAGAGGCATGGCCCAGCCAGAAGTTATTGAATATTTTAAAAAGCTCGGAATCACTGCTATTGAGTTGCTACCTGTCCACCATTTTGTTAATGACCATGTTCTGGTAAATAAAGGGCTGAGCAACTACTGGGGTTACAACAGTATTGGTTTTTTTGCCCCTTACTCAGAGTACTGTTCTTCAGGAAAAATGGGGGAACAGATTACTGAGTTTAAAGAAATGGTAAAGGCTTATCATAAAGCCGGCATAGAAATCATACTGGATGTGGTCTATAACCATACAGCTGAAGGCAATCACTTTGGCCCTACCCTCAGCTTTAAAGGCATTGATAATTCCGCGTATTACCGCCTGGTAGAAGATAACAAACGGTACTACATGGATTATACAGGCACCGGTAACAGTCTGAACATGCTCAACGCACGTTCCCTGCAACTGGTGATGGATAGCCTGCGCTACTGGGTCACAGAGATGCAGGTAGATGGTTTCCGTTTTGACCTCGCTTCTACCCTTGCCCGTGGTCTGCATGAAGTGGGCAAACTTTCTACTTTTCTGGACACGATTCACCAGGACCCTATTGTCTCACAGGTAAAGCTGATTGCTGAGCCCTGGGATATAGGAGAAGGGGGCTATCAGGTAGGTAACTTTCCTGTACAATGGGGTGAATGGAATGGTAAGTACCGGGATAGTGTGCGCCGCTTCTGGAAGGGTGACGAAAGTCAGGTAGGTGAGTTAGCCAACCGCCTGAGCGGAAGTAGCGATTTGTACGAAGATACCGGGCGTAAACCTACCGCCAGCATTAATTTTATCACTGCCCACGATGGCTTTACTTTGCACGACCTGGTCAGCTATAATGAAAAACACAACGAAGCCAATCAAGAAGATAATCGTGATGGAGAATCCCATAACCTGAGCTGGAACTGTGGTGTGGAAGGCCCTACCGATGACCCGGAAATCATTGAGCTGAGAGAGAGGCAAAAGCGAAACTTTATGGCTACGCTCATCCTCAGTCAGGGAATTCCTATGATCAGTATGGGAGATGAATATGGAAGGACTCAGCATGGCAACAACAATGTGTATTGTCAGGATAATGAGATCAGCTGGTTTGATTGGGAGTGGAACGAACGGCAGCAAGCATTCTGTGATTTTACCCGTACACTGGTTGCGATCCGTACACACTCTCCGGTCATGCGTCGCCGGCGCTTTTTTCTGGGCAGAAAGGTACACGGATCAGGAGTAAAAGATATCCGCTGGCTCCGTACCGATGGCAAAGATATGACAAATAAAGACTGGTCGTCTTCCTACGTGCGCTGCCTGGGCATGCAACTCAATGGCAAAGCGATGGAGGAGTACGATGAAAAAGGAAATCGTATTACTGACGATGTATACTTGTTACTGGTCAATAGCTACTGGGAGGACGTGCCTTTTACTTTTCCCAGAAGACTCAGAAATGCCCACTGGGAAGTACTGGTAGATACCAATCAACCGGAAAGGATGGAAGAGGATAAACTGGTTTCCAAAGAGCTGATATTACACTCTCGCTCGCTGTTCTTACTGAAGAAAAAGGATATGCGGAAGAGAAAACGGAAGAAGACTTAAAGTTTTTAGTGTTATAGTTCTAGTGTTATAGTTTTTTAGAAATTATTTAACCATAACACATAGAACCGTAACACTATAGCTCTCTCCTTTCATTTAACGAGGAATAGTGCCAATTTTACTTCATGAAAGATAAACAGACTATCGTTATCACCTGTGCTCCTCATGTGAGTAAAATTCTGGCTGAAGAAGTGAAGGACTTAGGCTACCCGGTTAAGGCAAGCAGCATACTGGAAGTGACAACCGAAGGGAGCTTCAAAGACTGTATGTACCTTAACCTTCATCTGCGCAGCGCACATCGCGTACTATACCAACTCAAACGTTTCCGTACGGCCAATGCTGAGCAGTTATACCACCAGTTGAAAAGTGTAGCCTGGGAAGAGTACATTCCTTCCAATAGTTATTTTAGTGTCAGCTCATTCGTAAAAAACCCTACCATAAGAGATACACGCTTCGCTAACCTTAAAGTAAAAGACGCTATTGTTGACTACCTCCAAGACAAATTTGGGCGCCGTCCTGACAGTGGCCCGAAACAGGATAGGATCGTAGTATTTCTGCACTGGAAAGAGCGTGAGGCGGGTATCTTTCTGGATACTTCAGGAGAAAGCATCGCCAAGCATGGATATCGCAGGGTAACGGTTGAAGCACCTATGCAGGAAGCACTGGCAGCAGCCATTATTCGCTCTACTGCCTGGAGGCCAGATTTACCTTTTGTCAACCCTATGTGCGGAAGCGGTACGCTGGCCATAGAAGCCGCACTGATCAAAGCGAATAAAGCCCCGGGACTGCTCAGAAATAATTTTGCCTTTATGCACCTCAATACATTTGACACTCAGGATTGGGAGCAAATGCGTCAGCAGGCAGAGCAGGAGGCTAAGAAAACCATCGCAAACTTTACTAATCAACTGGCGAACATCATTGCTACCGACCTGGACCCCAAAGCCATAGCCGCAGCCCGCCAGAACGCAGCCAAAGCAGGTGTAGCGGGTTTGATCCGTTTTGAAGTGGCTGACTTCAGGGACACAGAGTTACCGGCACCTAAAGAGGAAACTGCGGGTAAACCTGTGGTGGTCATCAATCCTCCCTATGGTGAGAGATTGGGTGAAGAGGAGCAGCTTTTCTCTCTTTATCAGGAAATGGGGGACTTTTTTAAGCAAAAATGTGCGGGATATTTGGGTTACATTTTTACCGGAAACCTTAACTTATCTAAAAAGGTAGGGCTCAGAACGAATCGCCGCATAGAATTTGTCAATGGAAAAATAGATTCTCGTCTTTTGGAATATGAATTGTATACGGGAAAGGGCTAGGAATACGTTATAGTAGTGTAATAGAGATGAAGCGAATTAAAGAAAAGATCATAGATCCCATTTATTATTCCCTGCCAGTGCAGCTTCTGGTGTTACATCTGCGTAAAAACCAGCTGCTGTTGTTGGCATGGGTCTTCCTTTTCGCGGCAGTGACAGGCAGTGTAGGCAAAAACCTGGGCATCCCCTATCTTTTCCTTGACCCTGAGTATATGGGTAAAGTTGATTTCATCAGCTTTTTTATTGTAGGCATCACGGTCGGTGGTATGACCATGGCCTATCATATCACCTGTTACATTCTGGATGGTAATAACTTTAGTTTTCTGGGGGTACTTTCCCGGCCATTTGCCAAGTTAGCCCTGAATAATGCCATCATTCCCATTGCTTTTGTCATCACTTACATCTTTCACATCATAGGCTTTCAACTCAAAAATGAGTATAATACTTATTGGGATATCTTTGTCAAAGTAGCAGGTTTCCTTTCTGGCTTCATGCTTATGCTGGCGTTCTTGTTCGCCTATTTTAAGTTTACCAACAAAGATATTTTCAAATTTGTAGCTTCTAATGTAAACCGGCAGCTCAAAAGGGTAACGATTTCCAGAGTGAGAATCATGCAAAACCTTAAGACTGCCCAAAAAAACCCGAACCGGGTTGATCACTATTTTGACATTAACTTTAAGCTACGCAGAGCACCCTCTGGCTCTTATGATAAAGATCTGGTAACCAGAGTGTTTGACCAGAACCATCTTAACTCTATCATCATTGAGTCTTTCATCTTTTTACTGATACTGGCGCTGGGCTTGTTCCACGACCGTCCACTGTTCCAGATTCCTGCTGCTGCCAGCGGGGTTTTACTTCTCACCATCATCATGATGTTGATCGGTGCCATAACTTATTGGCTTAGGGGCTGGGCTACTACCGTAGTAATCGTAGTATTTTTCCTGATGAATGCGGTAGTCAAGAATAGCTGGATCAGCAGTACTTACAAAGCTTTTGGGCTGAACTACGAAGTGCCGCACGCGAATTATACGTTGGAACAAATTCAGAAAGAAAATGATAGTCTGCAATATGTACAGGATAAAGCAGCTACACTGAACATACTGGAAAACTGGAAGCAAAAAGTTACGCTGGAAGATACAGTACGTAAACCCAAAATGGTCTTTGTCTGCACCAGTGGTGGTGGTTTACGTGCTGCTCTCTGGACTATGGTAGCCCTGCAAAATGCTGACAGCCTTAGCAGGGGCAAGCTCTTTGAGCATACCCAACTCATCACCGGCGCATCCGGGGGGCTGATAGGGGCTTCATATTTTCGGGAACTGGTATTAAGAAAAAAGCTTATGAGGCAGGAGAAGATGGTTGAGCCGCTTGCTCAGTTTACCGCTCTTACTAGCGATTCTGAGTATTCTGTTTATGATTCACGTTATGTTGATAATCTGGGGAAAGACAACCTCAACGCCATCATTTTCACACTGCTAGTCAATGACCTTTTTATCCGATTTCAGCCCTTTGAGGTAGAGGGAAAGAATTACATCAAAGACCGTGGCTATGCCTTTGAGCAACAAATCAACAAGAATACTGAGGGCATACTGAACAAACGGCTTGTAGATTACCAGTTACCGGAACAGCAGTCATTAATCCCTATGATGATGCTCTCTCCTGCGATTGTGAACGATGGGCGTAAGCTTTATATCTCTCCACAGCATATATCATATATGAATACAAGCTTTGAGCTTTATCCTGAGCAGAATGGTCATCAGGAGAAAGTAAAGGGCATTGATTTTATGCGTTTTTTCGCGACTCAGGATGCGGGCTCACTGCGTTTCCTGACCGCGCTACGGATGAATGCGGCATTTCCCTACGTGACTCCTAATGTAAGCATGCCTACCGAGCCTCGTATCCAGATCATGGATGCCGGCCTCACTGATAACTTTGGTATTTCGGATGCCACACGATTTATGTATGTGTTTAAAGACTGGATCAGTGAAAATACTTCGGGGATCGTATTGTTAAGTATACGAGACTCAGAAAAAATAGAACCGATTCAGAAGCCTTTAGGAAGCTCTCTGCTGCAAAGGATGACAGCTCCTTTTCGTTTTTTGTACAGCAACTTATTCAACATACAGGATATCAACAATGATGACCGTCTGGAATATATGCAAAGCTGGCTGAATGTTCCTTTCCACCAGGTCAACTTGGAGTATCATTCTCGCTGGGATGATCTGAACAACAAAAATAAAGCTACGGTAAAAGAACGTCCTTCTCTGAGTTGGCACCTCACCAGCCGTGAAAAGAACAATATCATCAACAATATACAGCATCCCAAAAATCAGGCAGCACTTAAGCGGCTTCAGGAAATTTTGAATTAGCCAAAAAGTTCAACCGCTGCTCTAAAGGTATTGCAGTGTGCATCTACGATATCTGCCATGCGCACCGAGTAACCTCCACCCATACAACTTGCTACAGGTAAACCATAAGTTTTGCAGGTTTGAAAAACAAATCTATCCCGCTGAAAACAACCGTCTTTTGTCAATGACAACTTTCCCAGCTTATCAGTGGCCAATGCATCTACCCCCGCCTGAAAGAAAGCAATCTCAGGCTGATGTTGCTCTATCAGTCGCGGTAGTGTCTTTTTAAGCATGCCCAGATAAACCTCATCATCAGTACCTGTAGGAAGCGCTATATCCAGGACCGATTTCTCTTTTTTCAGTGGGTAATTATCTGTTCCATGCATACTGAAAGTAATTACTGCGGAATTTTCAGCAAAAATAAAAGCATTCCCATTTCCCTGATGTACATCCAAATCAATGATTAAAGCTTTTTTGATCAGGTGATTCCGAAGTAAATACGAGGCAGCGATAGCAATGTCGTTGAGTGTACTGAAACCTTCTCCTCTATCAGGGTATGCATGGTGAGTTCCTCCTGCCAGGTTCATTCCTATACCTTTTCTTAATGCAGACTCTGCTGCTTTCAATGTGCCTGCTACACTATTCATAGCCCTTTTTACAGATATCTCAGTATTGGGTAGACCTATTCTTCTGACCATGCGAGGGGAAAGCGTGCATGACTTGACCTGCTGCCAGTACTCGGGGGTATGGACTAATAGAATAGCCTCTTCACTAATCAGCCCGGGGTCAATAAGTTGACTTTCAGTAATCAGTCCCTGGTAGAGTAACTGCTCTTTGACCAGCACATACTTGTCAATAGGAAAGCGGTGCTGCTCAGGTAAGTTATAATGATAGCGTTCGGAATAAAAAATTTCAATAGACGACACATTAATCAATCATGTATTCAAAAGCTCCCTGGAGAGGGACACAATGATAAGGAATTTTTAATTCCTTTGCCTCTTCTGCCAGCTTAGCTGCATGATAAAAAGTATTAGAGCTGTCGATAATTAAGCGACCATACTCAAAATACTGATTCAGCTTATCTATTGATTTGAGGGCATTATTACTGATGATTACGGCATCAACCTTCAGCTTATTTTGCAAAGCATAATTTTGAGAAAAAGGTTCTGTGATCGATACTACCTTTCTTCCATTCCATACCAAAAAATGCAAATTATCGCGGTGCTGACTTGCTAACGCTTCATCCATTCTGTTTTTGTCCAGGAAAGTAGTAACCCCTCCTTTAAATACCTGATTTGAAGCCATATGATACATAGCTTTTTTATCAGGCTTACCTAAATGATAAGTATTTCTGCCTTTAGTCAAATCAATACGGCTCTCTTTAGAAACATTGTAAAAAGTAATACTCTTCTCCTGATACTGCTCATATACATGGGCTAACCTTAATGTAAGGGCAAACAACAGGCAAGCGCTGAACATCCACACATAGCGGAACCTCCGAAAGTAGAAAAGCATCAACAGACTTAAGATGGCTACGTAAAACAGGAGCGTTTCTTCAGTACTGAAATAAACATTTTTAAACACACTAAAGGGCAATTGCTCAATAGCCATCACTCCCTGATTTACAAAAATGATACTTTTCTCAAGTAAATATGAAGGGTAGACCAATAAAGCAGGAACAGCAAAGCCAAGCGCAAAGCATAACAAACCTAAGGAAAGGATCAGGTAAGCGGCAGGGATGACCAGTATATTAGAAAGCCAGAAATAAAGCGGAAACTGCTGAAAATAATAAAGACCGAGGGGAAAAGTAGCGAGCTGAGCGGCTATAGAAACAGCAGTAAGCCCCCAAAGCCAATCCAGCCATTTGTTATTAGGTGTAAACCATTGATAAATTTTAGGTTGCAAATAGACAATACCCAGCACCGCTAAATAAGAAAGCTGAAAACCAACTGACATGATAAGGAAGGGATCGTAAAGCAATAGAAAAAAAGCGGAAGCCGCGATCGTATTGTAAATATTGGTCTGCCTCCGGCTAGCTTCTGCTACGATGATAAAACTAAACATTGTTGCTGCTCGCATTACAGAAGGTGACAAGCCCGTAAGCAAAGCATAACCCCATAGGGCTAATAAACACAATATAGTCTTTAGAACAACTCCCCACCTACCACCTCTTTCCAGCGGTCTTAACAGGAACGAAAGCACCAAATAGATAATCCCAACATGAAGGCCGGAAACAGCTAATACGTGCATAGCTCCTGCTGCGGCATATGCATTGCGGATCTCGTCATCAAGCCCGGTCTTAATACCTAGTACCAGAGCCAAAGCTATTCCCCTAGCCTGCTTATTGTGAATTCCTTGTTCAAATATCGCTTGGCAACTTTTACGCATAGCGTAGGCGAAAGATAAAACAGGGTTTACAATACCTCGCTCCTGCATCACCCATTGTTCTCGGGGGAGATAATGCTGATGGTAAATATGTTGATTTACTAAAAATTGCTGATAGTTAAACTCATGAGGATTTGTTGGAGGCTTTACTAACTGTGCTTTGCCTTTGATCAATATTTTGTCTCCATATGTGAGCCTGTGTAAACTATCAGCTTTGGGTTGATAGATAATGACTTTTCCCTTGGCTGGTAGCGTACTGACTTGTGTCATGCTATCTTTTCGTACCAGCAGACTTACGTCAGCAAGTGTACTATAAGAG
Source organism: Catalinimonas alkaloidigena (assembly GCF_029504655.1). Classification (NCBI taxonomy): domain Bacteria; kingdom Pseudomonadati; phylum Bacteroidota; class Cytophagia; order Cytophagales; family Catalimonadaceae; genus Catalinimonas; species Catalinimonas alkaloidigena. The sequence continues at coordinate 5,134,504 of NZ_JAQFIL010000001.1, forward strand.
TTGGCCTTTGTTTCACCAGGAGCTATGACAGTGGCAACATAGTGAGTATATGGTTCAGACAATTGAGCCAAATGAAACGGACTTCGGTCATCCTGACGATATTGCGCATAAAAAAAAGAGGCTGCTAATAACCAAAGTAGACCTACCAAGCCGGTTAGGGATGACCACCGGTACCTGAGTTGTTTAGGAATACCAAAAGCAAGTGCTGTATAACAAGCCGCTATGAATAAGAAACCATAAGTTGGAAGGTGCCAGGAAAAATGGCGGGTTAATAAAATTCCAGCAATGAATACTAGCGTAAACCGTATAAAAGGATAGGGTAACCACCTAAACATAGCTTATGTATTTTCTTAACTACTAAAAATACATTGAGCTATACTCTAAAACTCACTCATCCTTTCCACAACATAACCTTGTAAGAAAGTAGGAGATTTACTCTGTTGCATGGGCTGTTATTTCTTTCAAAGAATTTTCGTCAATAGTGGGTTTACCATATGCAATTCGTCGGAAGCAAAAATATTGTAAATTGTATTTTCTTCCTGTGGATGCTGTGAACCCCCAGATTACCTCTGTATTTCCATCAAATATATCCTGGACTAAGTCTCTTGTGCCCTGAAACACAATAGCATTATCTAATTTCACGATTACTTCCTTTGTCTCAGGATTCCAGCTAAAACGAAAGTTATGCATACTATCATCCTCCATATCAAAGTCATCGTCCCCTCCATTCCAGAAATTTTCGTGAAAACTGCTCCCGTTCTCTAAGTATGCTACATGATCGGATATTGGATCGTTTTGTATAGGGTTGTAATAGGTATCAAACTCTACAGCTACAGAAGGTGCTATAAAATTCCCCGAAGCAAAGGCGGGATTAAATCGTCCATAACCAATACCTTCACCGTAAGTACCAAAAGCATTATATCCTCGTGGGTCATTATGTATTACAAAAGCAATTCCGTCGGCTCCATATTCATCTTTATCTCCCAGGTAGATATCAAATTCTATCTCAAAATAATCTGATAAGTCGAGTTTATTGGTGCTGTAAGCAATTCCTTCAGCGTAAGGCTCATTGGGCGTAAGCATGATGCAACCGGAAGGCATATAATCTGCTGTACCTCTTAACTCAAACTGGGCATGGGTAGGGAAAGAAATTGAGATAATCCCTAAAGTAAAGGCAATGGCAAAACTTTTTTTCATCGGACTGATAGTGAAAATTCAAAACCCAAGATAAGCCTGATTGTTGTGAACCAACCTAATATAAGATAAGAAATTTATGTAGTAAACACCAAGCCAAGATCTACCAGATGAAAATATCTTTAAACAATTTGTCCAAAGGCTGGTATTAATAATATTAATATTTGAATACAACCTTAAATCAAATTTTTGGAATTATGGCACAAGAAGAAACTAAAAGCTGGCCAGAACTAGCAATAGGTTTATATGATAAACTGACTGGTCGCAACGCAGAAATCACATATAAATTTGACGATTTTGATCTATATGTACCTAGCAAAGCAGGTGGTAGTGGCAGTACTGATTTTGCCCACTGGAAAATGAATGGTACAGTTAAGATTACTACGACTGATAATGTTAATCAGTAAAATATAGGTAAAACCCTAAGGGTTTTACCTATATTTTTGATCATACTCTTTAAATTATTTTTTATGGCTAAGCCGGTAAAAGTATTTGCTGATCTAAGTATACAAAGTGAAGATGGAGAAATAATTGTCAAAAACGCAGATGACGGGAGTCTTATTTTTGACTTTCCCACCCGTCAAAGTTTTAACAATTTTACTGAGGTACCTCTACCGTTCAAGCCAAGTTTAAAGGCCATTGGAAAAGCAAACGCTGCCTTATTGCAGCAGCGTCAACCAGTTGTTATAAGAGTAGATCATGAGGACTGGATTATACTGGGAAAAACTCCCAAAGCCACTCTGAAATTTGTAAAATTAGCGCCCTTTTATCTTAAGCAAAACTTATCCTGGAAGGACAGCCTGTATCTTGTCGGTACTGCTTTAGGTTTTGCTATAGGCTATTTGGCCATTAGAAAAGAAAGTTAAAGCCTGCTCTCATGTTTGCAAGTTTGGCATTGCCGGGCTGCATAAGCGCAAGAAGGTTGTCTGTAACGGCATGAAACTGTAGTCCTGTACCCATAGCGATTCCCAAACCTAAGTTATTGTATGAACGTGCATGCATGGTATATGAGGCTGACGCCTGAAACCATCGCCCAAGGGTCTGAGTTACTCCTAAAGACATTCCCTTACGAAAACCTCCCATAAAATCTGAATAAAGTGTAGCTGAAGCCATTGTTTTGGAAGCCAGTTGATACGAGCCTGAAAGGTAAATTTGAGTAGGTAAAGATGTACTGTACGCTTCGTTAGTTTCATCAAACTCAAAGACGCTAGCAATAGAATCAATCACTTCAGTTTCATCAAACTCAAAAGAACCACTGAAAAGCTCGTTATTATTAATCCCAGTGAAGGTATACACGCCTTGAGATTTGTAATTCGTAACCCCTTCCTTCCATTTGATATAGCCAAGATTAATGATAGAGGCACTGAAACTCAATGCACTTGAATACTGATAGCTTGCACCAAGGTCTAAGCCAAGCCCAAGGTTAGCCATATTTGTCAGATAATCTATATCTACTTCTTCCAACATATCTACACCGGCAGTACGAACCAGAATATCTGCATCGGCGGTGATGGCATACAGATCCTCTTCTCCGGCTGTATGCAAATTAACATTGGAACGCACAGTACGGACATTGGACATTCCAAAGAGTGTCTTAATCCTTCCTCCTACTACTAGTTTGTCTTCAGCCAGAATCTTTCTGTTAAAACCAAGTCCTATCTCTCGGTAATGCATGCCATTAAGCTTGTACCCATCCAGACTTGTAGTGCTACCCGGAGTATTACCTTCTACAGCCAGATCCAACAAACTACTGGAGTACCCTAGTCTTGCCTGTACATGTTCAGTTATATTAAGGGAAAAACGATTTTTGCCCGCTTTGAAGTTCAACCCAAATATATCAGCCGATGCACTGCTATGCACATAATCTTTGCCATTTAGCTTGAGGTCATTTGCCAGTCTTCCAATATCCAATACTCGCTGACCTGTTTCAGTAGTTTCTACCTGCGCAAGGAATTGATTGTAAGTGAAACCTGTATTTTTCACATTGACATGATAAGATGACCCAAGCGTCAGGATCATTTTATGCATAGGTACTGATGAAGGGTTTGTATGCGCAGACTGAACTACTCCATTCATATTACGCAAGGTAAGCTCCTGCTGAGCCTGTACTCCATGTACAGATATTATGAGAAAGCTTAATAAGTATATATATTTCATTACAGCTAATTAGTTTGAAAGATTAAGAGAAGACTTAATTTGCATAGCCAGACTAAAGCGTATATTGTAGTTATCATACAGCTTTATCATTCCATCATCCTCACTTTGGCTTTGCAAACTTGCTTGTACTAACATACTGCCAGCCTGTTTTATCAGTTCATACTTCTCCGCATCAATAGTGGCCGATATAGGCATATCAATTGTGGTTGAATTTGTTTCTCCTGTGGCAGAATTAATAATCTGTGCAGCTTTGAGCAATTGGGCATCTTCCCCAAATAAGCTCACCACTTTACCACTATTATCATATATTTTTTCACCCTCTTCATCTAAAAAGAAAACCTGAAGTCCGGCATTAATAGGAAACCCATTTTCAGTTTTGATAAGCACCTTAAACTCTTCCACCTCTTGTTCAAAGCCCAAGTCTACAGCAATGGTATCTTCCAAAATGATATCAAACCTTCCTTCCAGGGGTAGTTCTACTTCCATATCTATACCCACTGAGCTATTTTCAGATACGAAGCTAGTATCTCCTTCAGTACTATTTAGTTCAAAGCCAAAGAGATAAGCAATCCCTCGCGGAAGCTCAGCGAATGCATCTTCCAGGTTTGAGTTTGTCCGGTCTACTTTTTGGGTCTTCATTGCAGGCAACTCATTACGGTCCAGCAGATAAGGAAAACCATATTCACCGCTGAAGAACTGGCTTTCACCTTCATCTTCAAGTTTTACTACCATACCACTTTTCCGCTTTACGTATATGTTGCTAAAATCAGTTACTATGGGGACTCCAAAGCTATTGATAAATTCAAATGTAATATTAGGGTTCAGCGCTACTTCACCATTTACGGCATTTGCCAAAAACGGAACTTCAAGTGTGTCCGCATTTACCGGAACAGTAATTCCCTTAAAATTTCCTTCCAGATAAGAAAAGTCTATATCTTCTATGCTCAGGTCAAAAGAAATTTCATCAGTAGCGTCAATAGCATTTCCTGTTCCTTCTATGGAAACCTCCATAATGTAGCTTATCTTTTCCTGGTCAATATTAAGACTATAGCCTGTGAGGTCTTTGGTTTTGAAGCTATAATCGCTGGCCCAACTAGGAAGGTTGAATTCCAGTACCAATGGTTCATCGTTTGCATCCAGGACCTCAGGCAGGGTGAGACTGACATACAGATCATGGTCATAATCCGAAGTGAGTCCGACCTTCAATTCACCTTGTTTACACTCCACTTTGTATAGCGTAAGCTCTCCAAGATCAAGAGGTATTTCACCATCAAAAGAAACAGGTTCAGGAGATAAGGTAAAGGCGGGAGCGCTTATTCCCAACGATATACTTTCACTGAATTGTTGACTCGGAATAGGAGGAAAATATTCTCCCAACCTTTTACTCTGAACATTCTGACGATAGAAAAGACTATAACTTCCATCTGAATTTTTTTCCAGCAAACCTCCATCATCCGTTCTGATAAGATCACTTACTTTGAGATTTGTATTCAAAATGGGAAGAGAAATTGATGGAGAAGGAGCCAGCACTTCTATATCCTGGAAGTCGTCTTCCGGCATACAAGCGGCTGTGAAAATTACAGCAGTGGCTAATGCGGTATGCTTTAATTTATTAGTAAAAAATTGTTTATTCATACAACTGGTGAATCTGTTAATACATTTGAGCCTCATACAAATGCAATATCACCACTAATAAATGATAAAAATAACACTACTAATGGGTTTCTATACTTGCGTGATAAATTGGGTGGAATTTGTACTTCTTTTAAATCAAAGGGTTGAATACCACATAAGCTAGGTTGACAAATGGGTTAAATGCTTTTAACCCAGTAAATGAACAGGTACATAATAGAGGTGAGAGAACGGAGCAAATTCTTTGATGGTAAGCCTACCGTTGACCATGTCTCCCTTCAGTTTGATGAAGGTCAAACCATAGTTCTATTGGGTACTTGTCGCTGAGATAAAAATACTAATGTGAAAATGATCAACTGACTGATTGGATTTACATTGTATGTCAATCATCTGACTTATTGAGAAGGTTTTCTTAAAAATAAGTAGACCCAGCCACAAAGGGTGGTGCTCGTCAGTACTTTGTCAATCAACTCTCAGCTTATTTTACTTGACGAAACTTTTGCAGTCCCCAACCCAACTCGTAAGCAGCAAATACGAAAAGAATTTCTCATGGCAAAAACACTAAAAGAAATGTCAATGGTAACACATAATGTTTTTGAAGCAGTAAGCCAGGGAGACATCATTTATCGGACGGACCAGGGAAAATTCAACAAAAGGGGACTCCCGATGAGCTCGTTTTTTTAAGCTGCATATAAGTTTTCCGATACCCAAAGCTTCGCTTCAGACCTGAACTACAGATCATAATACTCAGCGATATCATATAACCCATACTCCTAAAGAATTACTCGCTGAAGCTACAGGAGTAAATATGAGCCCTGATACCAGCCTGCTGAATACCATGGAAATATTAGAGAGGAAAGAAACACCCTGGTTCAGCGTGAATTACGAGGATAATAAACAAAAAAAGCCGAGTATTTTACTCAGCTCAGCCGTTAAAGCTCATCTATAGTTCTATCCGATTAAAATTGAAATCGGCTAACTTTTATTCATCCACATAAATACTTCCTTCACTTACCAGTACAAAAGGCCTGCTTTCAATCACATTACTCACATTTAGGGATCTATCCTTTATCTGTACCGTCAATTTAAGTGTGTCATTTCGGAAAAGGCTCTGTAGACCTGCGGATGCTATTCCGTACTGAATTACACCTTCCAGAGGCTTGGTATTATTAAAATCATCTTTTAATGGAGGGAAGCGTCCACCCAGGCGAGACCTGCAAAGTTCTTTCAGCAGATCATATTCCTGAAAAGTACCATCCTCTTTCACATAAATGCCTATATCAAAATTAGAATAATATGGATTACGCTCCACCAGCACTGTATCCCTGATAGTATCCCTGCCATACACATTGACAAAAGCATAAGTAGTACAGTCATATTCTCCTACTTCAGGGCTGTAATAAAAGTAGTCTCCATTATCATCCAGGGGGATAAAAAATGGCTCTCGCAAAATAGGGCTTGGTTCGTCACTAACTAATCCTAAGTCACCATTACCGTCCTGAAATTGCACCCGAATAATAAGTGAGTCAGCTACGGTATTAGGGACATCTACAAACCTAATCCCATTATCACCGTCAAAGCCTACCAGATGAGGCTCCAAAGCAAAATCAGGCTCCTCATAACAGCTACTTAGCCCCATTAGAAAAACAAAGCCTAACAATAAGAAAGAATAATACTTCATATGACTAGTCAAGTAATATCATCTTTATAACGCACTTACTATCATTTTGATATATTTACATCATGCAAAATGCACAATTTTTTAAAGATAAACTTTTCAGCTTGGATGCTCAAAATTTTGAAGAGCATGCCTTATCGCTTTTCTACTGGCAAGCAAAGCACAATGTTGTTTACCGACAGTACCTTTCACACTTGGATGTAAAAGCTGAAGATATACAGAGAACAACTGAAATTCCCTTTTTACCCATAGCTTTCTTTAAGCATCACAAAGTAATCACGCAGGAAAATGTCAAAGATGCAAGCGCTTATACCTATTTTGAAAGCAGTGGCACAACTGGTCAGCAAAAAAGCAGGCACTATCTGAATGATGCAGACTTTTATCTGCAAGTGTGTAAGAAGATATTTGAGGAGCAATATGGCGAGCTTAGCCAGTTTCATATATTTGCACTTTTACCCTCCTATCTAGAACGACAACATGCTTCTCTGGTAGCTATGGCTGATTATTTTATCGAACAAAGCCAATCTAACTTATCAGGCTTTTACCTTCATAATTACGACGATTTATTAGAAAATATGCGCAAGGCAAAGCAAAGTGGCTGTAAAGTGCTTTTGTTAGGTGTCACTTTTGCCCTCTTAGAGCTCGCAGAGAAACATAGACCTAATCTTGAAGGTATAATAGTGATGGAAACTGGAGGAATGAAAGGAAGAAGAAAAGAGTTGATCCGTGAGGAACTTCATCAGATATTAAAAGAAAACCTTCAGGTTGATTATATACATGCTGAATACGGAATGACTGAATTGCTTTCCCAAGCTTATGCAAAACAGGATGGAGTGTTCCGATCCCCTCCCTGGATGCGTATCCTGATACGTGATATCAATGACCCTTTCTCAATAGATCAGCACCTGCGGTATGGTGGAATTAATGTGATTGATCTGGCTAATATAAGCTCATGTGCATTCATAGAAACTCAGGACTTGGGTAAGTACAATACTAAGAATGACACTTTTGAAGTATTGGGACGCTTTGACCATTCTGATGTCAGAGGATGCAACCTTATGATTTCTTTATAACAGGCTTACAAAAATTAAACTTTTCTCATTTCAAATTTGACATATGTAATATTTATTGTATTTTTACATTAAATATTTAAATAAAAAAAGCTTTGATATGAGATTCAGAATATTATTTATTGCAATGATTTTAGCTTCTATGTCTGCCTGTGCTCCACGAGTACTCTGTCCTGCATATGCTATTGATGATGCGCAGGCTCCAAAAGAAAAAGTTGAAATACAAGAAGGCATGTAAGAAAAGTACAAAAGAGCAGAGGTTTCTGCTCTTTCGTTGTCTAAGCATATTTAGATACGTCTTGACCGGTGATCTCTGTATCACACATGATGACAAGGCGCTCAACTACATTACGAAGTTCCCGGATATTTCCGGTCCATTCAAACCCTTTTAGCTGTTCAAAGGCATCTTCAGTGATCTCTTTCTTTGGTGCTCCATATTCTTCGGCAATATCATTCAGAAACTTATCCACCAGCAGAGGGATATCATCTTTTCGCTCTTTCAAAGGTGGCACATGAATTAAAATTACACTAAGACGATGGTATAAGTCTTCCCTGAAGTTTCCTTCTTCAATTTCCTTTTTCAGGTCTTTATTGGTTGCAGCCACTACCCTTACATCTACATTAATAGCTTTATCACCTCCTACTCTGGTAATCTTATGTTCCTGCAGAGCTCTTAATACTTTAGCTTGAGCAGAAAGGCTCATGTCACCGATTTCATCCAGGAAAAGAGTTCCTCCAGTAGCCTGTTCAAAACGCCCTTTTTTCTGTTTTATCGCTGAGGTAAATGAACCTTTTTCATGGCCAAACAACTCGCTCTCAATAAGTTCTGAAGGAATAGCAGCACAGTTTACTTCTACCAATGGTCCGGAGGCACGATTACTCATAGCATGCAACCACTTAGCTACCAGTTCTTTACCTGTACCGTTAGGCCCTGTGATAAGTACTCTAGCTTCTGTAGGAGCTACGCGTTCAATGGTGTTTTTCACCTCTTCAATTGGACCTGACTCCCCTACAATATCTACTACACCAGAGATTTTCTTTCTCAAAACTTTGGTCTCAGCCACCAGATCAGATTTATCTAGCGCATTTTTTATGGTCACCAGTAACCTGTTTAGATCCGGTGGTTTCTCAATAAAATCGTAGGCGCCAATTTTTGTAGCTTCAACTGCAGTTTCAATGCTTCCGTGTGCCGAGATCATAATAAATTGAGCAGCATTACCAGCATCTATCGCTTTCTGAAGTACTTCAATGCCATCCATATTAGGCATTTTGATATCCAAAAGTACGATATCGTACTGCTCCTTGTGCAGCATTTTCAACCCTTCTTCGCCATCTTCGGCTTCATCTACTTTATATTTCTCGTATTCAAGGATCTCTTTCAGAGAACCCCGGATCGCTTTTTCATCGTCGATGATCAGAATTTTTGCCATACTAGGTTTATGTAAAAAAAAGCAAGCCGATAAGCCGGGTCCTGTACCAGTAATTGCTGGGCAGTTACTGGTTCTTGCCATTTATCTAGGACGTCTGTCACCAGCCGCCTCCATCGGTCTACCCGTACTGTGTCTTTAAAAAAGAATAGGGCGAGCAGCCATACATTCCGGCATAGCCGGTCTCACAGCACTTATTTGACCTTTCAGCCCGTAAGGTTTACCATGCCTCCACTGTCACCAGCAGAGCGGTGAGCTCTTACCTCACCATTTCACCCTTACCCCGACCTTCATCGGGGCGGTATATTTTCTGCTGCACTTTCTGTAAACTGACCGTCACCAGTCAGCCTCCTTCCTGTTAGGAAGTACGGTGCTCTATGCTGCCCGGACTTTCCTCATGCAAAGTATTGCTACGCTACATGCGGCAAGATGGCTTGCTATAAGTTCGTGTAACAATTGTACGACTTTTTTTAGAAAACGTCTAACCCGGTAAGCTTATACTCCCATTTATCAGCCATTTCAGCTACCTCTCGGATCATATTCTTTAAAAAGTCCTTATTTTGTTCGTTGACAAACTCCAGAAAGACCGAAGCTTCAATTTTAATGAAATTTTGATTTACGGTAAATTTTGAGAAGACCATCTTCTTGTTTTCAAACATAAAATCTACCAAATCCATTTGGTGGTAGTAAGGACACACCTTGGAAGTAAAGGTAATAGTTTTTGTATCCTGATCGTCCAGCGTGTGAACATGACCCTGAACAGACTGAAATCGACCGTCACCCAGAGGAACGGTAATGACGGAGGTTAATTCATCATACTCTGAGAAACGCCCTTGAAGCTCCTCCGCTAAATTTTGCATGAATAGTACTAAGTCCATGGATTTTTTGCCATTTTAGATTAAGCAACGAATCTAAGGAACAATAGTAAAAGTAAGCACCCAACCTGCTCCACACTCTTACATTGTACTATTTCACAGATTTATATCATTTCAATAACCAGTGCTGAAGCACCACCTCCTCCATTGCAGATACCAGCGACTCCAATCTCTCTCTTTTTCTGGTGCAAAACATTGCACAGGGTGGTTATGATACGTGCACCTGAACAGCCCAGTGGATGACCTAAGGCTACAGCTCCTCCAAAGACATTCACTGTTTCAGGATTCAGATTCAATTGTCGGTTATTGGCAATGGCTACTGCTGAGAAAGCCTCATTAATTTCATAAAAATCTACATCAGAGTGGCCTACACCAGCCAGTTTCATAGCTTTGGGTATGGCTAATGAAGGAGCGGTAGTAAACCAAAGCGGGTCCTGGGCAGCGTCTGCAAAGCCCCGGATTTTGGCGATAGGATTAAGTCCTAACTCTTCTGCCTTCTTTTTGCTAACAAGTACCAATGCAGAAGCGCCATCATTAATTGTGGAAGCATTGGCAGCAGTGACTGTGCCTTCACTGGAGAAAACAGGGCGAAGTGAAGGTATCTTGTCAAAATTTACTTTCTTAAATTCTTCGTCCTCTTCTATCGTGAGTGGATCACCTTTTCTTTGAGCTACTTTTACCGGCACTATTTCGTGACGAAAAAATCCTGATTCTGTAGCTACTGCTGCTCTTTTATAAGAATTAATCGCATACTCATCCTGCTCCTCACGACTGATGTTCATCTCTTTGGCTGTATTGTCAGCACAATTGCCCATAGCAAACTTATTGTAGACTTCATATAAGCCATCTTTTTCCAAGCCATCAATCAATTCACCTCCCCCATATTTATAGCCAAAGCGTGCTTTTGGTAAGTAGTAAGGAATATTAGACATACTCTCCATTCCTCCTGCTACGATAATATCTTGCTGACCCAGCATAATAGACTGGGAAGCAAACATCACAGATTTCATTCCTGATGAGCAAACTTTATTGATGGTGGTACAGGGTACTTCATAAGGAATGCCTGAAGCGATAGCTGCCTGCCTCGCTGGGGCCTGCCCTAAGTTCGCTGAAACGACATTCCCCATCAAAACTTCCTGCACCTGCTCCTGTGCTACATTGGCTTTTTGTAATGCTCCTTTGATTGCTGCGGCTCCCAAATCAATAGCACTTAGTGAAGCAAGGCTACCTCCAAAAGAACCAATAGGAGTTCTAACAGCGGACACAATATATACCTCTTCCATTTTTTGGTTGATTTAAGATAAAAAAATCATTACTACTTCATACGGCTTAGATTACCAGTCGGGCTTTGTTCTATCCCGAGGTTTCTCAGGGCGACGACGATTCTGCTGAATATACTGCATTTCGTTATTTCGCATTGCTTCCAGGATCATGCGTGCTTTTTCTTCGCTGATATTCATCTCTTCCAACCTCTCACTCATAGGAGAAGTGGATTGTTCTTCATCAGACTTTTCTCCTTCCTGCTGCTGTTCTCCTTGCTGTGCATTTTGCTCATTAGGATCCTGAGGGCTTTCTTCACTCTCACCCTGTTGCTTTTGCTCCTGCTCTTGCTTTTGTCCTTCTTGGTTATCTTCAGACTGTTCACCCTCTTCTCCCTGCTGCTGCTGTTGTTGCTGGTCTTGGTTTTGCTGCTGGTCCTGTTGGTTTTGTTGATCTTGCTGTTCCTGTTGGTCCTGCTGCTGATCCTGATTCTGCTGGTTTTGCTGTTGCTCTTCCTGCTGCTTTTTTAATAGTTCTTTTACTAACTCATAATTGTAGCGAGCCTCTTCGTTGGCAGGATCAGCTTTCAAAGATTCTTTAAAAATTCCAAGTGCTTCTTCATATTTTTTCTGATCGCTGGCAATGACACCCATCTGCTGATAGGCTACAGACTTGACATTACTGTCCTCTACACTTACCAGCCGATTGTAGTTTCTTTGTGCAGAAATGGTATCACCTGCCTGAATCAGAGAATGTGCAAGATTAAGCCGGACATTTGGGTCTTCTACATTCAGTGAATCTACTAAGGTCTGGTAGTGAGCTATTGCTGTTTCGTAGTTGCCATTTTGATAAGCCTGTGCCGCCTCCTTTTTCAACCTGTTAATAGTAGCTATGTTATCTATTACGCCAAGTACTGTAAAAGCTGCTACTACGATCCCTATGAGTAACTTCATATTTTTACTGTTTTAAATTTAAACAAGTGGTCAACCGCAAAGAGGACTGCCCCTACTACTAAAAAATAAAGATACTTATTAGATGATGTATCTACCTGACGAGAATCTCTCAACTCCCCTTCAATCTGACTGATAGCATTGATGAGCCGGGAAGAATCATCTCTTCTGTCATTCACTTCAAAATATTGACCACCAGTTTCATCAGCCAGTTGTTTAAGTGAAGAACTTTCTAATTTCGTAACAACTACATTACCATCGCTATCTGTTTTGGGAACCCCTCTGACCAGAATTTGGCTTCCGTCTTGTGTTCCTACTCCCAATGTAAATAATTTAATTCCAGCGTTCTTGATTTCCTGAGAAACATCGGACGTTTCATCTCCAAAATCCTCACCATCACTAATAAGAATGATCACTTTGGATTTTTGTTGAGAGGGAATACTTTCGTCACTATCTAACTTAGACAATGCCATACGTAAAGGTGGACCAAAATCTGTACCGGTATTGGGTACTAATCCCGTATTAAGCGTTTCTATAAAAAGGTTTAATGCACTTTGATCATAAGTGAGTGGACACTGTACAAAAGCTTCAGAAGAAAATATAATTAAGCCAATACGGTCAGAACTAAAAGCTTTTACTAAATCTCGTAGTTCATATTTTACCTTTTCAAGACGGCTGGGTTGCACATCCGTTGCGTTCATAGACTGAGAAAGATCTACTGCAACAAAAATATCTTTTCCCACTGCCTGCACTTCTTTTGTAGCATTTCCCATAAGCGGGCCGAGCAAAGCCACCATAAATAGTAAAAAATACAAGGTACGCAATACCACTTTTGCTACGATAGCAGGAAATCCGGTATTAAGTATACGGCTGATCCTGATCATACGACTGATGTATAAGACATAACCTAAAATAAAAAGTCCTATGAATACAAATTCAGTCTTTCCAAATTGATGATACCATTCCATAAATTATAGCTCCTCCAAAACGAAATTACTCTGTATAACGAAAAAAGTCATGGCAAAGTGCAAAAATTAAGCTCCTCCTACAATGGACGGTATGAAAATATAAAAACAAAGGGGAAATAGCTTGGCATGTAGGTAGAAATTTCTTGCCTAATACTTTGGTGATGTAAAAAATCTTATGCTATATTTGCACTTCCAAAAACAGGGGAGTATTACTTGTTTTTGTTAATAAGCTACGGAGAGATGGGTGAGTGGCTTAAACCAGCAGTTTGCTAAACTGTCGTACGTGTCAAAACGTACCGGGGGTTCGAATCCCCCTCTCTCCGCACCGAAGATAAGATTTCGTTTTCAGCAGCGAAATTGAAAAGTAATGATTCGGGGCGTAGCGCAGTCCGGTTAGCGTACCTGCTTTGGGAGCAGGGGGTCGCAGGTTCGAATCCTGCCGCCCCGACATTTTAAAGTTCATAATTCATTAAAACCCTTTAAATCGTATGATTTGGAGGGTTTTTTATTTTTTTACCCTCCAATTTATACATACAGTTTCAATAAAAATGTGTCCATTTCGTGGTCCATTTTTTATTACTACATTTTGGACACAGAAATAGAGATAAGTAACTGATTTACAGTTTACTGTGATTATAAAAATTGTCTCAATTTGTGCTCATTTGAACTACTATCTGTGTCCAATTTTAAATGGACACATCAAATCAATGTAAAACCATTTAAAAGAAACTGTCATGAGAGCATCCAACACTTTTAGCATTCTCTTCTTTGTGAAGAAACATCGTATCTCAAATGGAAAAGTTCCTATTTATTTAAGGATTACCGCAAATGGTAAACGACTTGATTTATCCGTCAAACGCAGGATTGATGCAGATAAATGGGATGAAGCTCGTGGGGTTGCAAGGGGATCGAGACAAGAAATTAAAGCTTTAAATATGTATCTCGATCAAGTCAAGAATCATCTTTACGAATGTCATCATCAGTTAGAAAAAGAGAAAAAGTTAGTTACAGCAGAAGCTATTAAGCATCGCTATTTAGGAAAAGATGATCGTGGAAAAACTCTAAGTGAGCTTATGGAATACCACAATGAAGAAATGAAAGATGAATTAGCCTGGGGTACTCAGAAGAATTATTTCACAACACAGAAATATGTATGTGAATTTCTACATAAAAAACTTAAGACCTCAAATATTTTCCTAGAAGAATTAAACTATAAGTTTGTCAAGGATTTCGAGAAGTATCTTAAGCATCGCACTCCAGATGGTCATCAAAAGCCCTGCGGTCAAAATGGAGCAATGAAACATATTCAGAGGCTAAAAAAGATGATTAACCTTGCTATCAAAGAAGAATGGTTAGTAAAAGACCCCTTCCAGAAATTCAAACTCAAATTAGAGAAGAAAGACAGAGGTTACTTAACCAAAGAGGAATTAAAACGAATTGCAGAAAAAGTCTTTCCTATTGATAGGTTAGATCAAACTCGAGATATTTTTATTTTCAGCTGCTATACAGGGCTATCTTACGCTGAAGTTTTTGATCTAACATCCAATAATATTGTTGTAGGTTTAGATGGTAATCATTGGATTCAAGGACAACGCCGTAAGTCAAAAGAGTGGTTCAAAGTACCAATACTACCGCAAGCAAAAGCTATAATAAAAAAATATCAGGATCATCCACTTAGCAAGACCCATGGGAAAGTGCTTCCAGTTTATACTAATCAGAAGACAAATGCTTATCTGAAGGAGATAGCTATATTATGTAAAATTAGTAAGAATCTCACATTTCACCTTGCACGACATACCTTTGCCACTACAATTACCCTTTCCAATGGAGTGCCTATAGAAAGTGTAAGTAAAATGCTAGGCCATACCAACCTGAGAACTACCCAGCTCTATGCCAAAGTAGTAGAACAGAAGCTTAGTGAGGATATGAAAATGTTGAAAGGAAAACTGACTGAAAGTACATATGAAAAGAAAATGACCAGTTAAAGGTCATTTTCTTCAGTCCAAAGATCATAGGCTGATTAGAGCGCACTTTCAATAAGAGCTTTGGCTTTCAGCATATCAAATAGACGCTCTAGCAACCTACGTTCTTCAGTAATAATTTCAGCCCTGCCCTGTAAATGATGCTGGGCGGGAATCTGATTTCCATAATGTGTTTTCAGCCCTTCAGGAAAGCTAATAATGACACGATAGTATCCATGCTGGGGCAAATCAGAAATATCTTCTACTGTAGCAGGGAGTGTTCCATATTCTTCAAAAGGATAATTGTCCAGATAGACCTGTACTTTTTGCCCGACCTTTACCTTACCAAAATTCTGTATAGGAACCAACAAACGACCCAACACTGGCTGATTATTATCAGGCACTATTCGCATCACCGTATCCTGGATATGCACATATTGATTTGCGTTTTCAACATCAAAAAGTGACACCTGACCCGATAGTGGAGCTTTCAATACATATAGTTCTTCCCATTGAGAAAGAGCTGCAATCTGGTTGTCTAAAGCGCTATGTAATGTGCTATGTAACTGTACTTGGGTCTGATCCTGCTTAAGCGCTAATTGCTGCTGCTTTTGTATCAATTGACTCATATTCAATTGAATTTGAGTAAGCTCACTGGCAATTTCTTGGGCAGCGTATTTTGCATCTATCCATTCCCGTTCACTTATCTCTAAAGCTTTTTCGGCAATGGACTGAGTTGCATAAAGCTGTTTGTTACGAAGAAAGTCCTTCTCAACCAAATCGGATTTACGATTGAGTAACTTATGTTCCGTCTGCTTTTGAACAATTAGTTGTTGATACTGAACTAACTGGCGTTCCAAAGATAAACTTTCCTGGTAGTGAGGGTTAAGTTTTTGATATTGCTCATAGGCTGACCAGGCAGACTGCAATTGGCTGTAATACTGCTGCATATTACCAAGTTGATATGTAGGAAATACCAATGAATCAGCTAAAGTCCAAATAAGATTGCGGGGATTGAGTTGTCGCAAAGTCTTCTCTATTCGAACTACATCTTCATAACGGGCCGGGTTTTGAATAATAGCCAGAATTTCTCCTGCCTCAACAGTGTCATGGTCTGTCACGAGTAAGTCCATAATATACCCATCTGTTTGGGCAATGATCCCGATGGGGGGATTGGCAGTGGTAATGACAAGTTTCCCGGAAATGCGATCAGGATAACGAATGAACCATGCCAATATCAGCAGAACTATCACCAGCACAAATACACCTACCTGCCCCCATCGGAATATCCAGCGTGGTGGAGTGGCAAGCACTTCTTGCAAATATTCAGAAGGCTCACTAAGCTCAGTAACAGGTTCAGGAAAGACCGTCATGCGCCTAGCTCTAATTGGTTTTTGACTAAGTTGTAATAGTACCCCTGGAGACGGGCAAGTTCTGAATGAGTGCCTTGTTCTACGACTCTTCCCTCTTCCAGTACCAAAATCTTGTCAGCATGTTTGACTGTGCTGAGGCGATGGGCTACAATAACAACTGTTCTGTCCTGGAAGAAGTTTTCCAGGTTATTGACAATAAAGCTTTCGGTTTCGGCATCCAGGGCACTGGTGGCCTCATCAAAAAACAAGTATTTGGGATCTTTATAGATTGCCCTTGCTATCAGTATACGTTGGCGCTGTCCACCTGAAAGCCCCATCCCGTTTTGACCAATATGTGTATGGTAACCGTTGGGTAATGATTGGATAAAAGATTCCAGATGGGCAATATGCACTGCATGGGCTAGTCTAGACTTATCCAAAGGATTTCTACTGTCCGATTCCGTGATGTTAGCAAGAATCGTATCGTCAAAGATATATCCATCCTGCATAACCACCCCGCACTGGGAGAGCCAAGTAGTTGCAGGCAGTTTATCCAATGAGTTATTGCCTGCATAAATGTTACCTTCCGTTGGCTCATAGAATTTGAGCAACAGCTTCAATAAGGTAGTTTTTCCGCTGCCACTTGTGCCTACTATAGCCGTCACTTGCCCTTGAGGAATAGAACAGCTTATATTTTGTAGCACGGCAGCTGAGTCAGGGCCTTCATAGCGGAAAGTGACTTTATCCAGGTGAATTGTATGATTGTCTTCAGTATTCAGCAAGATATCAGGTCCTGTATGCTCACTGGGTTTTTGAAATACTTCGTTCAACCTGGCCAGACTAAGTTTGGCATCTTGCGCAGACTGCATAAATCCAATCAATCCCAACAAAGGGGCATTGAGCTGTCCCAGTATGTATTGTACTGCTATTAACATCCCTAAAGTCATCTCTCCTTTAATTACAAGAAAAGCCGAAAGGAAAGAAATGCCAATGTTTTTGAGTTCGTGGATGAAGGCCCCGCCACGGGTTTGAAGTTGGTCTACCGAAAGGGTTTGGACAGTAACCTGATGCTGTTTGATACGCACCGCTTCCCAACGCCAGCGCCGCCTTTGCTGGGAGCCATTAAGCCTGATTTCCGGCATACCATATAGTAAATCCTGTAGCTGGCTTTGGTGTTCTGCTGATACATCAAAACGCTGGTACTCGAGCATAGCCCGCCGTTTGGATAGTAGCAGAATCCAGCCTATGTAGAGCGATGCCCCAAACAAAAACACCAAAAAAATGAAAATACTGTAGAAAGCTAGGATAATACTAAAAATGCCAACCGTAAGTAGGGAGAACAGCACCGTGAGGGACTGTGCTGTAAGAAAGTTTTCAATGCGTTCATTATCTATAATGCGTTGAAACAAATCACCCAAATTCTTTTTCTCAAAAAAAGGATGCGGTAACTGCATCAACTTTTGCAAGAAGCTGGAAAGCAGCGATATACTCACCCGGTTGCCCACATATAGTAGCAGATAACTACGGACAACCTCCCCTACAGTTTGTGATACAAACAAAACCAATTGAGCAATCAGGATGATATAAACAAATTGTAAATTTTGATGACGAATCCCCTCGTCTACCAATGATTGGGCAAGGAAAGGAAAAATAAACTGAAGGATACTGATCACCAGCACACTCAGAAGTAATTGGTATAAATAACGCTTGTATGGGCGAAAGAAAGGTGCTAAGAAATGCCAACCTGTACGAGTGTTTACCCCGTGTGTCAGTTGTTGTTGAAAGTTAGGGGTAGGTTCCAGTAGCAATAAGATTCCGGACTTTTCCTCTACTGATTGCCAACCTTGCAGGAATTCTTTCTTGCGATAACGCAGTTTACCGGCTGCCGGATCAGCGACATAAACATGTTTGGAGGTAATCCGGTAAATCACGATGTAGTGCTGATCTTTCCAATGCGCAATGCAGGGAAATACTACATCTTTACTCAGGGTTTCCATGTCGGTCACTACCGCTTCGGTACGAAAACCAAGCTGCTCAGCTGCTTGTGAAAGGTTTAGTAGAGAGGTTCCCTGATTAGAAGTAAATGTTTTCTCCCGTAATTCTTCCAATGAATAATGCTTCCCATAATGTCGGGCGACCATGCGCAGACAAGTCGGGCCACAGTCCATAAAATCAAGCTGACGGTAAGCTGTAAAACGATCTATCATAACTTATTATCAACTTGGAAAATTACTATTAAAAAAGTTATAGTAAAAATTAAATAGTTTAAATTTATTTGACTGTATACAAGATTTTCCAACTCGTCTTATTGAGGGAAAGCGATCAATGGATATGGAGGAGATATAAAAAAAGAAAGCCATGATTGGCTTTCTTTCAATTTAATGTAGTTAAAAGTTAATGTTCGCTTCGGTTTACCAATTTTTCCAACCACTTGGGAAACTCCTTACCTCCTCTGATTTTAGCTTGGGCTTCAGTACTCAAAACTTTCATTTTTACCTGTTTCTTACCAGTTTTTGTTAAATTTGACATAGTGAAATGGTTAATTTGTATAATTATTTACATTTGCAATTTATGTCTCACAGGAAATGTACCAAACCAAAATCCACTAAATTTCATGAACTTCACCAAAAAGGACATGAACTAGGCAGAAAAGAACACCAGTAAGACTTTAGCATACATGAACTGTTCTCAACCAAAAAATGAATTGCAAAATATTTTATACTATTGAGCTTGGATGAACAATCGCCACTTTAAATTATACATAATTGAAGCTAAATATTCAGAACGATAAGTCAGGCATTTTACTATCGTTAAGTAAAACTGAAAAAATTACCCATTTGGTCAGTTGGATAGGTTTTTTGATTGTGATGCTTATCTCTTCAATGATTATTGAAGATAAACCTATCTGGCTGGTGCTCCCTGTAAATCTATTTTTGGAATTACTCTACGCTCTCTTTTTCTATCTACTTATATTTCATATCTATTCCCTGTGGTATACTAACAAATTGGGGTTTTACTTCCGGGCATTTGTTACCACTGCTTTTTTTACTTTTTTATTCTTTAGTTATGATTACTGGCTTGAGCCATGGTCGGGATTTGATACGACGTATTCCTTTTCGGATAGCCTCGTAGGCGCTGTGCTCAGTGCTTTTATCTTCATCGTTGTATCAATAGCCGTTTTTGCGTATAAATATAGTATAGCAAAGATACGTTACCTGAGCCAAAAAGAAGTTCAACTGGCCTGTAGCAGACAACAGCTTACACAAAGGGAGTTGGAACTCACCAAACTGGAACTACATTCCTACCGCAACATCTTCAATACACACCTTACCTTTAATACGCTTTCACATATCCATGCCAAAGTAGCAGAAGACCAATCAGTGGCCATACCGCTTTTATTGCTATCGGAAAACCTACGCTATAACCTAAAGACCAAAGGCCACCAGTTGGTCAGCCTCTCAGAAGAGATCCACTATATCCAGGACTATTTTGAATTGTATCACCATATTTTCCCGGGCTTACAAGTGAGCTTCACTGTTGAAGGGGATACACAGTCTATTGCGGTACTTCCCAGGGTATTTTTGAATTACGTGGAGAATGCCTTGAAACACGGAAAACGTAATGACCAAAACCATCCTATCAAAGTGAGATTCTGGGTGGATGATAAAGTACGGTTTAGTGTAAGCAACGCCAAGAAACTGAACTATACTGGTGTGAGTACCGGAGTAGGCTTAGAAAATACGTATCAGATACTGAAAGCTTACTATGGAGAAGAATTCACTTTGGATATACAAGATCAAGATTCATCCTTTGAAGTAAAGCTAAGTTTGCCCAAAGTCGCCTACCACGGTGATTTACAATACTATAGTCCTTTAAGTATCAATAAAGCATCATCCATTTAATAATAAGTACTACCATGAGGTTTTTAATTACGCTACACACTTTTTCACTATGCCTGTTGCTTTTGCATGCCAAAGCGCAACCAACACCGGATTCATTAGGCGCTGTTACTGAAGTTAAGTTTGGTATTCAATTGCATGATCCTTACCGGGGGATGGAGGAAATGGAAGATCCATTGGTAAAGCAATGGATGAACTGGAAAAACAATCAATCCAAGCAAACACTTTCTAATATCACTGGGTACAAAGAGCTACATAGCGAGATTGAGAAATTAATGACCTCCTCGGATGTGCGTGCCCAGGTGCCCAAAGTAAACCAGGATTATATTTATATACTGCAGTTCGTATCCTCAAGTAACAGTAATCAGATTGTCCGCTATCAAAATCCTTTAAAGGAAGGAGAGGTCGTTTTTTCTACCCAGGAAATCAACCGTCGGGACAGCGCAACTTATGGAATTTATTCTTTCTATCCTTCACCGGATAATCGTTACCTGGCCCTTCAGATGGATAAAGATGGAAACGACTGGATGGAAATTTATTTGTTTGACATGAAGGAACAGCGCATTACTGACCGGATTGATGCTACCATGTCTTTTTTTCCAAGCTGGATTGATAACAACAGCCTGTTTTATACCCAAATCAATATCACTGATGACCCCAATGAGTTTTTCAGCAATATTAAAGTAAAGTATCACCTACTTGGCACCGATCAGTCTGAAGATAAGATTATGCTATCCCAGGAGACCAACTCTAAAATTGATTATCAGGCGGGCGATTTTCCTTCCTTTACCGTATTACCCGGTAGAGAATATGTACAGTGTGCCATTGCCCGAGGCGTTTCTCCTTACCCGAAATCATATCTTGCCCCCTTGAAACAAGTACTGAAGGATAGTGAGTCACCTGGCTGGCAATTAGTGTATGATTTTGATGACCATATTGCCCAGGATGCAGCTGACAACGAGTATTTCTATATGTTGAATGATAAGGTAGGTGAAATCCTGAAAGCTCCCTTGGCAGGGCCAACAAAAAGAAGTGTTGTACTTTCTTCCCAAAGTGAAGGCTATCTACAGGATATGAAAGTGACCAGCAAAACAGTTTATGCCGAAATTGTCCAGAATGGTATTTCTTCTTTATGGGATGTCAATAATGATCAACTGATACCCACACCGTTCAAGGGAAATATAGACCTACACGAATCCGGCTCAAGTGCTATCAGCGATGGAGAACATCTTCTTTTTAGTCTTACAAATTGGTCACATGGCTACGGTATTTATTATTATGACCCTCAAAAAAACAAAGTGGTAAGGACCAATATGCGTCCTGCCGGACCCTATGACATTCCTGAAAACCTCATGGTGGAAGAAGTTGAAGTTATTGCCAAAGATGATGATAAAGTACCTTTATCTATTATTTATGATAAGTCTATTGTCAAAGACGGAAATAATCCCACAATCATAGAAGTGTATGGCGCTTATGGCACTTCATTAGAACCCTATTTTTCAGTAGAAATGCTCTCCTGGTACGAAAGGGGTGGCATTCTGGCAGTCGCCCATGTGAGAGGTGGTGGGGAAAAAGGCCCAGACTGGCACAAAGCTGGGATGAAGGGAAAAAAACCAAACTCCTGGAATGATTTAATTTCTTCTGCTCAGTACCTGATTGATCAGCGGTTTACCGGTCCTGAAAAATTAGGGGTGATGGGAGGAAGTGCCGGGGGCATTACCGTTGGCCGTGCCATCACTGAACAACCCGGGCTTTTTGCCGCAGCAGTCTTGGAGTTTCCATTGCTGAATACTATCCGGATTGACCAACAGGCGGGAGGATATGTGCAAAGCGAAGAATTTGGTTCACCAGAGGACTCTATTGAGTTTGGTTATCTTTATGAGATGGATGTGTACCATCATATTCAAGAAGGAGCAGATTATCCGGCGCTTTTGTTTACTGCGGGCAAGAACGATCAGCGTACTTTAGCCTGGGAACCAGCTAAGGTAGCCGCAAAATTTGAGACCCGACGGGGAAATAATCACCCTACCTTATTCAGGTTATACGAAGGTGGCCATGGAAGCAGTAGCACCGAAGAAAGTGTAGAAATGCTCACTGATAAGTTTTCTTTCTTTAGCTGGCAGTTAGATAATCATGATACCAACAAATCATCCAGTGCCTCAGGACAGGAATAAGCTTAATACTTAATAACTTTAATGGCATTGATTTAACTTTGGTGATCCTTCTTAAACGATATGGAAAGAATATTACGTGCTATTGCAGTTGACGATAATCCTGCTGCACTCATAACGATTCAAAGCTACGCTAAAAAGATAGATTGGCTTTACCTGGATCAGTGCTTTACTGAGGCTTTACCGGGGGTTAGTTACCTGAAAAACCATCCGGTGGATGTGGTTTTACTGGATATAGAAATGGACGATATTTCCGGCTTAGACTTTATTAATATTGTCAAGGATAAGGGTATCAGTCATCCGCAATTTGTCATCATCTCAGCCCATGAGCAGTATGCCTTAAAAGGATTTGAACTCAATGTGGTCGATTATCTTCATAAACCAATTTCCTATAATCGCTTTGTGCATGCTTTGGAGCGGGTCAATGACCGCTTATCCCTTACCCGCAATCAAAAGGAGGATAATATTCCAACATCAAATAACCACGGACATCCCTTTTCGGATTATCTCTTTATTCATCATCACAAAAAGCTGATCAAAATACTTAAAGACAATATCACTTACATTCAATCCGATGGACACTATTGTTATCTGTACCTGACAGATCAATCACGCAAGCATATTTCCTATAGCTTAGCTGATATGGAAAAATTATTGTTAGAAAGTAGTTTCTTGAGGGTTCACAAAAGCTTTCTTGTCAACGTGAGGCATATTCACGAAATAGACTCCCGATCTGAAGCAAGCAATTTACTCTTAGACGATGGAGAGGAAATACCTATTGGTATTACCTACCGTCCCCTGGTACAACAGCTTTGTCGTAATCTTTCAGGCTTTTGATTTCTTAGCATAACAAACAACTACTTCTTTTTCAAATACTGTATACATGATTTGTTTGGTCATTGATGATAATCCCTCTGACCGGGAATTACTATGCGCTCGTATTGATCAAACAGCAGGTTTATCATTGATAGCCTCGTTTGACCTTGGACTTCCTGCCCTGGAATTTATACAGCATAATAAACAAGTTTACCTCATTTTTCTGGACATTGAGATGCCAGACATTTCTGGCTTATATTTTTTGGAATTGTTACCCCCAGTGCATTCTCACCTTATTGTTTTTACTTCGGGGCATACAAGTTCTGCCATTTTGGGCATCAACCTACATGATCAAGTCATAGGCTTTTTAAAAAAAATCTATTCGTATCAAGAGTTCTTTCAAGTTATTCAGAAGGCACGTCGCCTACTACCGAAAAAAAATGTTAATAATACCCTCCATAATAAGCTATTGGAAAACAGTACCACAGTTTTTATCAAAACCAGCTTTAACCGTAAGGAACGATATGAGCGAATTGATCTGAATGAACTCCTATTCATCAAAAGTGACCGCAATTATATTCACCTGGTAACTGACAAAAATGAATATCTAGTGAAGAACTCACTCACTGATATTGAAAAGCAACTTTTTAGAAAAAGCTTTATCCGGGTTCATAAGTCATACCTTGTTAATCTTGCCCGTATCCGGCGAGTTGAGGTGAAACAACTTATCATGGATGATGGAAAGACAGTACCTATCAGCGAGACCTATCGGTCAAATTTAATCGGTAGACTCAGCGAATTATCTATTGAGGACAAGTAAACAAATCCTTTTGTCCCTCTCTAACCCCTGTTCATCCCCTTCAGATGGTGCCTGGGAAGGAAGTGAATCAATCGCTTGGCTCACCTGATCATCGTCCCTACTTTTAGCTTAAATCATAAGTCAAATAAGCAGCTAAAAGATAACATACCTTTCCTCATGGGAGATCAAATGAGCCAAGCAGAAGATACGAACCATCAGCATTCCTTCTTTGCTACCGGTAGTTCTGGGGATCATCTCCATCATTTATCCTCAAGTCAATTTCTAGCAGAAGATCAACAGCTCTGGAAAGCTTATCAAAGTGTAAAGCAAGAACGTGATATGCTCAATAAAGCGCTCCATGCTTACTTTGCAGGACTGACTTTGCCTAAAACTCTCTAAATCGTCACCATCTTATTTTCTTATTCTTTCTAACATTTTTTAAGAGGTAAAATATTCCCCCTCAAGCACATACAAATGATCCTGATGGTGAATAGATGAAGCTACTCTCAAAAATAGAACAGCTGAAAATTTCCTCTCTTTCCATCCTCATCAACTACTGAAGCCGCTGCTGAGACTTTTCTACGATCATAGTAAAAGTCAAAATCAGCTGCATTGGCACGTGAAAGCAAGAGAAACTTCCCTTGAGAATCAATGACAAAACCTTGTGCATCGTATATCCTTTCCGTGCCCTGATACCATCTTGAGCTGATGGTCAATAGACGAGTTGTATTTCTAAAGCTTACATTATAGTTCTGGTTCCACAGGTAGGTCTTGCCTGCATACTCATACTTGAAAGCTTCATTGCCTACGACATAAATCCTGCCTCCTGAGTAGAGACGAAAAACAGTCCGAACCTTAGGGATTGTTGGAAAAAGATAGCGGGCATTTTCAGCTATCCCTAATTCTTCCATGAGATACTGTTCAAACTCCTCCTTATCCTTGTCGGTAAGTATCACTACTTCATCGGTCAAATCAATGGTTTCTATTGGATTATGATAATGATTATCAGGAAGCACTTCATTCTTCTCACAAGAGGAGAAAAAGGTAAAGAGCATCATGGCTAAGACCAGCCTGAATTTTTGAGACAACTGCATAACGATAAGTGGTTTATGGTGAATAATTAGTGATAGAGATTTGGGTATTGCTCAATGATCTGCTCAGCTTCCTTTCTGATCTGTCGGAAATTGAGCAGCAAGATTTTTTCCTTCTCTTCAATGCTTGCAAAGGGTGCGATTGGATGTTGATTACTTACCTGGCTTTTCTTGACCCTGGTCCAGAAGTAAGGCATGGTAGATTCTACAGTCTGCCCCACAAACTCTCCTGGCTGGAATTGCATGATCTCCTGGGATTTGATGATATACCTTTCCTGCTGAGAAATGCTAGTGTTGTAAGAGAGATTTCGCCCACCTTTACTTCCTCTACTGCTTCCCCTGGAATGGTTGGTGATGAGCCTTTCTTCCTTTCCTATCATCTCAGAAACTGCTTTGGCCGTTTGTACTGAGCTTATTTTTCCATAGAACTGGTTAGATAAGTTGGCAATGATAACTTCCGCTTTTTCTTTTCCATACATATCAATCATCTGGGCGTAGTCCTGGGCCATGTAGACACTGGCAATTTTATTACTCCTGGCAGTGGCCGGAATCATCTCAAATTTGGGGATGTAGAGTGTGGGTGCTTCGTCCAACAGAACAAAGCTCTTGTGTTTTCCATGCAGGTTCATCTGCTTTAGAGCTACTGTAATGATCAAAGATATTACCGGACTGAAGGTATCCACTAGACTCGGATCAGAGCCCAAGCATAAGAGCTTGGGATGAGCAGGATCATTGATATTCATGTTCAGATCATCACCGGTCAAGGTCCAGACCATTTCAGGACTGTTGATCTTGCTGACCATGATTTGTAATGATGCAATCACGCCTGCTATCTGTTTCTCCGCTTTGTTTTCAATGGCAGTGGCAATACTGCGGCTCATATCTGCACTTTGAGTATTGGTTTGCAACATGCTAATGACATGGGTATAGTCTTTATAAAGTGCGGTATTGATCACATGAGGCAGGGTACAATGTTGAGGATGTTCACAGCGAAAGAACCAAATGAGAGAAGAAAGCCAGGCTATGGCAGAGTTAGAAAAGAAGTCTCTCTGTTTGATGGTGCTGGTATCCAGGTTGTTGACAATTGCCCGGGCATATTCTTCAGCATGTGCCACAGTGGGTATATTTTCAGGTGAAAGAGGATTACAGCGATGAGATAGCTTAGGATCTTGAAAGTTGATGATGTAGTACTTTAAGTCAGTGTTTTTCCCATACAGGTACAGGGCTGTATTGACTTCAGTGGCCAGGGTAGGAAACTTGAAGTCATAAAGAACGCCGCAATATCCTTTTTGTATGAACTGATGAATGAAGGCATTACCAATGCTCTCTGACTTGCCAGATCCAGAGGAGCCTATCACCAGGGTTCCCCTAAAAGGATTAGTAACATTGATCCATCCTCTTTGGGTTTGGAGGTGGATGCTATCTTCACTTTCTAGTTTGCGATGCTCATACTGTTCTTTTCTTCTGCTATTCCTAGAATAGACACTTTGCAATACCACCGGTACACTGATCAGCATTCCTGCTAAAGAAGAAGGATAGAGCCAGTAAATGGTAAATGATGGATAATTATCTGCTTTGAAGAGCAGCACAAAAGATAATACCGCTACTAAGCTTCCTGCCACAGTTATCCAGAAAGGCAATGGTTTTCTTTTCTGTTGGGCTGGATCAGGGCTTAGAAAAAGTACTACTACGCTCAGGTAGTTCAGCAGAGAAATAAACCTGATCCCTTTCCCAAAAAACAGAAGTAGCTGAACCACTCTTTGCAGCAGGGGATGCAGCTCTTCTGTTGCTAAGCTATTAGCATGAATCAGCAGATAGTACTCGGCTCCCATCAGGGCAAGTAGAAAAAGAAAGCACAGCAGGAGCAATTCTAAAGTTGTGGTATGCTGGCTCATCATCTTTCTTGCTCTATGTCAATATGTCTTCTCTTTTTCTTTCGCTCAGCAAAGAGTTCCTCATCCTCTCCTGTTTCCTGGCCTAGCTTCTGGATACCTTTGGCAAAGCTGCTTATTGACCTTTCCGGATATGTGATCTTATCCTCTTTTCCTTTTTCAAGCACCTGGTATGGATCATGGACAAGCTTTCCCTGCTGGTAATGCTGGGTTAATCGGTACAGGTTAAAGAAGAATCCTTTTCCGTATTGCTTCTCTTCAGCAATGGACAAAGCTTTGTCTACCTCTACCTTCTGGTTTCCCACAAAGTACTGGTTCAGGTATTCCACCCTATACCGGATACGTTCCCGATGCCTCTCTACCTGCTCCTGAGGCATGCCTTGTGTAAGCTTTTCTGAGATTGTCGCTTTCTCATAGCCAAACATTTGCTGAAAGGTCTTTCCATTCTGCACCTGCCAGTCTTTGAAAGTGAAGTGGCTTTTTCTTCCTCTGGGATTGAGTCTGTGCTCTCCAGATTTGTCCTTTGCACTCACCAGAATATGAATGTGGGTATGGTTACCGTTTTTGGTTTGTCCTTTTTGCTCACCTTCTTTTTCCTTCCGCTCCTCATGAAAGGTAGCAAACCAGATGATGTCAGAAGATCTTAATCTCTTCTTATTGGGTAAGTTAAAATTCCCGGCATAGTTCTCCATCACTTGCTGAGTATAACTTTTTAGCTTTTGTGGATCATTTCCAATATGTTCCAATTCTGAAGGAGAGGGAGAAAGCACCAGGGAATAGAACTTTTCCTGATGTTTTCTCAAGCCTTTGGTATTACCATCAATGACCTCTTTCACCTGCCCTGCCCTGATATCTGATTTTTCATCGTTGAAGAAGCTGGCCTCCTTATCCTGTTCTCTTGCTTCGTGTCCCAAATAGCTAACGGTCTTACTACTGGAAGTGCGATTGGCAAACACAAATCGTCCATCCCTTCTGGGGTTAATGATTTTACTGTGCATTGGCTAAAGTTTGGAGTTTAGGGTTTACCTCGGATTTGATCCTGAAATATATTCAGGACCTGATCCGGAGTTTAAGTGCTTATGGTTTTGAAGATTGATTACTAGCATCCAACTGATCAGCCACCTGGCGTAAGCGTTCTGACAAGTATTGCTGATCCTGTTGCTGTAATTGCTTGTAAGTAGCCTGATCTTCTGTAATGAGAGTAAGCAAATGGTTGACTGCCAATTCACCCATGATTCGTGCCTTACTGGCTTCGGTATGCATGGCCCTCAAGATATGCTGTTCCTGAAAAACCAGGTAAGAGAAAATACGGTCCACAGCATGGCGCAACAACTGGGCAAACTCATCACTCTGTCCTGCCTGATAACTTCGTGGGTCAATCTTGCGGGAAAGGAAGAACTCTCCTGCTGCTTCCAGGTACTCTTTGTAAGAGAGTTTGAGCCGCTGAGACTCCGCTTCCAACCGCTTGTGAAAAGCGCTGGATACGTTTACTTTTTTAGAGGTACTCATGTATAGGTACTTGTTTGATGTTGATAATGAGAGGGTTAAAGGGCAAAAGTACTTTCCATAAAAACCATGTTTTTACAACTATTTGAAATACAAGTATTTACAAAGAACTTGCACTTACCCATCTTGCTGTGAAAAACTCTGGATTTATTCATTAGCACTACTTCCTTCTGTCCGGTGCTTCCACTGGAAAGCTGATCAAATTGAACATTTCCCTCAGCCGGGAGCGTACCCGGTCGCCGTACAATCGTTCCAGTGTGTCGGCGCTCAGATTGGTGGTCATATGGGTAAGCATGCCGTAACGGACGAACTGATCGTAACGGTCCAGTAAAATCTCAGCCATGACATTGCAGCCGTTTCCATAGACTTTCGTGTTGGGTTCCACCCCCAGGTCATCAAAGCAGTAGGTAATCGGCTGGTCGTACTGCAATATCGGACCATGCCCTAAATGCTTCTTTCGGAAGGACTGTGTTCCGTAGCGTTCCAAGACTGAATGACCATCCTTGATAAAATTTTTGGCGATATCCCGGGTAGCTACCAGATGGAAACGTTGATGGGCAAACAACTGCATGATGGTTGTTTTACCACAGCCTACCGGACCGAGCAAAAATAAGCCCTTTTCCGGATTGATGCCCAGTTTCTGATGCCAAGTCTCATTACTAGTAAAATAAGCCAGTACAGCCTCTAAAACCGGGCGATTTGTGGCGTCCACAGTGAAGTTGGGTATCGTGCTTTGCGCGTGCTCTACAAAACACTCCCACAGGCTTTCAAATTTCATAGGATTAGGTTCGTTAGAGCGGAATGCTGTAGTCTTGCCTTCCACCGGTGTGTAATCTGCTTGCATAGGGGTCAAAGTTTGGAGATGAGATATCGTTTCTTGAAAGTTTACTTGCTTGATTAGCATAGTCTTTGGCATTGAGTAGCCAGTTGTTGGCCGCTGCCTGCCAGTCCTGCATATCGTTACGGCCTACTTTCCAGCCATTGGCTTCGTAGTAGTTGACAAAGCGAAGGGCCTGTCCTCGGGCAGTGAGGCTATCCGGGCAGAGTTCTGACTGGCTTTTCATGTACTCCTCCACCTCACTCACCGAAGGCTTGACAAACTTCTGGGTTGGTTCTTTTTTTCTTGGAGGGGGGGACGCCGCAACCGGGGGGGAGGTTGAAGTTTGGCGCTTTACCTCGCCAGTAATAGATCTCCTTTCTTCTGGTTTTTTTTCTCCTTGCTCCCTCCACTTTAAAGTAGATGAATCAAGGGTAGATACACTATGTATTCGATCATTATAATCGATAAAATTATTAATAAGGTGTAACTGCCCATCCGATCTATTATTCAGTAGACCGGCCTCTACTTTTGAGTTGCCCCCATCTACTGAAGAAGGGGGTGGGGCACCCTTTTCCGGTAGATCGCTGTTGATAAAAATTTTACGTTGATTTCCGTGACAAACTTCAACCTTTATATACCCTTGTTCAGCAAGCTGGTTGATCCAACGAGAGGCCACTTTAGCTTGCACATTGTAGAGAAATGCCAGGTGGTTGTTACCCGCCCAGCAGTAGCCTTGCTGATCACAGAGGGCTTTGATTTCACCGTACAAGAGCTTGGCGTGGGCGGACAGATTAGGATCAAAACGTACCTGCGCTGGCAGATTGATCTGGTAAGTGGGTAATGAGTGCTCCTTTCTCATAGCTGATGGGCGTTTACCAGGTTCTCCTCTATGACTTTCATAATGCCGTCGTAAGGGTAGTAAATCACTCCACCTACTTTGCTGTAGGGTAAGGTGCCGTTGATGCGAAGGTTTTGTAGTGTTCCCGCTGAGATGGCCAGCATCTTCCTGACTTCCGGGGAGCGCAGCCATCGCTTTGGTTCATGATGGGACTTAGAAAGAACCACTTTAAGTTCTTCTACCAGCTCCTGCTTGAAAAGAAACAGGTCATCGGTGGTGATAATTTGTGCAGACATAATTTCAATTTTTGTTGATGAATAATATGTCTGCAAGTAGAAAAAAAGAGGAATACCAAAACAGTTAACGGGGTTAATCAACCCCCTGTAAACCCCTTGACAATCAGAAGATTATAAATTTATTTTTTTTGATTCCCCTTACTTTTGTATAGTGAAAAGTAGCAAGATTTTAACTGCTTTACTCCAGAATGAAGACTGTTTTGGCCTATGTTTACCTGCTACGATATTTTGTTTAAGTAATTCAGCATGGCAATGACTTTGTCCTTCAATATGGATATGGTATGCTGGTCATGCTGATAGAATTTAGCTTTCAGGCTTTTGGCCGACACTTCCTCTTGTTGAGTAGAGCTTAAGATCTCACTAAAGCGCCGGTAGATATTATTTTGATTCTGCTCTGGAAAAAGATCTACCTCCAAAAATAATTTTATCAAAAGTGAGACTTGTGCCACTGAAAGGTTGGTCTTGACCTTTTCATCATTGATAGTAAGCAAGGGTTCAGACACTAGTGAAGGATACTTTTCCAGGTAAGCAATCTCTTCCCTGAGCCAGCCTAAAATTCGTTCATTTGCTGATATGTTTTCTGTTTGTAAGCTGTACTGAACAGGCAACTGCTTGCAGAATTTTTGGTAGTAGTACAAAATTCCTAGCTTTTCACTTTTTGTTTGCTGTATGTCTAATTTTACTTTCAATCGGTCAATAAACCACCCTACAAATGATTCGTCGTCAAAATTGTGGGAAATCAATACCGTAGTCAGTTCTTCTTCATTGAAATGTCTTTCATTTACTATTTTTTCAAGTCCCTGCAAAAGCTGTTGGTACTTTCTTAATTGAAGATAACTGGCTTTCTGATGGGCAAGCCCCTTGATTTTGACAAAAAAGCCTGATAGAATGCCGTGTAGGGATGGATCTACCTCAGACTGTGCTAAAGCATTTTGAACTGTGTTAAGCTGCCCCGACAAGTGGTTAAGGATCTGTATATGATCGTGATAAGGAACTGCTGCATGGATGTCTATATACTGGGCAAATTGCTTTTCAATAAAGCCAATGAGTTCTTGTAACCCCAGGAAAATGTGCTTAGAAATGTCCGGGAGGCTATATTCACCTGAGAAAGTATACATCAGCAAATCTGTGTCCCCCAATTGTTCCATGAGGTGTCTGGCATAAGTGATTAATGTTTGCTGATGGTCCTGCACATACTTTTGGGCTACATCCTTTGAAGCAGCCTGAAAGGTGTAGTTAAGCATTTTCTGCTGTACCAATGCTACCTGCTCAATCAAAAGCTTTTGGTAAAAGTGGTAACGTCTTTCCTCAAAGCTTAAGGAATCCAATGGATAATAAGCATACAGTTCCAAGTGAACGCTACCGCTTTCATCTTGCCAGTGGTACCATTCAATGATTGATTCAGAGGCAAGGGAAAGCCGTTGTAGTACCATGTCTAAAAGTACTTCACCTGCTTGCTGTTCGTAGACTTGTACTTTATGGTTTAAAGCTACAAATACTGGAGGGCGATAGCGGTCTAAAAGTTTTATGTCAAGGGATTCAACTGAAAGTGACTGATCTTCAGATTGCCCAAACCGAGCATGAATTTGTCTGGCGCAAGTCTTTGGCACTTCTGAAAGGTGCTTATAAAACCGGGCTTGCTCTGAAGGTTCAGTAGGAAAATACAAAGGTGACAGGCTTCCCTGTACTACTTGGTGAATGATGTTGAGTTCGTAGGACACAATCATTGGTTTTTAGGATACCATATCGCAGTAAAAACCAAATTTATATATAATTATTTATATTTTATATACTTTAAATTATATCCCCATCGTCTTCTGGTAATATTACCCTTACAACATCTACTTTTCAGCGACTACTTTTCCATTACTACTCGTCTGCTTCTGTGCTTTTCTTTTTAGCTGACACTGCTCACAGTCTCTTTTGTAGCGGGAGAGTTGTTGATAGGTATCGGCTTGAAAACCACAGCTAACACACATCCGGTTCTCAGCCACCATTTGTAGTTCCTCCTGGTGCTCTCGTTGTTGCTTAGTTAAGGTTTGTTGTAATTTCGTTAAAGCCTGCTTGCCTTCGGAAAGCTCTTCGTTACGTTTGGTGAGTTGTGCTTGCAAATTGGTTAGGGATTGGTGAGCAGTGGTAACTTCTTCCTTGAGTCTGGTAGCTGCTTGCTGAGCCTGTTGTAAAGCCTGCTGATCAGCTTGTTGGCCTTTCAACTCTTTCCACTTGCCTACGAAGAGGTATACAAACAGGTAGTTGATCACTGCGATCAACAGGCTAAAAAGTTGGCTTATGAAAATATCCTGAGTAGATTTACTAAAGTCCCAGGCATCAAAAAAAAGAGTAGTAATGAAGTAACCGGCAAAAGCAAAGAGTACCGGAAATGCCTGATGGACAAGTTTACTGTTGGCTGCAGTGGTAAGAATTGTCAAGTGAATAGCTACGGAGAGAAACCATGCTGCCCCTTTTCTTTGCCAGCCGATGATCGTATCCGGTAATTGGTTAATTAACAGTGCCTGGCTTTCATACACCAGATAAGCATACATGGCAAACATGCCAATCATGATGGGAGGCAGGGTAAACAGACTCTCGGCAATCTTTTCAAAAAACTGATGTATTCTTCTTTCCATTGGGTTTGGGAGTTTACCTCGGACTTGATCCGGGGTCTTAGGGTTTAGAATAAAAAATCAGAGATAAGCTGTAGTAGGTTCATGCAGGTGAAAACTACCGTTTTTGCGTTCGTAGTAAATCGTTTCAAACAGGTCTAGCTCTTTGACTCTTTGTAGCAGGTGTTGGTATTTCCTTCTTCCTTCGGCGATAAACTGGCTGTTGCTAAACTTTTGGACAAAGAATAGCCGTTTGGCTTTTTTGCTTACCCCAATCAGGCATACCTGCTTGGCATCAATACTATCAGCATAAAAAGCCATCTGCCGGTCGTAATGATACTCCTGACAACTTTGAATAAATGCGGCAAGGCTGGTAGTAGAAGTCGTCTTAAAATCTATCACTGATGGGTTATCTGTCTCAGTGTTAACAATCAAATCAAGTTTACACTTACACAAAATACCGCTGGTTGGCTCCTGCCAGAGAATGACTTTTTCCTTCTCTGAATCTTGAAGCAATCCTTTGCAGAATTGGTTACTGATGACAGTGCGGTACATGCGATAAAGCATTTTGATGTCTAAATCAATGCAGCTTTCAGTTCGGAATTTCTCCGGCTCTAAAAGCAGTTCGTGAAAAGCCCCTCCCAAACGAAAAGCTGCTTCCGGCTTCTGGTAAGGTGTATTGCTTAGGATATGCTCAGCAATACTTAAATCGCTGTTGCTGATCCGCTGTAGTTGGTAGTAAGACATGACAATGAACAATGTAGAATGCCGCCGTGGAGCGGAACAATGAGCTATGATGAAAGAGGAAGCCGGAAACGGAAAACTGTCTCCGCTCTTCTGTCTCCCTTTTCCATCCTTACTGCTACCGATAAACCGTTTGTTGCTTCTGGAAGATGGACAGTCCGGCAATATCACGTTTTCCCTCGCGGATAGCCTGTCTGACTTTCTGCTCGTCAAGCATAAGGTAGTGGCGGGGCACTTGGGAAAGGTCTTTGACCTCAAACGTCCAGACTTTTCTCACTCCATCGATACTATGCTGGGCTACTGCAATCTGTCGCTTGAACTGGCTTTCCTGGCGTACCTGTTCAGCGTTACCGCCTTCTTCTTTCGAACGTTGCTGTTCTTCCCGGGCAATTTTGTCCAGCATCGCTTGTTGCTCAGCTGCGATCCGGGCGTTGAACTGTTGAATCAGATTATCGGCTTTCTGGATGGCTTCTTCAATAGGAGTAATCAATTCTTTTTCCCTGGCGATCCAGTTCTTGATTTCATCCTGCATAGGGGTGGTGATGGCCTTACGTGCTGCACCTACCTGTTTAATCAGCTGCTTACCTTCACGGATGGCGGCAGCCACTATGGCCTTATCCCCTTCGTCATTGACGACTTCAACCATCTTCATCACCCGGACCAGGTTGTTGATTTTCTTGTTGGTTTCAGTTTGAAATTTGATGATCGCAGAGGATTTAATTTGGGTATATTTAGCTAACATGATTCGGTTTGGTTTGATCGTAAAATGAAAATGAATGGTAGGGAGAGAAAGGTAAATCTCTCTCCCTTTTAGAATTCAAATAACAGCTTACCCTAATGGGTATTCCCCTTCAAAGATTTTTTCCAGGTCACAGGAGACTTCCCCTAAAGCGGTTTCAATCTCTGCGGACAAAGGTTTGGGAGGGCTGACTACTACTGTGTAATCAGTATTCAGGCCCTCACCTTTCTTTTCTACGGTCAGGTCATAACCGCTAGGGTGGCCGTACTCCTCGCTTTCAACATAGCTTTTCAAAGCTTTCAAGACAGACTTTTGTGTGATCTCTAGGACCTGTAGCTTTTCTTTCTGGTAGTTGTACACCAGACTGGCAATGAAATATTTTTGGCGTTCCATCTCACCGTCTTTCTTCAACTTAGCATTACGGTTGATCATTTCCTCTACGGAGAATTCACCGTCTACTTCCCGTCTGCGGTAGGGCTTGGTAGTTTCTGTACCGTCCTCCCGTTCCATCGTGCCGTAAAAGATAAAACCTGATACCGGGCCTCCTACAAAGCGGAAACGGTTCTTCCCGTATTCCATCTTCATAAACTGGTTACGTTTTTCGGGTATCTCATGCCCTCTGTCAAAAAAGTTGGGCGTTGCTAATACAGCAGCATTGTCGTTACCTGCTTCGTTGCTAACCTCTGAAATGTCTTTTACTTTTGCCATGATCTTTTAAAATTTTGTGTTAGAAAATAAGGTTAATTCATACCTCAACCCGGGGTGCACCTTGCTGATTGATTATACTTCAATATACAACTATTATGCGTATAAAACCAATATTCAATAGCAAATACAATATGAATAAATCAAGTAAATTAGCCTCTACAAGCTGATTTTATGGTATTATATGTAGATAATTTCGGAGTAATTATCAAAAAGCATGAAATAAATACGTATTTTATGACAAGTTGGTATGGAAAATGCACTGTAGTTAACCTCTCCCCCACAAAAAATCAGGAATTGGCAAGAGGACCGGACACCGCTGCCAGCCTTCCCCCACATGGGACAGATAAGCAGCCGGGTTTCTCTGTCAAGGACAGGCGAGGAACGAGGCTGATTCATTTTGCCTTGACAGAGAAAATTAGAGGCTGCTTAACTTACAAAGGATGGAAGGTGGACGGTCCGGGGCGTAAGATGGCGCGAAGGGCGTTTTGCTACCTAAAAAATCGATTATTACAAAACGCTCTTGATCATTTGTTTTGAGTGTTTTCCAGTCGTTGGATGAGTTCCTGGTTCTGGGCTTCCAGCATGGCTATTTTTTGCTCCAGGTGTTTGATACGGAGGTTTTGGACATCAGAAGCTTGGGAAAATAAGTTCATTTCTTCTTCAAACATGGGCACGTCATCTTTGAAGTAGTAGTTGACGTTGACCTGGGGATAGAGTTGAATGATTTCTGAGAGCGTTTCAAAGCTGGGTTTGGCCTGGCCTTTTTCTATCTTGTAGTATTTATCAGGACGGCTTAAACCTAAGCGTTTGCTTACCTGATAGGCATTGGTGCCTAGGGCTTTGAACACCGCATTAAACTTCTCATGAACACTTTTTTGATCTTCCGACATAGTATTACGTATTGTTTTCCGCTAATTACGAACTTTACAGTAAGCTTTCATACTATTTGTTTTTAATTGTTGGAAGATATAACACGGTATACGAAATAAAAAAGAAAAACTGAATATCCTTCCCCTTCTTTATTGGGATCAGTTTTCCCGAGTTGTGTGGGATAGACACAGCTTTCAAAGTGGCAGGCAAAACACAATGCAAACAGTAGAGCATTGCGCTGGCCATGGAGCTTCTTGGAATGGCAGGACTGCGGAGGCTGGTGGGTTAGCTTTGTACTGCGTTTTAAAGAAGCGGAATGAGTGGCAAAGGGCTAGCCTGGTTTGGGTTGTGGTGGGCGACCAAGAGAGGTCACTGCAGCGATAAATGTGCAGGCATGATTTCTCTTGGGCGAGGGGCTAATTAACACATTCTAACCCATACAGCTCCTCCGCTAAAAGGGTGGGTGGGATTAGTAGTTAAGTTTGTTTCAATTTTGAAGAGATCGTTTTTATAGTGAGCAGGTACCTCTTAAAAAACTTAGGTACCTGCAAACTCTGGTTTTCACAAGTCATACAATTGAGGATGAAAACCCATTGGAAAGTCATCGGGGTCTGCGAGCCTCTGGATAGTTTCATGTTGGCTTGCATCATTCTCAGACACTTCTGTGATAGCTTGGCCGCAATCCGGGCAGTAATTCCAGTCAGCTTGCGTGTTTCGTTGGCATTGTGTGCAGTTCATAGCGTAAAAGTTTTAAGTGAAAAATTAATGATGACCGCAACCAGGGTTTTGGGACATTAGTGCAAATATGGGTATGAGGAGAAGCTAAATAGCAAAGCGGTTTACGGTGCCTGGATTTGCACTATTGGCTCCAACCAACCCTAACTTTGTTACCATTCATTTTGAGCTTGTGCGTTTGGAGTGTGTTTGGCAAGTGAGTTTTAAAGCGTTTTCACCTTTCAATTTTTTTTACGTCTTCATTAAAAGATTGGTCTCCACGGTGGGTGGGTTATCAAATAAAAGGAATGCTCTAAAGCACCCCTTCATCAGCAAATGAATAATAACTTGGGTCAGGTGTAATAATAATATGATCCAGTACTGGTAAATCCAGAAAGCTTCCTGCTTCTTTGAGTTTGCGTGTAAGCTGCAAATCCGCCTGGCTGGGCGTCAGATTCCCGCTCGGATGATTATGTGATAAAATAAGGGAACTAGCAGAACTTTTTAAAGCAGCAGCAAATATCAGCTTGGGATCAGCTACGGTCCCGGCAATGCCACCCGAAGAAATGTTGACAATACCCAGCACTTTGTTGGCACGGTTGAGCAGCAGGATTTTAAATTCTTCCAGCAGTTCCAATTTGTTTTTGTCCCAATGTAGATGGAGGATACGATAGGCATCTTCTGAAGAGGTAACCTTGGGACGTAGGGAAGCTTTTACTTTGCTTTGGTAGTGAAGCGTGATTTCTGAGACTTGGTAAAGTGGTGAAGCAGGTGATGGTTTCATAGCATTTTTTCTTTAGGTGACACATCATGTTTGCCTCACCTTAGCTTTGCTCCACTTGTGGGTTGTGGGTATCTGTGTCAAGAGGAAAAGGCTTATACTCGCTGAGCCTGAGCACCTGGCTTTATGACGGAAGCTCTTGACACAGATGAAGGCAGGAAAGCTATTTTTGCAAACCATGAATGTGCCACCGAGAGAAAGTAGATGCTATATCATCTCCAGCTCTCACTTGGAGTATTCTGTAATGGTTTTAGCAAAAAAAGGAAGGTCAATCTCCCCCCTCGTTATTACCTAGTATATAATCTACTGCTTTCTGGGCGTGTTGGGCTGCTTCTACGACGAAACGCTTGTCATCATGCAGTACTTTGAGCCATCCCTGGATATAGGCAGCTGAATCGGTAAGTTCTTCTTCGGTTTGCAATCCCATCAGGTTGGAAAGGAAGCTTGCTCCCATCTCGGCAATAAGTTCCTCTTGGCCATACGTCCATGAGCCAAAACGTTGGGGTTCAGTGACACTGGTACGGTTCAGGCGCTTTTGGTGGCCAGTAGCATGCGTAAGTTCGTGGTAAAGTACCTGAAAATACGCTTCGGTGCTATAAAATGCTGTCATGGGTGGCATATTGATGTAGTCCCTTTTTGGGTGGTAGAAGGGCGTATTGCTCTCGGTCTTGACAGCTACCGGATGCGGCATGGTGTTAAGAGGTTGTAAGCCTTGCATCAGTTTGTCTTCATCATTTAAAATTAAGGTGTTTTCAGACGGTAAATCAAAGGCAATACCTTCGGTATCCTGGATATTAAATACTGAATAGTAGCGCAGGAAGGCTTTGCGTTCCACTTCAGTATTAGGCAGAGCTTTGGCTTCTTCTTCAGTGAGCTTGCGGCCGGTAAGCTTGCGGTAAAAATTCCACTGCCAGTAGATCACCGGAAGCGATTTGGAACCCTTCTTTATTCTTCCTCCCAGTTGTTGGGCTTGCCGGAAAGTGAGGAAGTAAGGCTGGGCAAAGTTAAAGCAGTTGAGCAATAATGCATTGATGCCACGATAGGGTTTCTTGGTGAGATAATTGGCAGCTGGGCCTTGAGCGTTCCAGCGTTGTTTCCAGGGGATGACACCTTGGTCTAATTTGTCAAGGATAATGTCAGTGATTATCTGGTAGACATCCTGACGTACCGGGGATTTTCCGTGCTTTTTCATACGTGTAATGGGTTTGTGTCCCGGGGTGGGACGGTGAAAAAAATTGATGAGCAGACTATCAGGCTTGAGGCTGGAATTCGGGCAACGAAGCAACGGAATAAACTAGCGGAGGGATTGAGGGATAGCTTTATGCCGGAATTTCTTGCTTATTTTCCAGCAACCAAGCCTAAATTGCTCTATCCATTTGCATGAACCTTGTGCGGTGGGTATTTGTATTTTTTGTAATACTTGAGAGTGTATTTAAAAAAAAAGACCAGTAGTAGAAGGATTGGGCGGCTATAGAATTGACTAATCCGTTTACTTGAGGAGCTTGAGTCTAGGAAAAGCTTTAGTAGACAATTTTACTTGGCTAAATAAGTCAGTTCGTAGAGCAATGTTTTGAAAACCCCACCAATGGCGAATTACTATGTGATGATAAAAATGAAGCACTAATTAAAATCTGGCTACCAGAAAACAATAAATATATTCTCGAGAGCACATTTCAGTTGTACTTCCCTACTGAAAAGCAATGACTGGATTAGTTGAAAAAGCTTGATAAATAGCGACAAATAAAATTTTTTGTTTAATTGCACATGTACTATTATTATTTGTTTTATACAAAGACTTCAATTTAATACCTAAACTTAATGTCGAACAACTACTTACCAAAAGAAGTATATGATAATCCAGGAAGGTATTGGGATTTTCTAACCGTCAGCGATGACAGGAGTTTTGAGGGGCAGCACTTTGATAGAAAAGAAGTTTGCAGAGCAGGATCAAATGGACAAGTAAGTAGAGGCGACCTTAAAAACTTTCGGAACAGTCAGATAGCTGAAACAATATCTGCATTTGCTAATGAAAACAAGGAAGGTGGATTGTTAGTATTGGGCATAGCTTCTGATGGAAGTGTACCGGGTTTAAATCATCTATCTGAGGAACAAGTAAATTCACTATGTAGCATAGACTATTTGGTGGGTCATAATTATCAAGCAAAAGTTCATAAACAAACAGTAGTAGGAAACGACGTAGAAATAGTTTTGATCTATACCTCCTGCTCCGTTAACACTATTTGCGCTACTGTAGGTCAGTCCCGCAAAGCTTTCCGAAGAGGTGGCATACAGAATTTGGAACTAAATGATCAAGACGTCGAAAGGCTAAAAAGAGAAAAAGGAATTGTAGATTATGAGAATACTAATTGCTCAAGGTTTAGCGAAGATGAAGTAGATCAAGGTGTTTACAGAGAATTTGTCAAAGGCTTTTTGAGTAATACTTCCTACGAATGGGCTACTATTGATTGTTTAAAGCGCGCTGGTGGCATTGATATCACCGGAGAATGGTTCACTAACGCTGGAAAATTGTTTTTCTCTCAGTTTCCGGGAAACAGTATCGCACACGCGTATATCCGATTGCTGCGTTTTGATAGTTCCTATGAAGAACGTGACAACCGCCCCACTCCCACATATGATAAAAAATTCAAGGGACCCTTAACAAAGCAAATCCGCGACTTCAGGACATTCATAAGCGAATCAGCTTTCTTCGAAACCTATCAGAAACGAAAAGAAGGTGGTGGATTTACCGACGAGCCGGAATACCCCCTTATCGCTATTGATGAGGCTGTTGTTAATGCTGTAGCGCATAGAGATTATGCTATCACTCGCCCTATCCAATGTGAAAAATATACAGATGCTTTCGTAGTAATCAATCCTGGTAATATTATTCAAGATCACAGCGTCCCTGATCATTTCTCTCTGGATGATACAAGGCTACAGCACTACAGCAGAAATCCTAAGATTATGGAATGGTTGGGTCAAATGAAGGATGTGCAGGGTAGAGCCTTTGTGTTAGCCTTACAAGAAGGAACCCGAAGGATGCGTGAAGAGACGGCTAAGCTTGGTTTACCCGCGCCTGAATACAAGACGACAGCCGTCGAAACTACATTGGTACTTAGAAACAATGCTTCGCTTCGTAAAGACGTACCAAATCTTAACGCAGCCGAAGGTTACCCTGAGTACACTAATCTGTATCGGCTAACCGGATTCTCTGATAATATTGAAGAAAACAGACAACGCCGTCGTGAGATATTATCAACTTTTAAAAATAAGCTAGCAGCCAACGGTTGGTTTATTGACAAAGACAGATATGGACTCCTAGTAGCACATAGAAAAGGATTATCTAACCCAGCACCTGATAAGGTATCAGAGATTGTTCGGTTGTTCCCAGCTTATTCTTTTCAAATTAGGCAATACTTCGGAAAGCAATATTTGATAGTAGACTATACAGTAGAACTACAAAGCGTAATCAATCTAGCTACGTGCCTCGAGTGCTTTTCAACGCAAGTTTTAAATGGTTATAGTTTAAGATGTATGGCTAACCTTCAAGGATGGTCTAAAGGCAAGATAACTACCGTTGAAAGCGAATACAGCGAAGTATTTGTCTTTAATACTGATTTGGTAGAGAAGATACCTAACAGTAAAATAATTCCAAGGTTACCTTTGGCACTTATTGAAAAGGTGTTGGAAAGGAAGAATGTCCGCTACGATTTAACCAAAGAAATTAAAAAAGCTTCTCTGATGCAGGGTAGAGATGCTTCAAGACTGCGGGCTGAGCGCACCCAAAATCTAGTTGATGATCTGCTACGAAATATTTTTCCACTTAGCTTTTCTAATCAAGCAATCTCTCTAGCAAGTACACCTCTGCTTATATCTTCTCGTGGCGATGGACTCCATCAATTGAAAGCAGATAGCCTAAAAGAGCCGCAAGTTGAATTTTCTAGACACCATGCTGAAGCAGATATAAGGCAAGGGATTACCGCTTTTGGCTCTTACGAGAACAATCCTAAAGATGTAGAGATCATCCCTCTGTGTAGCCGGGCTCTCACATCGCAGATGGAAGATTTGATTAGTAGACTAAGAAATGGAAAATTTAAATTCAAGGGAAGCGAAAGAACGTTCGGAACCAAATTTCTCTATAGTACCATCATCAATGCAGACCAAGAGCATCTGGAGAAAGAGGTAAAGAGACTATTAGAACAACACCCAAACTGGTACGGTAATACTAATCTACCAAGAATATTTCTGGTTCATTGTCCAAATGAGGGATATGCGAAGGATGATGAGAACTCTCCTTACTACAAAGTCAAGAGAATACTATTTGAAGCAGGGATACCTTGCCAAATGATCAGTTCAGCCACTCTATCAAATCCCGATTTCAAAGACTTGAATCTAGCCTTGAATATCGTTGCCAAATGCGGACAGACACCTTGGGTGCTTCCAGAATCTATTCCTGATTGTGACTTTTTCGTTGGCTTATCGTATACCCAAAGCTCTAGAGCGCAAAACAGTCGCCTGATGGCATTCGCTAACGTATTTAATCAATACGGAAGATGGGAATTTTATTCAGGAGGTAGTGACGCTTTTTCTTTCGAAGAAAAAGCTAAGCATTACGATCAACTTGTAAAAACTACACTGGCCAGACTTGACCTTTCAGAAGAGCCTACGGTTTGTTTTCACTACTCAGCTAAGTTCTCCAAAGAAGACCGAAAGGTAATTTTACAAGCTGCTAGAAGTATCCGCCCCAGAGGAAACTATGTGTTTGTCTGGATTAATACAGATCACAAACTACGTTTCTACGACAGCCGCGCTGAAACTAACGGAAGTTTAGCCAGAGGTAGATATGTTGTCGGTAGTAGTAATCAAATCTATCTCTCTACTTCCGGTCATAACCCTTATCGGAATGCTTTGGGAACGCCCAAAGCTTTAGAAATTAACGTCTACAGTGAGGATGCAAACGGAAGAGTTATTGAACCGGACATGCGAATTTTCGCCTCTCATGTGTTAA
Source organism: Catalinimonas alkaloidigena (assembly GCF_029504655.1). NCBI lineage: Bacteria > Pseudomonadati > Bacteroidota > Cytophagia > Cytophagales > Catalimonadaceae > Catalinimonas > Catalinimonas alkaloidigena. The sequence continues at coordinate 5,177,323 of NZ_JAQFIL010000001.1, forward strand.
GCTTAACTAAGCTAAACTGGGCATCTACAGATTCTTGGTGTGCTGAACCGATCACTACTAAGTACGCAGGAAATATAGCCTATCTAACGGCGGCCTTCCTCCGGCAAGGAGGTAATTTTAAACTTCATTCAGCTTTGGAAAGAACTCCTTGGTTTATTTAATCCCTATTTACTATCTCTTTTCTGCCTAAATTTTCTAAAAAAATCTAAACATCTCTTAGTGCCATCTTTATATGCTCTCAAACTTTACTAATAACTCTTCCAATCCTCAGAAGGTAACATTCCTACTGCTTCCGTCAAGCCAAAGATCCTGAGCAGTAGTCCGGTGAGGTACAGGTGGGATTGAAAAAGATTGGTCTATATTTGTTAATAGGCGTTTCGTTATCTGAGGTTCAATCCATCTTCCACCAAAGATTTTACCCAATCAAAAGCTTTGTCCGCATCGTAAGTTATACCAGGTCGTAAAAGTCCTTCCAGATCTCCTGTAAAATCAGGGTTTGCTTGTTTCTCTTCCAGGTTAAGCAGGAATTGTTTCGCGGTGGGGGACTTACCTACTACAAATGCCATATACTCCTGATAACAATGTATGAGCTGATCTCTATCAAAGGCTATATGCTGATCTGCATAGAATAAGTCAAAGAGATCTCTGCCTTTGCTGCGCTGGTATAATGCCCTGAGTTTGGTGCCTAATAATTCGTTGATATGATAGGTGGTAATTTCAGCTTTGCCGGAGAACCAATCATTGCTGACTTTAAAAGGAAAAGATTGCCACTCCAATACATTAAAATGTTCCCTGCAATTGATCTCTATTTTTAAGCGCAGCCGTATGTCCGGTGCATACTCAGAATAAAAGCGGTAAAGCAAAGTATTGTTATTGGCCTTAACTTTCACCACTCTTTCTTCTTCAAAAAAGTTGATAACCTCTCCAATCTGCTTCAAGATAGGCTTGATGGGGCCTTCTTTGATCTGTACCAGATCAATATCTTCGGAATACCTTGGAGGCGGAATGTCGCCCACAGGTTTCAGGTAGAGTTTGTGCAGTGCGGTACCTCCTCTGAAGGCCAGATTTTCCCTAAGGAAATCATCTGAAAACAAAGCGACCAGTGTTCGGGAGATGATCAGGTCTTGCTCTACCTGTTCGTTTGTATTCCAGGGAGCATGATCTTTCCATTGGGCTATGTATGGTTTAGGAATCATAAATCACTTTCAAGTACTATGTTGGCATCTATTTTCCAGCGGTTACCTGTGCTGCCGGCTTTCTGTCCTTTATGTGGGCTTAGCAGAGTAGAAAAAAAATTCTCTTTGCTGAGGTGACCGTAAATGACCTGAGCTAAGTTATTATTCAGTTCTATTTCCTCCAACAGGAAACCCATGCGCTGTAACACACTTTTATTATGATACCAGGTAAGCAGGTCTTCTACATCCTTTTTCTCTAAAGATTCTGAAAGTTCTTCTAAAATAGCCAGCATCCGGTTTAAGCCGCCTAACTGATGTTGGTTTTCAATTAAGTCCGCAAAGGTGAGTGCCGGAGAGGAAAGTTTGAAATATCCTGCATCCGATTTTTTTTGTATGATGTTTTTATCCGGCCAGTTCTGGCTGTTGAAGAACCTGATTTTGATATTTCCTTTAGTAATATTTCTCAATGCCGGTGGCACGGTGATCATATAATCCTGCTGAACCCTTTGGTGTGCTGCACCTAAATAGGCTGCTGCTGAATAGAAGCCGATATAATAGGGTTTCTTTAAAAATTTGAAGAGCTTCTCTACATATAGTTCAAGGGGTAATTTGCCGTAATGCTGATAACGCGGAGGAATGATAAGATAAAATCCTTTCCGGAGGTTGATGACCTGCCGGTCAGAGGAAAGCCTGGCGAGCTCTTTTCTGACCGATGACTCTGGGGCAGCCGTCTTTTGCAGCAACTCCTCTGTGGAGAAAGCAAATTCCTCGTAAGATTGTAGTTCTCTGACAAATGCTGCTACAGTGCCCATAGTTTGGTTTTTCGTTGCGGAATATACCTATTTTTGGTGCATTTCGCAACGCAAAACTAATAATATTTATTTAGCATAACAGACCTATGCGTTTTCAGATGATGTTTAAGTATACTTCACATCAACTAATAATTGAACTTTTACAATATTGTTCTACAAAATTGCTTAGAAAGGAAAGTAATTTTTTGCCCCATTAATTGCCATGCAAAAGAATATTTTTACTATAATCACCTAACAATCAATAATTTATAAATAATCATTTTACGTTATTTATCCATATTTATAGCTATTTGATACTTTGGTAATAATTATATTTTTAAGAGAAACATCAAAATGACACAAAGTCTATCAAACTTAATGAACTCACCCCTAGCCTTGGTTGCCCTGCTGTTGTGGGTATTGCTGATCTTTTTGGTTGTCCGGCAGTGTAAAAGGTGGGCAAAAGCCAGTCAGCATGAAAAAATTTTCTGTCAAAATCATCCTGCTATTCCGGTTAAAGAATATAAACTTTCTGAGTTTGTGGTACATGATGAAGTAGAGGAAAAGTCAAAGCTCATCTTAGCCAGTAAACTCAAGCAGCCTAAGCTCAACCCGGAAAAGCAGGTAGAACGACTGGAAATGCTAAAGCATAGCTGGGATGTCTGATGCAGAAAGTATTTATTAACTCAATTTTGTACACCAAACCCTTTTTACTTATGCAAAACTTATATGTTTTTGTCAAAGCTCGTGTCTTGCACCTTGCCACACACTTATTCCAGAGCAGGCCGCTGATGCTACTCACATTATTTGTTGTGCTGTCCATGCAGCAATCCTTTGGACAGGCTATGGTAGAGAATGCTATGAACAGCATCAAAAGCTGGATCGTCATCATCCTGAATGTAGCATTTCTGATTGGCATTGCTATCGGCATATTCAAAGCCGCCATGAAGTTCTTCACCGGGGCACCTGACAAAGTAGAGTTCATGATCGGAATCGTGATTGCTATTGCGCTTTTCGGAGGCTTTCAGTTCATCGTGGATGACCTTGCCGCATTCTTGGGAGGAGATATCCTTTTAGACGATACCAACTAGAAAAGACTTCAGAATGAAATCATTTAAATCCATTGAAAGAAAAGCACAGCTGCTGGGACTGCCCATGCAGGATTTGTTTGCTCTGCTCTTTGGTTTGGCGCTGGCCATGGTGCTGGGCATTGTGATCAACTTCTTTTTGCCGGTAAGCAAGTATTATTTCTTTGCGGTGCTGGCAGCAACCGTTATTGCTTTCTTTCTTTTGAAGCGCGTCAATCTGCGTCGGCATCCCAGTTTTCTTTTCTCTTTGCTTTCCTATCGTTTCTTTCAGCCTAAGTGTTTGGAAGTCTGGGGAAATAGGAGAAATGATCTATCAAAATGACTACTATTAAATCCACATTAAACCAAACCATGTTGATCAAACCAGTTAAGAAAAAATCTGCCTACTTGCGTGACCGGCTTCCCATCTTTGCTTTGGAAGAAGATAAAGTCATCTTCAAAGACGGAAGGGTAGGCATAGGCTTTCGTGTGTCTGGGGCTCCATTAGAGTCCTGGACGGAAAGCCAGTACAGTCAGGCCAATGATGTGCTCAGCCAGCAGCTCAAGATGCTGCCGGTGGGCACCGTAGTGCAAAAGACGGATGTCTATTTTGACAAAGAATACAAAGCAGAAAACATAAAGAGCTCAGCTTACTATGAATCTAAACTGCATGAGCATTTCTTTGCCCGATTAACGCTTTTGCATGAGAGTTATCTGTTTCTTTCTTTTCCCAGCAGGGCCAAAGGAAGAATGGACAACACATCTATTCACCGGATCAACCCAGTGAGCAGCATGTTTGCTTATGGAGGATCAATCTTAAAAAATCCATTTGATGGCATAGAGGACTTACTCAAAGAAGCTGAAAATCTGGCATCCTCCTTTATCAAAGGACTCTACAGTTTAAAAGATGTGTCATTTAGCAGACTTAAAGAAGAGGAGTTGAATCACCTGTACCTGCGCTACCTCAATCTTTCTTTTGATGAGTCGTGTACAAGTCTCAACCGGGTGATCTACAATGATCTTTCAGGTCTTGCAGTGGGAGAAAAGAAAGCCAATGTCATTACTATGACCGGTCAAGGCAGTGAAGTCTTTGCCAGTGTCAAAAATCACTATGGAGTGAGTAGTCCCTATACCTATCAGCTATCCCAGTACATGCAATTTCCTCATGTGGTAACCCAGAGTTTGCTGGTGGAAGACACTGAAAAAGAGCTGAAAAACCTGGACTTCGAGAGAAAATTGAACGATTCACTAGAGTGGCTCACCACCCAGGATCATGAGTTGAAATCTCGGGAATTAGAAGAGTTCACCGCTTATGTCAGATCAGGTAACACTGGCCTTGTGAGCCTTCATCAGTCAGTGATGGTCTTTGAGAGTGATGAGCCCTTAAGGAAATCCTATGTTGAAAGGACCATCTCAGCCATTCGTCAGTTCTATGGAGCAGAGGCTATTGTGGAGAGTTTTGATACGGCTAATCTATTCTTTGCTTCTTTGCCGGGCAACGGTTTTCAGCACTACCGCTGGCTCATCACCTCCGCTGACCTTGCTGCCTGTTACCTGCACTTTATGACTTCTTGGCATGGAGAACGAGTAGGCGACTACCTTTGTGACAGGTTTGGCAATCTTTTGCTGGTAAATCTCTTTAACACCCGGCAAGCCAATCAGAACTGTGTAGTCATTGGCCCTTCAGGTTCTGGCAAGTCTTACACTATGGGTAACTTCATTGCCCAGAGGTTAGAGCGAGGTGCCCGGCAGATCATCATTGACAAAGGAGGTACATACAGGAATGTGATCTATGCCCTGAATGGTAAACGGTTTGATGAGACCTATTTTGAATACAGTGCGGAAAAGCCCCTGGCTTTTAATCCATTCTTGTTAGAGAAAGATAAGCAAGGAAAGTATGTGCTTACGGCAGAGAAGAGTAACTTCTTGATTGCAGTGCTAAGCACCATTTGGAAAGGAGGTAAATCAGAAGGATCAACTAGCCAGGACTTGAAGCCTGCTGAAAGGGCAATCTTCAAATTGATCCTTCCACGATACTACCAACATCTGGATGAGAACCCTTCATCCTATCCGGGGGTTAACTCTTTCTTTCATTTCCTTCGGCAGTACCACAGGATTCACCACACAGAAGAAGAATACCGCTCTGAGATCAGGTACTTTGATATGGAGCAGTTCTTAACGGTGCTGAGGCCTTTTGTCTCGGGAGAATATCGGCAAGTGCTCAATGCAGTACAGGAGATTAGCATCAGTGAGCATAGACTTGTTTGTTTTGACATGGACAAGATCAATACTGATCCGGTTTTGTATCCACTGGTAACACTTCTAATCACTGAACTTGCCCTGGACCAGATCAGAAAGTATCCTGATGAAATCAAGTACCTCTATCTGGATGAAGCCTGGACTATGCTTTCAGGAAGCTTGCAGGAGTTTATCAATGAGCTTTTTAGAACGATTAGAAAAAATAACGGTGCTGTTTGCATCATCACACAAGGCTTGGGAGAGATCAAAAAGTCCAGTGTAGGCGAAGCAGTACTGGTCAATGCTGATACTAAGATCATCTTAAAGCATCAGGACAAAAGGCTGGTAAGTGAACTGGCGGCCCATCTTGGCTTTACCGATCATGAAGTAGACCTGATCCACTCCATGAGGGTAGAGAAGTCATTTAGAGAACTCTTCATTAAGCAGGGAGAAGAAGCAAGAGTCTTCAGACTGGAAACCTCTCCTCATATGGATGCGGTGCTTTCTTCCAAACCCGAAGAGCGAAACTATCTCAAGAAGCTCATTGAGCGCTATCAGGGCAATCTGCCTTTTGCTGTCAACCAATTTGTTCAAAATTCCAGATTGAAGATTACAAATTGAAAATTATTGAGACTGTATATATTCTTGAGGGCCTACTATTCCAAGCAATTTTTAATCTTCAATTTTTAATTTGTAATGAACAACGTTGCTGCGAGTGCTGAGTTTTTAGCGGCTGTCAATACCTTGCTGGAAAGGACATTAGGGATTGGACTGGCGATGATTCCGGTCTTTCTGTTGATCGTGATGTTCAACCAGGTCTTTGCGGCACTGGTCTTCTCCCAGCGCTTCCGCCTGGACTTTCAGCCTATGGTGAGAGGCGTGGTGCTGTGGATTGGACTTACTTTCTACACAGACTTTCTGGATGTAATCAGTGCAACCATTCAATCTATCTCAGATTATATAGGCCCTGACAGAACTTTCATGCAGAAGCTTGCTGAAATGTGGAACCTGCTCTTGCCGGGAAGTCAGAACGGAGAGTTGCCCAGCAATATGGAAGAGCTGTATGCATCCTTTACTCGCCTGATGCAGTTTGACCTGGTCAACTGGCTATTGGCTTTGCTGGAAGGATCTTTCGTGCATATCGTAAGAAAAGGCATTGAGCTGATCCGTCTGGTGCTGCTGGCGTTTCTCTACATCGTAGGACCACTGGCCATTGGATTGTCTGTGATTCCTGGCTTGAATAACCTGGCTATGAAGTGGCTGCAAAGCTATCTGACGGTGCAGTTCTGGAGCGTTACGCTCATTATTCTGGATACCCTGGTATCAGAGTTCAACAGCCTCTACTTCAATGGTTATCTATTCCCTGATGAGCTAAGCACCACCAACTTTGTGCTGGTTAGTCTGGTCATTGTCATTCTCTACTTTATGGTACCCCATCTGACCAGTTATATCATCGGCCATTCGCATGCAGCTGTTTTTCAGAGCAGGGTGTTTAGTACGGCAATGCTTGGTGCAGGGATAGCATACCAAAAGGGAAAGGCGGCCATGCAGGCCAGTAAAGTAGTCGTCGGTACCGGAGCAGCAGGTAGTTCATCAGCCAATGCTGGTGTTCAGGCAGCTAGATACGCTCATAGACAACGACCCCAGGGAGGATCATCCTAATGTTCACTTTATTCAAACCATACATTTAAACGAACCATGTCAAACGTAAAAGACTTTAACAAGACCTTCAAGACCATGCAGATGCTGGCAGCTGTCAGCATCCTGGGTTTTATCACTGCTACTGTGATCTACATCATACAGTACAGAAAAGTAGCAGAGTATTATCAGCAACAGACCTATGTCATTACCTCCTGGGGCACCTTTCCTGCCAGCTACTATGATGGAAGAAAAGTATCACGCATTGAGACCCAGAACCATGTGGAGACTTTTGTCAAGCATATGTTTGCCCATAGTGCTGAGACGTATTATGAGCATATCAACTATGCGCTGAACCTCATTGATGAAGAATCAGGTAAAAGAATATACCATGACTTTGAGGAAGGGGAAGTGCAGAAAAACTATGTCCGTTATGGCTCTCATACTGAAGTCAAATTAGACTCTGTGGTACTGGATATGAACACTTTGCCCATAGAAGGTAAATTCTATGCTTTACAGGAGGTACATATCGGAGACAATGTCCGCAGTCTTCCCATTGCAGCAAGCTTTAAAGTGGTTCAAGCCTACCGGCATGAAAAGAATCCTTATGGTCTTTTGCTCACTGATTTTGATTTTATCGCCTACCCTCGTAAAGAAGACAAGAAACTATGATCAGATTCAGTGTATTACTCGTTTTATTGTTCTTATTATCTACTCACAGTTTTGGCCAAGATACCATTTATGTGTCCGATCAGGCGAAGTCTTACCTACTCTTTGATGAGGTGGTGAGTTTAGCAGACATAGGAAATCCTATGCTTTTTCAAGCCAGCATTGAAGGCAAAAGTGTCATGGTGATTGCAAAAGCTGATACTGTCCCTCCTACGCCATTTTATGCTGTGGTAGGTGGTAAACCTTTTCAAGGGGTGCTTGTCTTTCATTCTCATCCTAAAGCCTTCTATGACTTTAGGAAAAATATTTGGGAGCAGGAAGAGTCAATGATTAGTGAAGTTGAAAAGAGATTCAAAGTACTTGAGAGCCCAACAGATCTTCATTATGTCGGCAACAAGGAAAATGGCATCACTTTCAGGCTGGTAGGCATACTGCATGATCATCAGGCTACCTATCTCAAGTTCAGGGTGAAGAACCATACTTCCGTAGTCTATCAAACTGAGTTTGTAGGTTTTGAAAGACTCAAAAAGTACAAGAAAGGGTTCTTTGCCAAAACGCAGGTGGCTCACTTTCCGATAACAGAGACTGAAAATCTGCAGATCAATGATATCTTACCTTATTCAACTGACTATCTCTACTATATACTACCACTGCAGGCACTGGAAAGAAAGGAGTCTGTTATTGCTACGCTTAGAGAAAAAGGAGCACGTCGCAGTGTCTCGCTTAAGCTTCCTTATCAATTGATCAAACGGGCGAATTTGTATTAGTTCACTGTTCACAGTTCAGATTCAGACTGGGAGATTAAGACAACTTTGAACTCTGAACATTGAACTTATAAACTTCAAAAAAGGATGGATTTTAAAGATAATATTGATGAGGAGCATATAAACGCTGAAAAGCTTCGCTTTGAAGCCCCGGTGGCAGCCAAAAGCTGGAAAGAGAAACTCCTGAAAAACTTATCCAGATACAGTCTCTTACTCATTGTAGGTGTAGCAGCGGTGTTTATTACATTGCTACACTTCAAGGGTCAAGGACTTTTACAGGCACTAAAAGGTACACCTCTGCCAAGCTTTGGCTGGGAAGAGAATATTCATCCTAAAAGCCTTCCGGATAAGACAGCCGTCTATGAGGAAGTGCTCAAAAAAGAAGCAAAGGAAAGAAGAAAAGAGATGTCTAGTAAAGCCTCAGCGAAACTAAAAGTGACAAATCCTGATTGGCAGATGATGCATCAAAAAGTGAATCCTAAAGCTGTATCGGTAGATGACTCTGTTTATATAGTCGCCGATACATTGAAAACAGTAGTGGTTCAGGCTGCACCTCAGCACGAAATTAGGTATAGAAAGAATACTGCAAAACCAATAAAAAGAAAACCCCAGCTTGCCCAAAAAGCAGCAGCAGTGATCCAACAAGAAATTGAGGTGAAAAGCACAGATTTCTTTCAGCCGGTGAGAGTAGCTGCTACTGCTTCTCAACAAAGCTTTACAGCCTGTGTAGTGCATGAAGATCAGCTGTTGAGCAACAACAGCATGCTGAGCCTGCGGTTAACGGAAGATTTGTCTTTTGATGGACAAAGCTTTCCTGTGGGAACCATCTTGTATGGAACAGCAAGAATAGCCCAGAACCGTATCCTGGTTATGGTTTCAAGGATTCTTCAGACTCCGGTACAATTGCAGGTCCATCATCATACCTATCATGAAGGTATTTTGCTGGATGAATCTAAAAATGTACTGGAAGAAGCCACAAGGCAAACGGTTTACCGTCAGGGACAGCGGTCTGTGCAGGATCTTCCTTTAGATGTCGCTACTGAACTGGGACGCAATATCCTGCAAGGCTCCAGAAGAAAGAAGATCACGATCTTTTTACCGGACGGCTTTCCCCTGTATTTATCTAAAGAAAATTAACCTTGAAAGTATTAATCATGAAACAATCAATCGTCATTATCTTAGTTATGATTACTCTTTTTGGATTTACCTGTGCCCAAGGAATACCGGTAGTAGATCCTGCCCATATTGCCATCACCATTGCCAATGGAGTAACGTTGGATGACCAACTAGACAAACTGGAGGATCAGCTTGCGGTTTCCTTTTTGATCAGAGATAAAGTTTCAGATATCTATGAACTACAGTATGACTACAAGGAATTTCTAAAGCAAGCTGAAACGGTTCAGGAACTGCAATGGGCAGACCTGGTGGAAAGCGAAGCCCATGCTTTAGCCTTACAAACTTCTATGGATGTTTATGTACCGGCTTATGAAGAAATTGGTATGCTCAAAGAGGCATACCAAACCCTTGAAGGCATAGAAGGTGGTCTGAGACTTTACCAGGAGTTGGATGGCTTTGGATCAGATAGTCCACTACCTCCTAACTTTACTGCTTTGCAAATGACGCTGGAGAAACTCTCAGTTAATCGGGCGGCCTTTGATGAGATGGCTTATAAAAAGAAGTTACAGGTAGCGCTTTCTTACAATCAGGTAGCAGCAGACTTGCTGGAAAAAGCCCAAGAACTTAGCCAGGCCCTGCTTGTCAATGAACGTTTTTCTATGACAGAAGGAGAAAGGCTTTCCAGCATCAAACAGGCTCATGATTATATCTTAAAAAGCATGGATCTCAAGCTGCAATCCGATCAACTGGTGCTGGATGTGATGAAGGAAGCAGAAAAAAGTCAATCAGGGCCACTCAAGCATTACGAGCAACAACTTGAAAGAGAAGTGCTCTCTGCTACTCCTTTGTATGTATATGATTAATCAAACTTTTCTCTTCCCCATGAAAAAAGCATTTATTCTTCCACTAACCATTGTATTGATATTCAGCTTTCAGGTGCAGGCCCAGCAAATGATTCCTGTAATGGATAATCTGCTCAAAGAAAGCCTGGATGACCACATGAAAACCAACCTCAAACAGGCAGCGCTGCTGGAAGTGATCCGGGAAGCAACTGAAGATACCAAAGAAAATGTGGAAGCTACTGACCAGCTTCAGTATGACTACCGGGAATTCCTCAAGCAAACTACCAGCACCGCAGGACTTAGGATTTCAGAGGCTGGACAAGAACAACAGGCTATAGGTCAGGCAGTAGGTTCTTCTCATCATCTGGATGACTATACTTTTGCTGCTCAACTTCATGAGCTGTATCATGAGCAGACTGAACCTATAGAAAAAAGCCAGATGCTACATGACCTTATCATACCATATCGGGATGATATCATCTTTACCCAGCTTGCTCCCTTTGAAGCTTATCAACAACAGATAAATCTCAATGTCACTGCCTTAGAAGAGATGAGTCAGAGACGAAAGCTACAGCTTGCCATAGCCTGGCAGGTCTTAGCACAGACGAAGACAGAACAGGCAGAGGAGCTACGTACATTGCTCAATACGGATCAGGTATTTTCCATGACTGAAGCAGAACGACTGGAAATGATTAGCCGGATGCAGGATCATTTACTTGCAGCGAAGCAGTTGAAGGAGAAAGCCGATCAGTTGATTAGGCAGGCTTCAACACCTTCCTTTCAAAAGCAACAGGTGGTGAATACATACAAGCTTAAACAGGAAAGGGAAGTACTCTCAGCAACTCCATTGTATTGAATTAATAACATGCTTATGATCTGGAAATACCTCTTGATGCTCATGCTTTTGCTATCATTTTCAGCAAAAGCCCAGCCCTATGTCATCTTTGTCATAGACAAACAAGCCATTGCCAAAAGCAGTGAAAACCTGGCACTAAACATCATCAAACAACAGCAGTACAAGAAAACTCTGGACTTGACTGAAGATATCTTTGCCAGCTATACCCGTATTGAAATGCTACAGCAACAGGTACTGGATGATCTCAAGCAGGCAGAGAGCATACGGGATCTGCACTGGGCAGATTTGTCTAAGTCAATTTATCTGGCCAATGAGTTGGTCAATGGAGTAGTACAGCCAGGATTGGAGATAGATTTTGTTGTGGAGCATCCTCTCTTTGAAGACTCTCCGGATAGGATTTATCGGGATGTATTCCTTACAAGCTCTGCTGATCCTTTGCCTGATGATCTGTCTTCTTTTCGGGAAGCGAAACAAAGATCTCATGCGCTTTCCAACAGCTTTCAAAGCATAGCCAATGAACGAAAGGCCTATGCCGCCGTGGCTTTTCAATATTTAGCAGAAGACCTGATCTTAAAGTCTACGGAAATGGATGAAGTCCTAAAACAACCAACTCGTTTTTCCATGACAGAAACTGAAAGGATGCGACTGCAATCTTTCTCTGAAGACTATCTGCAATTAGCCAGTGAGATGCTAGAAAGATCAGATAAGTTTTTGTTAGAAGTGGCTCATTGCCGATCTTTACAGACTCAAAGAGATCAGCAACAAAAAAGACTGGAAAGAACCACTATTGCCAATACCATAGTACTGGATTATTAAATTTTTATACCCCATGAAAAACTATTTTGCTTTTTTCTGGCTAGCCATGCTATGCCTTGTTTCCTGTAATTCTCAGGTTGAAGTTACACCCAAGTATCCTCTCAAAGAATTACTGCATGAGAAAAGCTGGAAGGTAGTCTCCATACAGGCAGAGAGAAAAAGTGATGGTGAAGTGCTGGACTGGTACGAACAACTACCTGCCTGTATCAAAGACAATATCTTCTTCACAGAAGCTCCCGGTACCGGTGCTGTAGGCGAACTGCATGCTGAAGAAGGTAGTACACTTTGCAAGGAGAATGACCTATCCTACATCCCCCACATTGCCGGATGGAAGCTCAATGATGACCACAGTATCTTTTCAGTCTCTCTTTTTGACTCCGGCCACAGCATGCTCTATGGCTATGAAACAGAAGAATCCTACACTTTTGAAAACTGGATGGTGGATGAACTGAATGAAAAATACATGCAGATCAAGGTAGATAAAATTTTTGAAGAGCACGCTTATACTTTTACGATTAGGTTTGAGGTTACTAACTAATAATTCTATCCCCCTAGTACAAATCGAAATTAAGCAACTTTTTGGCACATCCGAAAATTAGTCAAACTACTCAGGCACTGGTAAATCTTTTGATTTTTTTCAGGTACTTAATGGTACCATAGGTCAATGTAATCAAGGCAATCACCCCGATAAGAATGTGCAAAGCATTATCAAACGCTGCTGTAGGTTCATGCTCATAGGTCTGTTTCAGGATCAAGAGCATGCAGCCCAGCAACCAGATATACGAGGTGTTGTACTCTTTAAGAATGACCCGCTTCCACTGAAAAGTCATGCTGTTTAAAGTCGTACCCAGCCCTTTGAATTTAGGAATCCAACGTCCGGTAGTGGCTTTGTAGGCTTCAAACTCAGCGCCAAATTTGTTATGCAGAAAATTTTCTTCTGCCATGATGATTGCCTGATACACAAAGATAAAGAAAGGCCCTCCGATCAGTAGAAAGTATAAACTATTGGCCAGTACTCCGGTACCAATCAGCATCAGCACATTTCCTACATACATGGGGTTCCGGCAGTGAGCGAAAATACCGTCAGTAACCAGCTTCTCAGCATATACCTGTCGGTTTTTGCCACCACGGATAATATACACCAATCCTATGGTTGTCCAGCGTATACTTTGTCCCGTAAGGGCTATGATTCCTCCCAATATGATGGCTGTTACATAATGTCCAAAGATGGGAGGAGAGGGAAGAAAAAGTGCCAGATAAAATACCGGAAACATGAAGTTCCGGTAGTGAAAGATGAAATTACCTATTTTAACCATTATTTTACAGCTACGAGTCCACAGAAGTTATACCATTTGAAAAAGACCTCAAAGTACCGGAATTTATGGTTGAGCAGCATTTCCCGGTTCTCCATCAGTTTGTAAGGGATCAGCACATTTTCCAGCGCCTCACGCTTCTGCGATATTTCCATTTCACTATAGCTATTCCTTCGTTTATAATTATAATAGTAGTTGATAAACAGGCGGTTGAAAATAGAATCTTCACCCAGCACTTTCTCCACCAGGATTAATGCGCCATTGGGGTTCATCTGCTCATAAATCTCGGTGATCAGTTTGTCCCGGTAAAGGGGACGCACAAACTGAAGGGTAAGGCAAAGCACCACCACGGAAGCATTCTCTAATTGTATACCTTGGTGCAGATTCGTATTCCTTAATTCGTACGCTCTGGTGAAATTTGCTTCTTTGAGCTTCTCATCACACTTGCTGAGCATATCATCCGACTCATCTATGCCCACAAATTTAATACTGTTGTCCAGCATGCTGTCCATACCAATCATAGTGGTACCGGTAGAGCAGCCCAGGTCGTAAACCACTGAGCCGGGCATAGCAAAATCAGCGGCGATTTCAGCCACCATGCGCTGCATTTCCCCGTAGAAGGGAACAGAACGGCTCACCATGTCATCAAAGACGGTAGCTACTTTTTTGCTGAATTTAAAGTCATCTACCCGGTTGGTAGGTTCTTTAAACACCTCATCTTTAATATCAATAGTCTTTTCGGAGATATCTTTCACTCCTTCGTTTACTGAATCTTTCATAAAATTAAAGTCAATTACATGCTCTACTTAAATAATTTGCATTGCTTAAATCAAAACTTATAGTTAAAGTCTAGTCGCATTACCTGCGTCTCGTAATTGTTCTCATAACGAGCTGTAAAGGCTTCCTCCACAATATCCTGTCGGATACCAAAATTGTAAAACATATCGCTGATAGAGAAGGTGAGTTCTCCTTTGCCATTCATCATGCCTTTTTTGATACCTAAATCCACTGAGGAACGGGAAAGCTGCTCTCCCTGGGGAATATTTTTCGGTGCGTAATAGATTCCTGTCAGTTGAAGCTGAATATCTCTAGGCAAGTTGAACAGGCCATTGAGTTTGAAATCCCAGGTATTATCATCAGACTCATTGATGTTAAATGGACGTTCATAAGGAAAAAGTATTGTGCCCGTATAGGCATCAATATGATTGTTGTACCAGTTGAAACTACCCGATAGCTTGGCAAATTCATTGATATCCTGGGTAAGGATAAGTTCAACCCCAGTATTGGTAGCCCCCCCGGTGTTTTGATAAGTTTTGTTGATGATATTATAATCAGTATTACTGCTGTCAATGGCAAAAATACGCATGAAAGGATCTTCAATAATACGATGAAAGCCCGCCACATACATAGAACCAGTGGCCCAGAGGTATTTATAGGCCAGCTCAAAAGTCTGGGTAAATTGAGGGCGAAGGTAAGGATTACCTACTTTGAGCAGTTCAGGATCATCAAATTTGGGGAAGACCCGCAGTTCGGGCTCGCCGGTTCTGTCTACCCGGTTATTGTAAAAAGCTGAAAGGCGGTTGCTTTCATTGATTTTGTAGGTGAAGCGGATATTAGGAAACAGCCGGAAATAATCATAAGCATCATTGGTGGGATAATAAGCATTAGCCGGGTCCAGATTATAAAACACTTCGGTCTGCTCTGCCCTTATACCGCCCTCAATATCATAGAAGGGCTGCTCCAAGATATAGTTAAGGTAAGCAGCATAGAGATCTTCTCCCCATCTGGACCAATCGCCCAGATCAGGATAAATGATAGAATTTTCTCCGGGAGTGATGGCATACTCTACCGGCAGTCTTCTGATTCTTACTTTGGCACCGGCTTCCAGCCTGCCGCTCATCAGCGGTTTCACATAGTCAATACTGGCGGTGGTGGTATGTTCAATCGCCAGGATATTGGTCTTGTCTTTACCTTGTCGCACAGCTGAGCTATCGTTGAGGGAATAGGTTTCGTCTTCCCAGCCCCGGGTGTACTGAAGCCCAGCGTCCAGCGTATGCCCGGCGGATTCAAATTTATGTTTGTACTGTGCTGAGAGATTGATATAGCCGGTTACCTCTTCCTCATTCCAGGCGTAGTAGCGGTAGCGCCTTTCTGCATTCTGATCAATGTAGGCCACCTGTGCTGTATCCACGTGTCTTTCAAAGTCATAAATACCAGAGAAGGTAAGGGTGTTATTGTCATCCAGGTTCCAGTCTACGCCTCCGTTCAGGATATAGTGTACCTGTCGGCGGTTTTCAGGTACCTGTGAAATGGTATTCCGCCCATCACTATAGTTACGGATGGTAAATTCATTGTTGGGAAGCGCCTCCTGCAAAATGACTTGCGATTGCAGAAAATAATTGAGCTTGGGTGTACGATAGTTCAGGTTGAGGCTGGGGATAGCCTTAGGGTTATTTTGGAAGCTGCCAAGTTCGGTGGGCAGATCTTCCCTGGGTGGTGCTGAAAACGCGCCTAAACCAAGACTTAATCCCACATCACCGCTGAAACCGGATTCTTTTTCTTTCTTATAAATGATATTGATGATACCGGCCATGCCTGAGGCATCGTACTTAGCAGATGGGTTGTTGATGATCTCAATGCGTTCAATATTGGCAGCGGGAATATTATCCAGGGCTTTCTGGTTGCCAAAACCGGTAAGGCTGGACTGCTTACCATCTATCAGGACTGCCACTTTATCGCTCCCCCGGAGGATTACTTTTCCCTCCTGAT
Source organism: Catalinimonas alkaloidigena (assembly GCF_029504655.1). Taxonomy (NCBI): domain Bacteria; kingdom Pseudomonadati; phylum Bacteroidota; class Cytophagia; order Cytophagales; family Catalimonadaceae; genus Catalinimonas; species Catalinimonas alkaloidigena. Next base: position 5,193,377 of record NZ_JAQFIL010000001.1, read on the forward strand.
CTACCGTTACGCCGGGCATGGTTTTCATCACATCCAGTACTGAGCCGCCAGACTGGGAAAGGATATTGTCTACATTAAAGGATTTTTGATCAAGGCCGGAGGATACAATTTCCCTTTGCCCTTCCACCACTACCTCATCCAGTTGAGCGCTAACTGCCTCCAGCGCAATAGTACCTACATCAAAATACGTATTGAGTTCACCTAACAAAACATCCACATTCCTGGGCTGATAACCGACAAAAGAAAAATGCAGGCTATATTTACCTTTCCTTAAACCTTCAATAGAAAACAGCCCCTCTTCATCAGTAATCACTCCGCTCACCAAGGTACTGTCCGGGACAGAAAAAACAGAGACGGACGAATAGGGAAGCGGTTCATTAGCACTGGCCTCCGATACTTTTCCGGAAATCGTATTGTCTCCCTGAGCCGTCAATGATGCTGAAAGTAACATCAGTGCGAGTAAAAAAATGTAGTGCTTCATTTGCCTGCTTTGAGTTATGCAAATGAATGAAGTAATTCTGTAGAAATTCTGGATATTGAGGTGGCTTTCAAAAAAGAATATGAATGGTATGGGTTTGCTCCTTTTGTTGATAAGTGACTTTCCAGTGATAAGTCTCACAAATCTTTTGCACCAGTGAAAGCCCCAGGCCCGATGATTCATGACTGGGATTTTCTTTGACGAAACGCTCAAAAAGTTTTTCCGGTGGATTCGTCAAAGCCAGTCCGGTATTACTGAATTCTAGTCCTTGGTTATCCAGGTAAATATTGATCTCCCCTTCTGCTATATTATGTTTGATAGCGTTGCTCATCAGGTTATTGATGAGTATGCCTGCAAGGGCTGGATTTATAGGAAATGTCCGCGTATATTCCTCCGAAATAAACTTGATGCTCAGCTGTTTATCGGCAAGCATCTCCTTAAAGTCTTTCAGGGTGTTGCTGATGACCTCCTTTAAATTGATCTTTTCCAGATGCTTAAACTGCCGGTTTTCAATTTTAGAAAGCAACAGCAGGCTTTGGTTGATTTTAGAAATGCGGTGAAGCCCCTGGCTGATTTTAGTTACAATTTTAGCGGCTTTCTCCTGCTGAATCTCTTCCTGTAAAAGGTCCAGGTTACTTTTGATGACCGCCAGCGGTGTTTGTATTTCATGGGAGGCATTTTCAGTAAATTCTTTTAACCTCAAATAATCTCCGTGGATCTTATCAGTCATTTTTCTGATGGCTGCATTAAGCTCCTGAAACTCCTGGATATCGGATTGGGTCTCTTTAACGGCCTGGGGATTATCTAGTTCGTAGCTGCGCAAGAGTTGAATATTTTCATAAAAACCTGCCCAAAGTTTTCGTATCTGAAAGTAGTTCACCAGCAAAAGTGCCAAGACCATGAGCATAAACAACAATACCAGAGACACTGTGACTGCAAGCAGTAATTTATCAGATTCTATCAAAGACTCCCTAAAAGTGAGCTGAAAAGGCTGACCTTCAAAAGTTTCGTATACGGTGATCTGCCGATAGGGTATCCATTGCCCCCGGTAGTGGTCCCATAGTACGGTATCCTGGAATGTGCGGGTATCCTGATAAGTATCAACTTGTTTGATTTCAAACTCTACTTCAGCAATATTTTCCAGCGGTATATCTTGCGCTCTAAGTTCTTCTATCTTCTTTTCTATCTCAAAATCCAGGATTTCAGAGATTTCCTCCCTAATGGCTGCCTGTATCATAAAATAAAACATCAGGCCTGCTGTCAGAAATACAGGCGTAGCGAGCAGCAGATAATAGCGGTTGGCCTTAGAGAGCAGCTTCAATCTTTGACGAATTTATACCCCATTCCATAAACAGCATGAAGGTAGTGGTTCTGACTATACTGATTCAGCTTTTTCCTCAGGTTTTTGACTTGGGAATAGATGAAATCATAAGAATCGGCTACATCCATATGGTCACCCCATAAGTGTTCGGCAATAGCCTCTTTGGAAATGACCCGCTGCGCATTGGCCATAAAAAACTCTAACAGTAAATATTCTTTTGGCGTCAGGTCTACAGCATGGCCATTGACATAAACTTCTTTGCGCTCAGGGATAACCAGTATATCCTGAAAGTTAATTTCATTGTTGCCCTGAAAGTTTCGCCTTCTAATCAAAGATTTGATGCGGGCGTTTAATTCTGCCAGGTGAAAGGGTTTGGTTAAGTAATCATCAGCACCAATATCTAGTCCTGTGATTTTATCATCCAGGGAATGTTTTGCCGAAATGATGATGATCCCTGCCAACGAGTAAATTTTCTTTAGCGTGCGGATAATCTCCAATCCATTTCCACCCGGCAAAGTGATATCTACCAGAATACAATCATACTCGTACATATTGACTTTCTCCTCGGCGGCCTTATAATCACTTGCAATCTCACAGAGATATTTTTCCTTGCTAAGAAAACTAACAATCGCTTCTGATAGTGTAGAGTCATCTTCAATGAGTAGAACCTTCATAAACAAATATGATTCCTGTTAATATAGTAAGAAAGTGATTTGATCTTGTTGTTGATTTGATTTTCTTAAAACGATCGTGGCTGTTACACAAATAAAATTTCAGTTCGTATTTAATAATAGTCCATCAATAAGAGAACTCATTTACGTGAGTTCATAGCTGATACTTCAGCAATTCTGCCACAGCCTGCTGATACTCATTTTCCAGTCTCAGATACTTGTCTTCTGCTTCATAGAAATACATGATTTCCATAAAGAATTCTATGGATGAGATTTCTCCCAAGCGCAAAGCCTTTTCCAGCAATGCGGTATTGTTTAGTTCTGAAAGCAATCCCTCATATTCCTGCAAAGTGTTCTGTAAAGTCTGCTGTTTCTCATACAATCTGCGAATTGTATAGAGATGCTCAGTCCTTTCTCTTGCCACTGCCTGATTACTCCAATTGATTTGCGCTTGCGCTAGCTTAATTTTGTTTTTATCTTCCCAAAGTGGAATGGAAATGCCAGCCATAAAGCCATTGTATTGCTGACCTAAGATAGCCTGGTACCGATAACCTGCCTGAAAAGAAGGTAAAACTAATGCCCGGTTTACTGACAACTGTTCCTGACTGACCTCTTGCTGCTGCTCATAATAATTAAGTGTCGGATCATTGGCTTCGGTGAGAGGCTCCAGTACCTCAAACTCAGGAATGTTATCCATCTCAGGATAGTTATCGGCAGTAAACAACATTTCTTCCCCTCCATTCAGGGCTGTAAGCTTTTCTGTCATTTGCACAATCTGACTTTCCAATACTATGAGTTCATTATTCAAATTGAGCCTCAGCAATTTGGCTTTGTTGACTTCCAAGATATTGGCATTCCCTTGCGCTAATCTGCGCCCATAATCCCGTACCAATTGCTCAGCATTGCTAAGGCGTTGGTTGAATACAGCCTGTTGTTTACGAGCATAAATTAACTCCAGGCAAAGCAGTTTGGCTTCCAAAAGCACTTGCTGACGCAATGAATCCAATACAAAAGAGAGTTGGTTGATCTGTGCTTCTGCTAAGTCTTTTTTTCTGAAATAAACAGAAGGAAAGTCAAAAGCCTGGGATACGGTCAAGTCTTTCTGCGTTCCTGCCTCAGCAGGTGTGCCGGGCAGGTATTCAAAAGCAAGCATTGGGTTGGGCAGGTAAATATCTGTCTTAAAGGACAAAGCCTGCGCTTCAACGTACTGTCTTCTGGCTTGTAGTGTAGGATTATTTTGCTCCACAGCACGTAATACTTCCTCCACGGTGTTTTGTGCCTCTACTTTCCGATTCAAGCCAAAGATTATAGTCAGCAGGATGATAAAAAAACAATATTTTTTCATAGCATAGGATGCGTTAATCATGCGTATTTTTTGCGGTAGAGCAGAAAGAACACTGCCGGAATGACGGCCAGGTTAAGCAGGGTAGCACTGAGTAAACCTCCCAATATCACCACTGCCATAGGGCTTTGTATTTCATTGCCTGCTTCTGCCCCGGATAAGGCCAGAGGAATCAGGGCCAGCCCCGTAGTAAAAGCAGTCATTAGAATGGGATTCAGCCTGTCCAGAGAACCTTCAATCAGGGTTTCATACAGGTTTTTTCCTTCAATGAGCAGACTTTGGTAATGCGAAATAAGCAATATGCCATTACGGGTGGCAATGCCAAACAAACTGATAAAACCAATGGTGGAAGCAATGGATACGATACCGGAAGTAAAAAAGACAATGATCACCCCACCAATGAGTGCTAGTGGCAGATTAAGCAGTACAATCCCGGATAACGTCAGATCATTAAACTCTAGATAGAGTAAGAGAAAGATAATGATCATAGCAGCAATAGAAGCCAGGAGAAGTAAACGGGAAGCATTGGCCTCACTTTCAAACTGTCCACCATATTCTATCCTGTATTCCTGAGGTAGTTCTACATTTTCAGCAATGCGCTGCTGAATCTCATTGACTACTCCTCTTAAATCTCTTCCTGAGACATTGGCGGATACTACCACTTTACGCTGTACATCTTCCCGGTTGACGTTATACGGACTACCGGCTACACTGACATCAGCTACATAATAGAGGGGTATTTTTTTACCTTCATAAGTATCCAGTGGGGCATTGCGGATACTTTCCAAATCACCACGGCTCTCCTCTTCATAGCGCAGGACCAGATCAAAGCTTTGCTGTCCTTCATACACTTGAGAAACTGTTTCTCCCGCAAAAGCCACGTCTACAAAGTCCATGAGTTCCTGCATACGGATACCATATTTGGCCAGCAGTGCACGTTTGGGTTTAATCCTGAGTTGAGGCACTTCTATCTGCTGCTCTACATTCAGGTCTACCAATCCTTCCACCCCTTCAATTTGCGTTTGAATTTCATTACCCAGGTTGAATAAGCGAGAAAGGTCAGGACCGAAGATTTTGATGGCGATATTGGCTCTTGTGCCGGAGAGCATATGGTCAATGCGGTGGGCAATAGGCTGGCCTATGGTAATATTAGCCCCCGGCACTACACTGAGCTTTTCCCTTAAGTCTGATAGAAAGGCTTCTTCTGAGCGATCCTGCAAAACAAAGGGTGCATCCACTTCAGAGGCATTGACCCCTTGCGCATGTTCATCCAGTTCTGCCCGGCCCGTACGGCGTGAAGTGACCTCAATCTCAGGCATGGAAAGCAGTATCTCTTCCACCAGTGTACCGGTTTTATCTGATTCTTCTAATGAAATTCCAGGAGGCGTCACTACGCTGATCACTAACGAGCCTTCGTTAAATTCAGGCAGGAAACTTCTGCCCAGCTGCGTCATCATCACCAGTGCTACTGCAAAAAGCACTAGCGTACCCGCCAGCACTGCTTTGGGCAATTTCAGTACGCGTTCCAGCACCCAGCGGTAACGGTGAGATAACCAGCGTTCTACTTTACTACCTTCCGCCTGTTTGAGGAGGCGGTCCCTATTCTTGAGCAGATAGCTGCTCAGTACCGGAGTAAGGGTTACGGCTACCAGCAAAGAAGTCAGTACGGCGGTGATAAAAGAGATTCCTAAAGGACGCAGCAGTCGCCCTTCCATCCCGGAAAGGAAAAACAAAGGAATGAAGGCTACAATGATGATCAGCGTAGCAATCATGATGGAGTTTCTGATCTCTTTGGATGCCTGATAGACAATTTGTACGACTGGCATACGCTCAGCTTCAGACTTTCGGGCATTCTCCCGCAGTCGTTTATAGATATTCTCCACATCTATGATGGCGTCATCTACCAGCACCCCAATGGCAATGGCCATCCCTCCCAGACTCATGGTATTGATGGTCAATCCCAATAGCTTAAGTACAATGATGGTCACAAACAAAGAGAGCGGAATAGCCAGCAGAGAAATGATGGTAGTCCGAAAGTTGAGCAGAAACAGAAAGAGCACCAGCGTTACAAAAAAGGCTCCTTCCAGCAGGGTTCTTTGTAGATTGTCAATGGAAGCCTGGATGAAGTTGGCCTGCCGGAAGATGTGGGTATTGATGTTAACCCCTTCAGGAAGTTGCGTCTGCATATCCGCCAGTTCTGAGTCTATGCGCTCGGTGAGTTCCAGCGTATTGGTTTCAGGTTGTTTGAGCACGGTCAAAATCACCGCATCTTCTCCTTTCATGGAACCATCCCCGATCTTGGGAGCAGCGCCGATGGTGAGTTCAGCCACATCAGCGATGGTGACTGGCGTTTGGTCTACTACTTTGATGACAGATTGCCCCATCTCAGGAAGCGCAGTGGTTTTCCCTTCTCCACGGATGATGTATTGATTACCGTATTCATTCAAAAAGCCCCCGGAAGCATTCACATTGGCTCCGGCCACTGCTTCTTCCAGTTCTGAGAAAGTGACACCATAATACTTCATCCGTTCCGGTGAGGCCAGTACCTGATACTGCTTATAATCTCCTCCAATGACAACTACTTGAGAAACTCCACCTACCGATAACAAACGTTTCCGGATGGTCCAGTCAGAAAGGGTGCGCAGTTCCATGGGGGAAACTTCATCAGAACTCACACTAATAAGCATAATCTCTCCCATGATAGAAGATACCGGTGCCAGCACCGGACTTCCGATACCCGGGGGCAGGTTTTCTTCTACCTGAGTAAGCTTTTCGCTGACAATCTGCCTGGCTCGGTAGATTTCCGTTCCCCATTCAAATTCTGCCCATACGATGGAAATCCCCATCGCAGAAGAAGAGCGTATCCTGCGTACATTGGGAGCCCCATTGAGTGCAGATTCTATCTGATAACTCACCAAACGTTCCACTTCTTCAGTAGCCATACCATGTGCTTCGGTAAGCACGGTTACGGTGGGAGCAGTGAGGTCAGGAAAGACATCCACATCCATTTCAAGGGCAATGACCGTACCGGCTACAGAAACTGCCAGTGCCAGAAAAAGGACCAGCAGGCGGTTTTGTAAAGATGCATTGATAATTCTATTCAGCATAGCTGTTCTGCTTTAGTGGGAATGACCATGCGCCGGTACAGAAGAAGACATAGAAGCCATTTTGACCTGATAGGCCCCTTGTGTAACCACCATAGCCCCCGGAGCTATGCCTTTTAACACTTGTACCTGCAATCCATCATCAGCACCCAACCGAACTTCTCTTTTGGCAAAAGACTCACCGCTGATCTGTTCATAGACATAATAGGTGCCGTAGTCTTCCATCAGTGCTGATTTGGGGATGACCAGTACATTCTCCAGGGTTTGGGTTTTGAGGTAAAGCTCCAGAAATGAACCGGAAAGCAGATTTCCCTGATTATCAAGCTCAAAGTAGACTGGCAGATAATGCGCATCTCCTCCGGCACTCTTTCCATAGGATAGCAGCTTACCATTAAAGCTGTCCAGATCATGTACCTGCTCCTGATAAGAAGTCTTGAAATTGGCTGAACGTATCTGGGGAAGCTTCTGAAAGTACTTTTGGGATACTTCTCCTTTGATCATCAGCCGCTGATCTTGTGAAATAGTAGCCAATGGAGCACCGCTGTTGACATAAGCTCCTTCTTCTACCAGTATATTTTTGATAAACCCCAGGATAGGTGACTGTATCTGTTGGCCTTGAGTGCCGTAATTATTCGCCAGATTATTATAATTGGCCTGGGCGACTTCAAAATCTGCTTTGATCTCCTGAAAGTTTTTTCTTGAAATGATCTGATCTTCTACCAGTGCCTGTGCTCTTTCATAATCGGCCTGTGCCCGTTCATATTCAGCCCTTGCCTGTTGCAGGCGGGTGCCAAGGTTGTTTTCGGTAAAACCCGCAGACTGAATATTGAAAATTCTTTCCCCATTTTGCACAGGCTTACCTACTACGATCTGAGAACCTGCAAAAGTAACATTACCGCTGGTCCGGGCATTAATCACTCTTTCTTCCCCTGGCACGGGCATGATCTGCCCGGAAGTTTTGATTACTTCATGGATGTCTCTTTTCTCGACAGCCTTTACCTGAAAATTTACTTTCCAGGCTTGCTCTTTCAAGAAAGTGACTTCTCCTTCCTCCTGTTCGGGGGCATGCTCCACAGCCTCTTCGGTAGTGGCATATACTTCCAGTGAATCAATGATAATACGCTCCTGCATACCAGGCGCATTCAATTCAAAAATAAGCCGGGCTTGCCCTGCCTGTTTGGGCTGTAAGGCAGGGTTGAAGATCCCGGGTGAAGAAGGCGCATCCACCTTTTGACGTATGCCCTTATCTCCCTGCACCAGGCTCACGGTTACTGAACCTTCAGTGACCGGTTTATAATCTTCTAATCGGGTAAAGTGCGCGGCAAAAGAGCTGAGCTGTCCCACTATCAAAGGCTGGAATTCTACAAACAGCTCCAAACTATCGGTCCATACGGTATAGGATAAAGCCTCAGCACCATGTTCGTGCCCGCCTTCTCCATGCGTATGTTCCTCATCTGGGCTGAGCTGGCAACCATAACCCAAAAGGGCTATGGCCACCAGAAACCATATTGGCTTATACATGATAAAAATAATTTTTAGGTGCGCTTAATGATCATGATCCTCTCCGTCCTCATGCATCTGTTCGTGATGCGTAGAGTCGGATACACTGAACTCTTCCTGCTCATGATCTTCATGATCGGCATGGGTAGAACCATCTTCGTGAGTATGGGTGCCTTCATCATGGCTATGTCCATGATCATCAAGTAGATGTACCAGTGCAGGCAGATAGGTATAGAATTGATAGTAAAGCGATATATAAGAAGCTTTTCATTTTCTTAAAAATTTGAATGTTAAAACAAGGGAATAGAAAAGACAGACCTTTACCTGTAATGTGATAAAGATCCCATGCAACATTTAAGAAAATGAAGGAGGGCCACGGCGGGAAGTAGTGTTGAGATATAAAAGTTGAAGTGCTTTATGGTGTTGCCATTCGGGAGGCTTGGGAATCTTGAATAAAAGAAAGAGGCTCCAGGCAATGCTATAGAGCAGGAATAACAGGACCGCTACCAGAGGAACAAACAAGCTTTTGTTACTGGTAAAGTCGGTAAAATGGTTTACTCCCAGATTGGCATGCGCCAGTAAGCTGGTTAGACCCAGAAGCGAATCTGTATCTTCTGAAGAATTATTCTCTGAACTTTCGCCGTGATGATGATGTGATCCATCACTATGATGATGCGTTACGGAATGATCCACCTCTTCTGCTTCAATATGTACATGAGGTATAGCATTATGCAACAATACACCTGCATAAAGAATAAGCATCAAAGTACTTGCTATGGTAGATCGCCAGTTCATTAAGCCAAAGATAAAATAATTTTCCTGACTTAAGGACATTTCATGCTCTTCTTTCTCTTACAGTAAAAGCTAACTGATATGGATAAATTTGATTTGGGAGCTTAAGTAAGAAAAGTATATTAATTTTTATCGTACAGCAAAGAGGCCAAAGACCACAAAAGCTGACAGCCCAAATGATCAGTATGATTACTTTCCATTAATGACTAAGGCTATCAGCACGCTGAGGGCTGGAAGAACCTGGCCTTATTTATCTTTTTCAACCATCATATATACCTTACCTGAATGGCCGCTTGGACCTTCCGTATCAGAAGTTAATATGTAGACTTCCCCTTTGGAATTTTGTCCAAAGCCTAACAAGTAAGAGTTCAAATCACCAGTGGGTGTGTTAGTAAATTCTATCTGATGGAAATCCCATAGCCCTGCACTCCCTTTGGGTTTTGCTATGAACACCAATCCATTAGGTGCTTCATGAGTGGCACTCCAGGTACCAAAAATATACTGGCCGTTCCATTTTGGTAATTCATCTCCCCTGTAAACATATCCCGCCACTACCACAAGACCTAAACCACCAGGTTGTTTAGAATTTTTAAATTCAATGACAGGATCAATCAGCGGATCTCCTTCCGGATCGGTATCCGGGCAATCAGCAGGAACATGTTCAGGGTTTTCTGCATCAAAGCAGTGGGAGCCTTCTTTTACATTCCAACCATAGTTGCCTCCTTTTCTTACAATGCTTACTTCCTCCCATAGTTCCTGCCCTGCATCACCTGCAAATAGTTGGTGGCGGCCTTCCATGTCAAAGGAAAAGCGATACGGATTCCGGAAGCCATAGGCATAAATCTCATCCAGTCCTTCCTTATCTACAAAAGGATTATCAGCCGGTATGCCATAAGGATCACCACCATCCACATCAATCCTCAGGATATTACCCAGCAGGTTTTCTGTGATATCCTGTCCATTACCACCAGCATTATCTTCGTACCAGTCATCTACATGGCCCATGCCCTCATCATCCCGATTGCCACCATCGCCTACAGAGATGTAGAGATAGCCATCCATAGGCCCGAAGACCAGTGTGCCGGCGTTATGATTTGAGTAAGGGAAGTCAAAATGTAAGAGGGTCTTCTCCGAATTAGGATCAGCCATCAAAGGTGCTGCCGAGGCGGTGAACTCAGATACATAATTGGTATGGTCCCAATCATCAGGAGCCTCTGCCCGCAGCGGTGCGCTGTAGTAAACATATAATTTACCGTTGCTGAGATGGTCGGGATGCAGGGCTAATCCCAGCAGCCCTCTCTCATCGTAATGCTCATTGAGCTCTACTAATTTGTCGCGGATATCTAAGAAAGGCTCTTCCCGGAGTGTCCCATCCGGCATCACTACCCGAATCAGGCCAATTTGATCCACAACAAGTAATCTTCCGCTGCCATCAGGTACCTCAGTGACCATAACTGGCGCGGTGAGTCCTTCAGCAACCAGTTCAAGAGCTGGTTTTTTTGCCTTGTCTTTTTTGTCATCCAGCACATCTTCCAAGTCATCTATAAAGCGACAGCCTGATATACAAGCAAAGACAGCAAAAATGACAAATAGTTTGGTAGCTGTTGATCGATAAGTAATAGCCCCGGGTTCGTTGTTTAGTGCATAGTTCCTCATGATTATTCATTTTATAGTGAAAAAGTATTTAAAAGCACAAAAAGAGTTTGTACTTTTCTATTATTTAATTATAAAAAAATGTTCTTCATTCGAAGTGGAACCAGGCTATTGGAAGGCTTATATTACTGAAAGAACCTAAGTATGAATTGTGAAGAGTTCTATCAATTTTAGCCTTAGCTTAAGAATTATTGCTAACAAAGTTACTAATTAAATGCAGCAAATGAATGAGCATATCTTTACCTATTGCATAAGTAAGCTTGCTTATTATGCCCTAAAACAAAGGAGCGATAAACACATATTAAGCTTTTAAATCCGTATTGGAAATTTTTACTTTTATTCACAGTCTTGGTAACAAGTCATCATCACTCTAATAGATTTCTGTTACCTCAATTTTCCATAAATTTTCCACATTGTCTTCTTCTTCATCGTGAACTAATCCTTTTAGCTTTACCGTTCCAGGTTTCATAGCTGTAGTAATCCTGCCCTCAGTATCTGAATCTATCTGAAAGGTCTCGTTGTTTACATTGACCTGCCAGTGATTTCCTTTTTGCTGTAACTCGCCTTGCAAAATTACTTCCGCACTTTTGGCTGAAAATCCATTATTCTTCACTTCTTTCTGGATTTTTTGCAAGGTAAGTTCATTGTCGGTAGCAAGCGTAAGATAAGCTTTGCCGTCATTGAGGCTTACTTTTACACTTTCCAGCCCATCCATTTTCTTGAGCCCACGCTCCAGACCATAGGCACACGGAGCACAGTCCATTCCAAATACCTCCTGATCTACTTTGATCAACTGAGCCATTGAACTACTGAAGCTGAAAATGGTTAATGCTACTATTATTCCTATCTTTTTCATATTTTTGTTTATTTAATGTTATAACCAATAACTGATATTCATTGAAAGTCTGTATCGCTCTTTGGGGCTTTGCACTACATCCTGATAGACCGGAAATAAAGCTCCGAAGGATATACCCCAGGCTCCATAAAGCCCGAGGAATGAAGGCCCAATCATTACTTTTTTCCCTCTTTGGTCAACGGGAGTAAGCTGACCTTCAAGGGTATTAGCTCCCGGAAACTCCGCTAGTGATTCAACAAACATTCTCCAGTCCGGCTTTGGATAATCACCCATAAATATATTCGGCCGATAACCGACTACCAGACTTGCATAAGGAAGGTCACCCAACTGATCATTAGACTCTTTGAAGTAATACTGATAACCACCGCCTATCCAGGCGTACCAGATACGGGAAGCATAGCCGGTAGAGATCGCTCCGTGAATGGAGTTGCTTACATTGATCTCTCCTCGGGTTTTCTCCGTTGGTGCCGAAACACTTAAAATGGCGGTGGATTCAAAGCGTTTGCCAACGCCAAATGCATTAGAAAAGAAACGATACCAGACAGATGCTTCTATGTCCCCATTCGCTGGCATATTGCTGTTACCTCTTGTTCTGGGGGCTTCAGACAGTCTGTTGATCATGGTGGGTGTTGTAATGTTGAGTTGCAGATCTTCAGTCACCCCATACGACCAGATGTATCTAAGCATAAAGGATTGATCATCTTCGGTGGCTAAGCTCATGGCTGCTGCATTAAAATCTACCCCTCCTTTCACCAATGTGGGGGTTTGTAAACCATAAAGCGGTCCGTGTCCCTGAGCTTTTACCTGAGAAATGACTATAATTGTTAGTAATGTTATAAAGATTGTTCTTTTCATCGTATGCATTTCACATTCCTAAAAGTTGTTGAAGCGGAAGCAATAGATAAGCAGAGAATAATCCGAGTATGTATAGCCCAAATGAAACCCAAAGAATCACTTTGCTCCATCGGGCGGCTGTATCACATGGTGTTTCATTGCCATATTCGTCAATTTTACATACCTGATTATTCTTACGTCCATAAAACAGCCAAAAGTTAAATCCGATCAATATTCCGGCTCCTAGAAAAGTCCATTCCTTGTACTTGCTCAGCCAAATCAATGCCGGAAAGTCCGAAACTAATCCTGCCACTACCGCTCCCATACCAACAGCCACCAGTAATGATGGAAGGGCACAGCACAGCAAGGTAGATACTGATGTAAATAAGGAAGCTATGCTGACGAAATCCTGCTTTAATGATTTTAAGACTTCCATAAGATTATGCCGCCATTTTAGCACAACTTTCTGCGCAGGCTGCACATTTTTCTGCACACTGCTTGCACACTTCACTGTCAAATTTGCCGCACTCTTCTGCACACGCCTTGCAAAGATCCGCGCAAATAGCACATACCCTGCGGGCGTAATCGGACTGGGAGGCCAACATCTGTGTACATGCCGTACAAAGGGCAATACAATCCAGGCAAAGCTGGTGGCACTTTTTCATGTCCGGCTCGCCTAAGTGCTGATCCAGACAGATGCGTGCTGCGGTGATACATTCGTTACAATTGTCAATGCATTGTTGTAAATCATTACTCAATGGTTTCATAATTTTTGTGATTTAAATGAATTCCCTTGCCTGCACGGCAGCAAGGGGAAAATATAATGTAAGCCGTGCCTTACTTGTTTTTACCCTTGTCCTATACCCGCTTTGATCAGCTCTTCTTTAGAAATCCCCTGATTTTCACAGCAGGATAAAAGTGAGCCATTCACAGCAATAGCAGGTACTTTTTTGATTCCATATTCTTCCAGCTTGCTCAGACAGGTTTTGTCCTCACACTGTTTTACCAAATCATAAATTGTGATCTCACATTGCTCACATGCCAAATCTTTCACTATTTGAACTACCGGATCGCAAACAGGGCAGTTTGCTGTAAATATTTCTACTTGTCTTTTCATCTTTACCTCCTTTTAAAATGTACAGTTTTATATGTTTGAGGGTCTCTCTGGATAAGAACAATTCAAAGGTAAGTTCAGGGAGGGGGTGGTAGCCAAGTGAATAAGGCTAGAAAATTTGATTTATTTTTTTTGTAAGGATAAAGGTTAGTATAGGAAGCACGGAAATGGCTAAAAATGGAGAAAGATCGATATTTGTGAAGGGTTCATGAATAAGAAAACTGAATTATTCCTTCTCTTGGCCATTATCTGAGCCTATGCGCTGTTTTAATTTAGCAATCTCATTCATCATAGTGGTAAGATTGTCCAATTCTAGATTAGGAAATTGTTGACGGATAAATTCTATACGGTCTTCATTACCACAATTGCCCGGACAGGCTTCTACGGTTTCGGATATTTTAATGGCTAATGCTTTGCGGTAGGCTTCATCCAGTAATAAATAATGGGCTTTGTCCAACCCTTTTTGGGCTGCTTTGAACTGTATCAAAATTTTTTCCGGATCTTTTCCTTCATCCAGCATTTTTATCAGACCATCTACCTGGCCTTTGATACTTTGCAGGCGGGTTTTTATATCCTTTGTTAGGTCTTTGGGTATCATAATACTTCGCTTTTTGTTAAAGGTACGTTTCCTTCCGGGGTGGTAAACAACAAATTTTGTGGTTTTTCTAATTTCAATTAAACCATTGACCCGATATCCGATCCCATGGAGGGATAGGAATAAACCATGTTTCGTATATCAGATACTTTAAGTTTTCCACGAATGGCCATCGCAAAAAGGTTGATCATTTCCTCTGCATGAGGCCCGATGATGTGTGCTCCTAAAATGTATCCTTCTTTGTCAGAAATGACTTTATAAGCATAGGTTGATTCATTGATCCGTTTGGCATTGTACCACTTTGATGCAGAGCCGCCTTTTACCTGATATTCAACGCCTGACTCTTTTGCCTGTTCTTCCGTCATGCCAACCGCAGCAAGTGTGGGTAAGGTAAAGACTGCGCTCGGCATTTCCGTATAGTCAGGCTTTTTGGAATTTCCCCGGATAATATTGGCTGCCACTGCATGACCTTCCAATACGGCCACTGGGGTTAGATTAAGCCCCTTGCTAGCAGCCGCATCACCTGCTGCGTACACCCGCTCATTTATTACACTTTGTAGGTATTCATTTACTTCAATTCCTTTCTTTCCGTAGGAAATATTAGCTTTTTCCAGATTAAGGCTATCCAGTTCCGGTACTCTACCGGCTGCATTCACTACCAAATCCGTTTGTATGGTTTTTTCACCATCTTTTGCTTGAGCCTTTACCGTATACCCTTTATCTACTTTTTCAATGGCTACCACTTCTGACTCTAGATGCAAGGCAATCCCCAATTCTTCGGTAGCTTTCACAAGGTGTTTCACAATATCGGGTTCAAAGTTTTCCAAAGGCAGCTTCCCTCTATGCAGGATAGTAACCTTGCTACCTGCTCTGGCAGCCAGATGGGCAAATTCCATAGCTATATATCCACCTCCGATAAACGTAATATATTTGGGAAGTCGTTCTAAATCTAAAAAGCAAGTGCTGTCTATCGAAAGATCACCTCCGGGAATGCCTGGTATTGCAGGTCTTGCTCCCGTTGCAATGACTATTTTCTCAGCTTGAAGCAAATCTTCCCCGATGCGTACCGTGTTTTCCGACTCAAAGCTGGCTGATCCATGATACATTTCTACACCCGCTTTTTCATAGCCCTTCTCCACGCCTTTAGGCATTTTGGAGACAAACTCATTTTTGTAAGCTATCAAATCCTTCCAATTGATGGAGATATCCCCTTCAATACCGATTCCTTTCATTTTATTGGCCCGGTCAATGATCTCAGCAGTTCCTACCAATATTTTCTTGGGGTCACAGCCACGCAAAGCACAGGTGCCTCCATAAGGGCGGGAATCGGTTATGGCAGTTTTTAGTCCTTTTTTGGCGCATTTATTGGCAATGGTCATCCCCGCCATGCCTGATCCGATTATTATTACATCGTATTTTTTCATCCGCAACAATTGTTTTTACTGCCTTCCTGAATAGGTGGGCAAGCGATTGTACCATAGGAACAGTAAACACAGCAATCTCCATCTTCAGGCCTGATTACTTCTTTACAATTTTCACATTCGTAGAAATACTGACATGCATCTGTGGGCATGGTTTCCTCTTTCTCGTGTCCACAGTAGGGACAGGTAATAATGGATTGTAAAATGATTTCTTTCTCCATGCTAATTCTCGTTAGGTTTGTCAACTACTTTGTATCCGGTCTTATTAATTGCTTCTACAATCTGTTCCTCTTTTACTTTTTCAGGGTCATACTTAACTACTGCATTCTCATTTTCATAAGAGGCTTTTACTTCCTGAACTCCTTCTAATTTGCCAACCTCATTGTTGACATGAGACTCGCATCCCGAGCAAGTCATTCCTTTTATCTTGAAAGCTGCTTGTTTGACATCTGACGGCTGTTCGTCAACTACTGAACTTGAACTATCCGAATCAGGATAAAAAATTTGTGAGTAACTAGGAAAGGCGAGCATTAACCCTACAAAAACGGTGACAATGCCAAGAAATCTCTTTGATTGCCAAAATGAAGGTTTCTCATCTTCCTCACAGGCACATTCAATGCCTTCTTTTGTCCATGGTTTTAATTTCTGATACCAGGCAAAAGCCAAAACCCCAATTGTCAGTGCTATTAAATAGGGTCTGAATGGCTCCATCCATGAAAAGGTGGCGGCAATACCGCTGATACCTGCTAGCAATGAAAAAACAGGAGTAATGCAACATAATGAAGCTATAATTGCTGCGAATAATCCAGCACCAGCGCTTTTAGTTGATAAATCTGTCTGTTTGGAATGTTGGTTACTTGTATTCATGATGCAGTAGATTTTTGTTCACTTAGAGCAAGACTTTTTAAAATTGGGTTGATTACCTTCAGGTTTTCTTCATGAAGTGAATAGAAAACCGTTTGCCCCACCTTCTCACTGGTTACAAGACCTCCTTCTCTCAATTTCTTTAAATGTTGGGAAATGGCAGGCACGGTCATTTCCAAAATGTCACTCAGGTCACAGGGACATAGCTTTAATTCCCTGCTGAGTAGGTAAAGGATTTTAAGCCTGACCTCATTGCCCGATAAGCTCAAGGCATTGGCAACACTTGCGATTGATGGCTTCACACGGTCTATTTCGATTTTACATTGCTGGATCTGCTCAACATCTGCAAAAACACGAATACACGATTTACTCATATCTCTTAATATTTAAGCAACTACTTAAATAACGAAGATAAGAGATTAAAGTTTAAGCAAATGCTTAAATACTTTAATGCGCTCTCGGTGCGTACATAATGATTAACATACCAAGAAGGGCGATTATCCCACCAATAATGTCATACCGATCCGGAATAATACCATCTACTTTCCATCCCCACAGTATGGCCATGATTATGAAGATTCCACCATAAGCCGCATAAACACGGCCGAAATTAGCAGGTTGCCAGGTAGCAACTACACCATAACCAATGAGGATTAGGCTTCCAATAGCACCAACCCACCACGATTTGTTTTCCCTTAAGGCAGATCAAATAGCCCCCGCCTATCTCACAAAGTCCTGCCAGAATAAATAAGAAAATAGACTTTAAGATTGCAATCATAAAGAAATATAGTAACCTGAACTTAAAAACAAAAAGTGTAAGAAGCGTAAAAATATCCTAGCGGGCTTTCCTAAAAGCCTCGTATAAGCATCTAGCAATACACTTTCTTCCACGACTTTGGAGGCTTTCTCCACATTGTATGAGAGTTTGCGATGGTAGAGCTTGTGGGTATGCCCAAATAGAGTGATGGATTTTGAGTTTGGTGGTGATACCTTGTGAGTATCAATTGCTAGTAGCGAGAAAGTGAAGCATAATTCAAGTCAAGCCGAAGGATTGCTTTGGCCTGACTCTTTTCTAAAACCTCCTCCTATATTATTTTCTACTGCCCAATCCATTCCTTTGCTTCTTCTTTTTCTTCCAGATCAAAGTAACGGATCTCTGCATCGGTAAACGGTTTCATGAATTGAGTGATCCAATCCTGCCATTTCTTTTCGCCTACCATTGCAATTTTTTCATAATCACTGGCATGGGACATATCCATTTTTAAATCCTTCCAGAACGCATTGAATTTCCATCCGGAAAAATTCTCCATCTCAAAGTACCACCGTACTTTTTGTTCACGATTCACAATATTATGAATCAGCGGATGTATTTTCTGGATATCCGTTTTTGTCAGGTTATCCTCAGCCCTGGTGGCTATTATATTGTTTTTTGGTGAATTCAAGTATCTGTAGCATAGTGGTCAATAGTTAAGTTATAATTTTCTTTTTTTCATTTCAGCTTTCGCAATTGCCCGGTCTATGGCTTCTGCCTTTGTGCATTTATCATGGACGTAGAATTCTTCGGCATATTTTAAAGCCAGCTTCCTGATATCCTCATCCAATGCATTGAGACGGTGCTTATAGTCGTTGAATAAGTGCTCTGTCATTTTTATTACTTCAAATTTAAAATGCCCGACTTGCTACTCTATTGTCTTGCTTTACCGCAAACTTTCTTATTTGCTTGGATCATATGAAATCTTTCTTCCATTCTGGAAAGCTTCCCATCCTTCTTTAAGAGCATAGGGTACAATTAGAAAGGCCGCAACGGGATCGGCCCACCACCAATCTAAATAGCGAACAACAAGCAAACCACTCAATACCGCAATGGTTTGATAAAGGCATACAAAGGTATCCTTGGAATCTGCAATAAGCTCTTTGCTATCCAGCTTTTTGCCATAGCGGTATTTGTACCAAATGAGAATAGGATTTACTACAAGGGAAATGACAAGTATAATTACTCCTGTTGTACTCCATGAAGGAGTTTTCTGAGCTAATAGCTTTGAAATAGAATCGTAGGTAATAAACAAACTCACCAGTAAAAAGGAAGAGGCAATAACAAAAAAGGTTATCTTTTCCCGCTTCCGCACCTGTTGTTCCTTAATGTCTTTTATTTCTCCGTGCAAGCGCCACCACAATGTACTTGCCGATACCACTTCAATTACACTGTCTAATCCCCAACCGATTAAAGCAGCACTGCCAGAAGTGAAACCTGCGATCAGAGATACTATTACTTCAATCGTATCATAAATGATATTGTAAACCTGAACTTTACGAGCTTTTTTGAGGTATTTTTCCCTTTGCTTCTCCATATACATTTAGTTGATATTATTTCATTTTCTTATTTTTCCAGAATTTATCAAAACACCGAATCTCAGTATCGCTCATAAAGTCTTGCCATCTTTTTCGCCAACAATAGCAGCTTCTTTAAGGTAAAGTTTTCCTTTAACAGGCATGCATTTTCATTTAGCTAATTTCAAAATCCTTACTGCCCCCCTCATCACAAAGGCGAAAACTATCCCACCAATCGCCAGATCAGGCCATTTACTTTCCAGAAAATAAACCAACACACCGGCCAGGATCACTCCGCCATTAACAATAATATCATTAGAGGTAAAAATGGCGCTGGCCTGCATATGCGCTTCATCGCTTTTGGCTTTATTGATCAGCCAGAGTGAAACCAGGTTGCCGATGAGGGCCAGTACTGATATGATGATCATCCACTGAAACAGAGGTGTTTCGCTTTCGCTGAAAAACCTGCGCAATACTTCTGAAAAGCCTAATAGTGCCAGACCCATTTGAAAATACCCACTGATTTTGGCTACTTTTTTCTTGCGAGACATAGCTGCACCTACAGCAAATAAGCTCAGGCCGTAGACGATGGAATCCGCTAGCATATCCAGAGAGTCGGCTATTAAGCCCATAGAACGGGAAATCCATCCGGTAGTCATCTCTACAACAAAGAACCCGAAATTGATGCCCAGTACCCACCACAGGATTTTGCGCTGGTGAGAATCGTCAGCAGCTAATGGCAACTCAGCTTCATCTTCTGTGTTTTCCAGCCGGTCGTTGAGTTTGAGTTCGCTAATGGCCTGATGGATCTTGTCTACTTCTTCCGTGTGATATACCTCCAGTTTACGGTTTGAGATATCAAAAGAAAGCTGCTTTACCTCTTTATAAGGTTCCAGCTTCATACGGATCATCTGCTCCTCTGAGGGGCAGTCCATTTTGCTGATATGGAATGTGGTTTTTTTCATTCTATTTATGCGAGCGGCTTTACACCGGATCTTTTAAAAATATCCATAATTTCATCGGGAATCGTCATTGGCTTAAGAGGCGGAACATTCGCCCCTCCGGTATTGCCAACCGGAATATGACCCACAAATGATTTTACACCTCCAACTAAAAGCCGAGGAATCTGTCCAATAATTTCTTTGGTGTTCTTAATATGGATTCCAAACAGGAGCATTTTCCAGTGAACATAACTGTGGTGCCAGGGATAAGTCTGGCCTAAAATGTGCGCCCTTTCCAGATGATACCATGCAGTACGTAGATCGTTTTGATTTTTATAAAACCTATACTGATTCAGCTCTTCTTCAAAGTAGGGTTTGAGCGAATTGGGCATTCTTGTATTTAGTTTCATCCTTTTAATTTTTATATGCTACTTCTTATAAGCTAACAATCTCAACGCATTAAAGACTACCAGCAAAGTGGAACCTTCATGGATCAACACAGCAGGCCCGATGGTCGCAATGCCTGAAATCGTCAGAGGAATTAAAATACCTACAATACCCAGGCTGACCCAAAGGTTTTGTTTGATAATGCCTTTGGCTTGTCTACTTAAACCGATAGCAAAAGGCAGTGTTTCCAGCTTGTCGGCCATCAGGGCAATATCAGCTGTTTCCAGGGCTACATCACTGCCTGCTGCTCCCATTGCAATACCCACAGTACTATTGGCCATGGCCGGAGCATCATTTACGCCATCACCGACCATCGCCACTTTGGATTCTTTTTCTCTGAGTTCTTTAATGGCTTCTACTTTTTCTTCCGGCAGCAGGCTGCCCCAAGCATCCGTGAGTCCAATCTCTTTGGCCACTGCATCGGCTACTTTCTGATTATCACCCGTAAGCATAATCATACGCTTGATACCGATTTCTTTCAGTCGTTCCAATGTGTTTTTAGCTTCTTCCCTCGGGGTATCCATCAGGGCAATTATGCCAATGTATTTGTCATTTTGACGGATCAGCATGGTGGTATTGCCATCTGACTCCAGTGACTTTACTTTTTCTTCTGTTTCCTTCTCCGGCTTATTATCATCCAGGGATTCAAACAGGTCCAGGTTGCCGATGTACACTTTGTCATCACCCAAGGAGGCTTTGATCCCCTTACCAAGCACCGCTTCCAGATCTTTCGCATCAGGTATATCAGTACCATCCAATCGCTCTTTACCATCCCGCACTACAGCTTTGGCCAGTGGATGGTCACTGAGGTTTTCTACGGCTACTGCTATTTTTAACAGTTCTTGCTCGTTTACATCACCTAAAGGAGTTATTTCGGTGAGCTTGGGCTTACCTTCTGTTAGTGTTCCGGTTTTGTCAAAAGCCAGGGCGGTGAGTACACCCAGATCTTCCAACGGACGGCCACCTTTGATAAGCACCCCGCTTTTGGCTGCCCTGGCTACTCCGCTTAGCACTGCACTTGGTGTGGCAATGGCCAAAGCGCAAGGGCTGGCTGCCACCAATACGGCCATTGCACGGTAGAAACTTTCGCTAAACGTTTCGTCCAGTACCAAAAAAGCGAAATTGAGTATGACCACCAAGACCAATACAGAAGGCACAAAATACTTCTCAAATTTGTCGGTGAGCCGCTGTGTAGGTGATTTCTGGGTCTGGGCTTCATTCACCAGTTTCACCAATCGGGAAAGTGTAGAGTCTTTGGCTTCTTTGATCACTTTGATTTCCAGCGTATTGTTGCCATTGATAGTACCCGAAAAAGCACGGTTCTCGTCTTTGATGTCTTTTTCCTCCGACCAGTCTTTATCAGGATTATCCACCGGTTCTTTATCTACCGGCACACTTTCCCCGGTGATAGGAGCCTGATTGACACTACTGGTACCGCTGACAACCACCCCATCGGCCGAAATTTTGCTATTGGGCTTCACCACGATGATATCACCGATGCTCAATTCCTCAATACCGACTTCTTTGGTCTTACCATTTCTCTTAAGCAATGCCGTTTTAGGAGCGAGCTCTGCCAAAGCAGCAATGGATTTACGGGCTTTGTTCATGGCATAGTGTTCCAACGCATGCCCCATGCTAAATAGGAACAATAACAAAGCACCTTCGGCCCATTCGCCTAAAATTGCTGCACCAATGGCCGCTACCAGCATCAGGAAATCAATTTCAAAGCCGCCTTTTGCCACTGTTTGAATGGCCTCTTTGGCCGTGAAATATCCGCCAAAGAAATAGGCTCCGATATACAATGCGAGGCTCACCCAGGAAGGCACAGCCTCTACATAAGACAATCCAAAGCCAATTCCGAGCAATGCTCCACAGATAATGGAAAAAATCAGCTCGGTGTTTTTACCGAAAATGCCCCCATGCGAATGAGAATGTTCCTCACCTGCTCCATGACTATCACCTTCTTGGTGGTCATGCTCTTTTTCAGTTTTTTCTACCTGCTCAAGAAATCGTTCGGCACTTACCTGGGTATCCGGTATATCAAGCCCCTCTTTTCTCATCGCTTTCAAGATTTCCGCCTCATCCACCTTGGCCGTATCATACTCTACCCGCACCATACCGGATGCCGATACTGAGGCTTCCATAATACCCGCTATATCCCGAAGGTCACGCTCAATGTGACGGGCATGACGGGTATGGCGAATGCCTTCTACCTCTATGAGTTTATGTCCAAATTTCTGAGTGATTTCCGCCCCGGTTTGCTCTGCCATCGACTGAATGCGGTCAATAGAAATGACTTCAGGATCATAATGAAAGCAAAGCTGAGGCACACCATTGTCTGTTTCGTCAGCCACATGCACTTTTTCCAGGCCTTCTTTGTCTTGAAGCTGTTGAATAAGTTTTTGCACACATTGATCCTTCTCATCCGGTACTTCGGGCAGGAGCAATGGTATATTTATTTGTAATTTTTTCATAATTTCTCTATTTATCTTCTGAGCAATTATCACAAACACCTTTTACCACTAAGTTGGCCTCTTCAGGAACATACTTCGGAGGCAAATCCACTTCGGGAATTTTATAACTGGTCAGACATTTGGTTTGTCCACATATTCTGCAGTGAAAGTGCAGATGTAAGTCCCTTTCAATTTCGCATTTACAACCTTCTTCACACAAGGCGTATTTAGGAACACCTGTACCATCATCAATGCTGTGTGCCAAGCCATTATCCTCAAAAGCCTTCAGCGTTCTGTAGATAGTCGTCCGGTCCGATTTCTCAAAGTCTTTATACAGATCGGTCAGGCTTACTGCGGCTTCCCTACCCATGAGGTACTCTAATACCAACAACCGCATAGCTGTAGGTTTGATATTGTGAGCCTTTAAGTTTTGTTCTAAATCCTTGATCATTTGCTTGAGATTATTCTTTTAAAGAATCACATGTCTTTATTCTATACGCATCATCTATTTCAGAGACGTAAATGATCCCATCGCCTGGTTCAGGGGTTTGTGCCTTGCCACATATTAATTGTACTGCTTTTTCCAATTCTTCATTTTGGCAGACCAGCTCTAATTTGACAATCGCGCTATCGGTAAAGTGAAAGTCAAGGGAAGGAGATGCATCGGGATCTTTATGAGCTCCTGTTCCCTCTCCTTTAGATAAGGTCACACTTTCAAACCCTGCATCGCGCAGAGACTTTACCACTACTTGTACTTTTTTCGGCTTTATAAGTGCTTTGATTTCTTTCATCTTGCTATTTTTTTCAGTTTTTAATCTTTTCAAAGTTTGGCAGTTGACATGTTTTCTTGTCAACTGCTTTATTTAGTGACTATGTGAAGTCTGGCTTTTCTGCATCTCTGAAATCAGGTAATAGGCATTATTCCAAGCTACCAAAGTGCCATTAGGAAGCGGCTCTAGCAGGTTGATCTCGGTCCAGCCCTCGTCAGTAATACCGGTTCGCACTTCAACAGGGGTAAATGCCCATTCCGTTTTTCCCTCTTCCTCATGGGCTTCCGCCATAAAAATGTAGGGTTTGCCTTCTTCTTCAATGATCGCTGCTTCTGGCAGTGCTTTTACCTCCTCATTTTCTGTGTGGATTTTACCATTGATATACATTCCCGGGATCAGAAAATCTTCCTTGTTCTCGATCTCTGCATGCACATGCACCGCTTTCGGATTTTGCTCAAACTGCTTACCCACTGAATAAATTTTGGCAGTCAGCGTATTTCCCGGAACAGACTCCACAGTAAAGGACACTTTCTGCCCTTTCTTCACTTTATATACATCCTTTTCAAACACCATCAGGTCGGCATGAATGTGGTCGGTATTGACAATCATAAACATCTCGGTCTGAGGGTCTACATATTGACCGACCTGAACTTTTACTTTTTCAATATATCCATCTATGGGACTCACTACGGGTACGTATTGATAAATATCACCGCTTTGCACCTTATTCTCATTCAGGCTGAGTTGCCTGAGCTGAGCTTCATAGCCTTTTACTTCCCCTTTCATGGCTTGGTAGTCCGCCTGTATTTGCTGGTAGGTTTTTCCGGAACCTACTTCCTCTTCGTACAACCTTTTTTGTCGTTGGTTTTCTTTTTCCAGAAACTGTAGTTGGCTGTAAGCTCGTATATAATCCGTCTGCAATTTAGACAGGTTGGGATGGGAGAGATATGCCAATACCTGCCCTTTGCTCACCTGGTCTCCCTCTATCACTTTTATGGAAGTAACATTGGCTCCCAGAATAGCCGTAACGGTAGCCTCATGCTGAGGAGGCACTTCTAACTGGCCATTGGCTTCTACCACACCCGATAGTGGGCGGGTGGGTAGTGTGTCAACTTTGATGCCCAAGCTTTCAAATTTGAGGTCCGAAAGGTGGAGCTCGGCCATTCCTTCTTCACTATGACCTTCCCCTTCCTGCCCCTCTTTACCCTCATTATGCGCTTCATGGGAAGCTTCATCCTGGTTATCAGCCGACTTGCTTCCGCAACCCGTAAATACCGATACAATCAGTACCAGGGTCAGTATATATATAATTTGCTTTTTCATTTTGCTTATATTTTTAATCTGATTATCCATTCAGATTTTATTAAATGCTTAATTTGATGTTTTTAAGTAGTATTCCAGTTGGTAGCGGCTATCCAGGTAGTTGCCAAACGCATTCCAAGCATCTATCTCTATTTGGATAGCATCCCGGATATTTTGCAGGAAAGAAACATAATCAATAGCGCCTTCCCGGTAAGCTGTAAGGGCACCTGCTCGCTGTTCTTGTGCCAAGGGCAAGGCTTCTTCCTGGTAATAATTCCAGGAATTGAGCCATTTCAGGTACTGCTCTCGCATACTTTGATAGGCTGTATTTAATTCCAATTGAGTTTGTTGCAAATCTTGGTTGGCAATTTCCCGGTTAATTTTTGCCGCTTGAGTCCTACCTAATTCTGGTCCAAAAAACAAGGGAATCCGCACCCCAAGCTGATAGGTATAAAAACCACTTTGTCCGTCTACTGTTTGTTTTCCGTACTGGCCTTGTAGTTGGGGATAAAACTGAGAACGCCTTTCCTTTATGGTTGCGTCGGCCACGTTCACTCTTTGGCGAAAAACATTGAGTACAGGATGACTACCGAGAGAGTCGGCTACATAGTTTAAGGGTTCATCCAACTGATTTGCGGGAATGTCCGGTACAGTGAACAAGGTGTCATTGACAAACCATAAATTGAGGCGCTGTAAAGCACTCAAATAGTCACGATAATACTGCTCTTTTTGAATCTTCACCTGATTGGCCTGGTTAGAAGTTGCCAAGTATTCTAGCTTGGAGGTAGCCTCAACTTCAAGCCTAATTCTGGCTGCCCGCTCAATATCCGTAAAGACAGAATCCAACTGCTCATAGACCTGATAATTATTTTTGGCTGCATATACCATTGCCCATGCCTGGCTTACTTCCCTTTCCAACTCTATCACGGACAGGTCAAGGGCGGATTCGGCCAGTGCCACCCGTTCTTTTTGCAATTTCAAACGGGGTGCTATCCCAAAAATGTCAATCTGTTGTTGTTGAATGCCTATTTGGGTGTACACTCCTTCAGCACTCACCTCCGAACCATTGCCTACCTCTTCTCTCCCGGTGAATATTTGGGTATTGCCAAAATCCCAGGCAGTTTTCTTCAGGGCTTGTTGGCTTTCAATTTCCAGACGTGCCGATTGAATTTTAGGATAACTCTCTACCGCCCGCTTCCTGGCCTGTTTTAATGTGACTGTAGGCAGGCTGTCTTGCTCTTGTTCCTGCTGTTGGGCATTGGACACAGCCGGTAATCCTAGCAATCCACCGCAAACGATCAGGACAACAATCACGTTGGCATTCGGTGCTTTCAGGCTTTTTCTTCTGTCACTTCTGCCTTCTACAAAAGTGTATAGCACGGGCAGCACTACCAGCGTAAGCAAAGTTGCGGTAAGCATACCACCAATCACTACAGTAGCCAAAGGCCGCTGCACTTCAGCTCCTGCAGATGCTGAAAAAGCCATGGGCAGAAATCCGAAAATATCTGTTGTTGCGGTAAGCATAATGGGTCTGATTCGTTCTTTTGTTCCTGTAAAAATGCGGTCTCTGATGCTGGTGACTCCTTCCTCTTTTAGGGAATTAAAGCGGTTAATCAAGACCAGGCCATTTAACACAGCCACTCCAAAAAGCACAATAAAACCAACGCCCGCTGAAATACTAAATGGCATATCTCTAATCCATAGAGCAAATACACCCCCAATAGCTGCCAGGGGTATAGCGATATAAATCATGATGGATTGTGAAAATGACTGTAGAGCAAAATAGAGTAAAACGAAAATCAGAAACAGTGCTATTGGAACAACAATGGCTAATCTGCTCTTAGCCCGTTCAAGGTTTTCAAATTCACCGCCATAGGTAATGTAATAGCCTGGAGGTAAATCTAGTTGTGTATCCAGTTTCTCCTGTATTTCATTCACCACTGACTCTACGTCACGTCCCCTGGTATTGACTCCAACATAAGTTCTTCTATAGGTGTTGTCACGCGATATCTGCATAGGACCCGGTACATAGCTAATATCAGCGACTTCTTTGATGGGTACTTGTGTGCCATCGGGCAGATCAATATAGAGTGTGCGCAGGTCATCTATACTTTGACGGTGCGCCTCATCAAAGCGGATGACTAAGTCAAACCTTTTTTCTCCCTCAAAAATTACCCCGGCCACACCACCGGCAAAAGCAGAGCTTACATACTCATTGAGCTTTTGAATATCCAGGCCGTATTGTGCAATTTTATCCCGGTTGTAACGAACGGTCATTTGGGGAAGTCCTGATGTCCGTTCGGGGTTTACATCACCAGCTCCTGGCACGGTAGAAATGATATCGGCCATCTCCTGCACTTTTTCGGAAAGCACTTCCAGGTCTTCACCATAGAGTTTAACGGCAATATCCTCCCGTACCCCTTCCAGCAACTCATTAAAACGCAGCTCTACCGGCTGGGTAAATACCAGGTTTACTCCTGTAAGATGCGTCTCAAGCTTATCCTTGATTTGCTCAATTAGTTCATCTTTAGTCTCTGCAGACACCCATTGGTCTTTATCTTTTTCTAAGATGAGGTACATATCGGCTATATCCATCGGCATAGGGTCGGTAGGGATGTCCGCCACCCCGATCCGGGCAGTTACTGTTTTTATTTCGGGGAAACTTTCCAGCAACAGGTTCTCAATCCTGATAGATACCTCTTTTGATTCGCTTAGGGAACTTCCAGGCCTGATGAGTGCCTGCATGGCGATATCTCCTTCATCAAGCTGAGGCACAAACTCACCTCCCATCCGTGAAAAAATGAACCCGGCTGTTCCCAGCAGCACAATAGCTACGATAATCATTATTGCTTTAAAACGCAGGGCGCTTTTTAGCAAGGGCAGGTAAGCCTTTTGAATACCACCAATAATTTTATCACTTAGCCTTTCCAGCCAGCGTTCAAACTGGCCAAACCAGTTTTTCTTATTTTGAATGGGTTTCATAAAGAGAGCAGACATCATCGGTACATAGGTAAGGCACAGGATAATGGCACCAATCATGGCAAAGCCAAAGGTGTAGGCCATGGGCTGGAACATTTTACCTTCCACACCGGTGAGGAATAGGATAGGAGCAAAAACAATAAGGATGATAATCTGTCCGAAAAATGCCGAACTCATCATGGTACTACCGGCATCATAAGCCACCTCGTCCATCACACCCTGATTGAACTTAATTTTCCCTGATCGGATGCGTTTCTGGATATCGTAGACCGTACCTTCAATGATGATCACCGCCCCGTCAATGATGATCCCAAAGTCAATAGCCCCCAGACTCATGAGGTTGGCCCACACATTAAACTGCTTCATCAAGATGAAAGCAAACAACAAAGAAAGTGGAATGGTGGTAGCTGTGATGATGCCGCCTCGAAGGCTACCCAATAAGATAACTAGGGCAAAGATTACGATAAGTGCTCCTTCCAGCAGGTTGGTCTTCACAGTATCGGTAGTCCGGGATATCAATTCACTCCGGTCAATGATCGTATTTATGGCCAGTCCCTCGGGAAGTGATTTTTCTACTTCTTCCATGCGTTCTTTTACATTCTGAATCACGGCATTCGGATTGGAGCCTTTCAGCATCATAATGATACCCCCTACAGCTTCCTTTCCATCCTGTGTGAAAGCTCCGTAGCGAACCTGATTGCCAAAGTGAACTTTAGAGGCGACATCACCTATCGTAACCGGGATTCCGTTTTCCGTTTTTATGACGATTTTTCTGATATCGTCCAGGGAGCGCACTAGTCCTTCTCCTCGGATAAAATTGGACATGCGGTTCTTTTCAATATAAGCACCTCCCGTATTGACGTTATTTCTGACCAAGGCCTCATAGACCTGAGAGATGCTAACATTCATAGCATTGAGCTTCTCGGGGTTTATAGCCACTTCATACTGTTTGATATAACCGCCAAAAGAATTGACTTCAACTACACCATCAAGTAGTGTAAGCTGCCTTTTTACGATCCAGTCCTGAATAGTAAGCAGCTCCATGGGTGAATACTGCGCCTCATAACCTTCTTGGGGTTGAATGGTGTATTCGTAAATCTGGCCTAAACCTGTAGAAATCGGGCCCATTGTAGGGCTGCCAAATTTCTCCGGAATGGCTTCTTTTAATTCGTTCAGTTTTTCCTGCACCAGTTGACGGGGCAGGTAAGTACCCATATCGTCTTCAAAAACAATGGTGACTACCGATAGGCCAAACCTGGAAATAGAGCGGATTTCGTCTACCCCTGGCAAATTACCCATGGCCAGCTCCACCGGATAGGTCACAAATTGTTCTATATCTTCTGTGGCAAGGTTGGGCGATACGGTCATTACCTGTACCTGGTTATTGGTGATATCAGGTACAGAACCCAGATTGACCGTGTACATGGAGTGTATTCCAACTCCAATGAGGGCCAGGGTAAGCAGGCCCACTATGAATTTATTCTTTATGGAAAAAGAAATGATTTTATTGATCATACGACTTTTAATTATTTGAAATGGACAGAGAAGAAGTGATAAACTATGGCAACCATAGCTACTATCAGTATGATGCAGACCAACACAATAAAAAACCACTTAGAATCTGTTTGACGGTGATTTTCTTCCTTCTCTTTTTCCTTTTTTTGGTTTTGTTTTTATTCAATTTTTTCAACTTTCTGAATAAGATTGAACACAATGAAAGGATGCCTTTGAAGATTAAAGGTTCATTAAAGAAAATGCCTGAGTGGTAAGTAAAATGCCTGATCAGTCCTGATAAAGGGGACTTTAACGACAGCGCATACTTATCCTATCAGGCAGGAAGGATTATGATCTTGGGGGCTTGAGAAATCCAGAGATTTCAATGCTTCTGAAATCCTGAAAATAAGAAGTGTAAATAGCAGGTAATTTCACAACAATCTGTGTGAAGTCAACTCCCGAAGTAAATAAGAAATGTACATGGCAACAATGACAAACGCACAGTGGGGAGCAACCGTCCCAACCCTGATTGTGGTCATGGTCATGATTGTTATTAGCAGTATTAACTACCGTGATGTTTTCTGAAGTATCCCTCTGAGGTACTGTATCGGCACAGGCAACCCCTGCCAGGGCCATGAAGTAGAAGCTCAATATGTAGCACGCGATTTTCACTATCACAAATATACGGATTAATGCAATGCAAGGATATTGCAAAGTTGGATCAGACTACTAAAAAAGAAGGACTTCTGATATCTATTCGGATATCAGAAGTCTTTGAATTACAACGAATCAGCATTAAAACCCGCTTTCTGTACCGTTTTCTTTACTTCTTCTTCAGTCAGATCAGAAGTTTCTACAGTAAGTATGCGGTCATCACTTTCAAGGTTGACATCCCATTTTTTTATGTTCTTTTCCTCGTTCAAGAAGGGAGTCACTTTTGAAAGGCATCCGCCACAATTGATATTGGTTTTGAATTTTAAAGTGTTCATTATTTAGTCTATTTAAAGTTTATAATTTGATTCTTAAATTTTTGCTGCTTTCAACCGCAGACTATTGGCTACTACCGATACCGAACTGAAGGCCATCGCCATGCCCGCAATCATCGGATCAAGTAAAAAGCCGTTTACCGGGTATAAAAGCCCGGCTGCTATCGGGATACCGATAATGTTGTAAATGAATGCCCAAAAGAGGTTCTGACGAATACCCAATACGGTTTTCTTAGATAGCTTAAGTGCTTTGGGTATGGACTGCAGGTCTGAAGTTATCAACGTCATCTTCGCCACATCCATTGCTATGTCAGAACCTTTGCCCATCGCAATACTCACATCGGCTTGTGCCAGAGCGTGTGAGTCGTTGATGCCATCTCCAACCATCGCCACAATTTTTCCTTTGACTTGTAGCCCTTTTACAAAATCTGCTTTGTCGGAAGGCAATACTTCTGCTTTAAACTCCTTAAGGCCTACCTGTTCGGCAACTGCATGGGCTGTTTGCTGATTATCACCGGTGAGCATGTACACGTTAATGTTTCTTTCCTGAAGGGTTTCAATAGCTTTTTTAGATGTTTCCTTAATCTTATCGGCAATTGCCAGCACAGCTAAAGCCTGATCTTGATTGGCAAAAAAGATGACTGTTTTAGCTTCCTCCCGAAGTGTTTTGGCTTTTTTGTCAAGTTGATTACTCACACTGATATTATGTTCGGCAAGCAATCTTTGGTTACCGATATAGAAGCTCGTGCCATTTTTATACTTTGCTTCAACCCCCCGCCCCGTAATGCTGTTAAACTGTGAAATGGTTGCAGATTTAATGCCTTCCTCTTTTAGCTTTTGAACCACCGCTTCTGCCAAAGGATGTTCCGATTGCGACTCCATGGCCAGTACCATGGGCTTGAGCTTTTCGGATTGCTCCTCATCTTCCCAAAAGATATCCGTAACGACCGGCTTCCCTTCGGTGATGGTGCCCGTTTTGTCTAAAACAACAGCATTTACCTGATATCCTAATTCCAGGCTTTCAGCGTCTTTGATCAGAATATTGTTTTCAGCGCCCTTTCCGACACCAACCATAATAGCCGTTGGGGTAGCTAGCCCCAAAGCACAGGGGCAGGCGATCACCAATACAGCTACCGAGGTAAGCAATGCATGCGTGAAGGCATCATCTCCACCTACCAACATCCAGGTAATAAAAGTCACGATGGAAATAACCATTACTATCGGCACGAATATTCCGGCTATCTTATCCACCAGCTTTTGAACCGGGGCTTTACTCCCCTGGGCTTCTTGCACCATTTTGATTATTTGGGCAAGTAAGGTCTCCCCGGCTACTTTCTCAGCCGTAAAGCGAAAGCTACCTTTCTGGTTGACCGTCCCTGCAAACACTTTTTCACCTTTGCTTTTCTCCACCGGTATGGGTTCTCCTGTAATCATGCTTTCATCCACAAAAGAATTTCCCTCGGCCACTTCACCATCTACAGGTATCTTCTCCCCCGGACGAACCAAAATGGTATAACCCACCTCAACCGAGGCAATGGGCATTTCCACTTCCTCTCCATCCACAATCACTCTCAATGTTTTCGGCTGTAAACCCATTAGTTTTTTGATGGCAGAAGAGGTATTGGATTTCGCTTTTTCCTCCAATACTTTTCCCAGTGAGATGAAAGTGATGATTACGGTAGCCGCTTCATAATACACATGTGGATGTATGCCCCTATTGTGCCAAAACTCAGGAAATAAGGTATTGAACAAGCTGAAAATGAATGCAATCCCCGTACTCAGGGCCACCAACGTATCCATGTTGGCCTTCCCGTGCCTGGCTTGTTTATAGGCATTAATGAAAAAACTTCTGCCAAACCAGAATAAAACCGGAATGGTAAATGCCAGAGAAATCCATCTGCCCGGCACCCAGTCCATGTAGAACATGCCCAGAATGAATACCGGTAGCGTTAAGATAGCAGACCAAATGGTTCGTCTTTTTACTTCCTGATAATGCTTTTCCTGAAGCTCCTGCTGCGCTTCTGATGGGTTTTCAGCGTCAACAATCAAATCATAACCAACTGACTGTAGCGCCTTACGCAAATCCTCTGAGGTGAGTGAATCGTTATATTCTACTAATACCGAACTATTAGCGAAATTGACACTTGCCTTGGCCACACCTTCAGTATGGGCAAGGATGGACTCCACGCTGGAGGCACAGGAGGCGCAAGTCATCCCCGTTACCGGAAAGGATTTTTTTAGTGTCTTGCCCATCTTTTGAGATGGTTTTCTGTTTGGTTCAATAATATCTATGGCTTCCATATATCATTTTTTAATCTATATGTTCTGAGATGAACAATACAAAATTCGGAAGTGCAGAAGGAATAAGTACTATAGGATTTGCTTAAGGTTTTACAAAATTGTCAGTATGCCGAAGCATCTGGATTTGAATATTGAATAATTATATGTTATCCAATGTGTTTCTTTTTCTATCAATGGTACTTTTAAACTGAGAAGGTGTCATACCAGTGACTTTTTTAAATTGACTACTTAAATGTGCCGCACTGCTGTATCCTAACTGAAAGGCTATTTGGCTCAGTGTAAGTTCATCATAGATCAGCAATTCCTTAATGCGCTCAATTTTCTGGCGGATGATATATTGCTCAAGGGTGATGCTTTCTACCGAAGAAAAAAGCATGCCGAGATATTTATAGTCATAGTTGAGTTGGTCAGCGATCAAATCAGCCCACTTCACATCTAAAACCTCCTGTGAATGATGAATCTTTTGAACAATCAAATTTTTCATCTGCTCTATCAGTCTGCTTTTGCGATCATCTATAAGCGAAAAACCCACTGTTTCCAGCCCTTCATTTAACCTGCTTTTTTCCTCATCCCCTAATCCTTTTTTGAGTTCAATCTTACCCAGTTCCACATTTTGAAAGGGTATCTCTAATTCTTCCATGAGTTGCTTAACCGCTGTTATACAGCGCGGGCAAACCATATTTTTAATATGTAGAATTTTACTGTCTGTCATTTAGATATGGCATTTATCATCATTTAAATAAACACTTTTTAGTGCGTTATGATTTATAAAATTCGGTGTTTGATGTACGAAATTATTGGCTTATACGGTTTGATGGTTCACTATTTTTATTCAATGAAAATACTACGAAAAAACAATTTTACGAGCGCATATAAAACTCAGTATTGGATTGACTATAATAGCCAGGAATGGTGACAGTCCTATATCTAAGAAAGGTACAACAGGCATTTGCTCATTGTAGCTCCAAAAGTCTAGTTCTACAGCCACCCACTCTGCTGTTAACGAAACTAAGCTGGCCATTATGAGGACGATTAGCAATATTTTAAAATTAAAATTTCTAATCCAGTACTTGTCTTTGAGGACAACAGCAACAAGGCCGTATATGATGAATGTGAGTACAACATCTCCAATCGTGCATCCGAGGAAGTAGATGCTTTTCATAAAGAGATTGTACTCATTATATAAACCGGCATGAAGGTTTTCCCAGATAAAGTTCAGAACGAAAGCTATCAGCGCCATCCATGTTAATAAACTTTTAGCTTTAATTGTCTTAGACTCCTCCATGTTTAAAGTTCAGGAATGGCTTTAATGCAATACCATTCCTGCTATTCTGATTTTACAGTGATTTCACCTCAAAAGAAACCTTCAGCTTTTCCCATACGATAGTTACTTCTGCTGTTGAATTGCCCGTTTCATTCACCGCATAGGTAAGCGCTTCCTGGTTTTCTGATAGTTTCTCAGGGTTCACTTTTATTCTTACTACATCAAGGGATGGATCATAGTCATCACTCATGTGCTGATCCCAGTTTTTATTGATGATCAACGTCCATTCGTTTTCACCAGGAATAGTGAAAAAAACCATATTTTCCTGCTGGAACTTTGGTGTTATTAATCTCTACATCTTCTGAAAAATTGATGGCTGTTGCCCTGTGTGCGCCAGTGGCCCATACTTTGTCATATTCTACCAGGCCTCCCCAGATTGTTCTACCCCGCACACTTGGGGAAGAATAATCAATGTGTATGTGTGTATCTCCTGCATTTCCCATAGCTGCCGTCTTTGGACTCTTGGGTTTAGACTTATCATCATTATCTGCACCATGGGCAGCATGATCGTTTGCAGGCTTGTTACAACCTCTGGAGAACTGAAGGTGAACAATCTTCCACATACCTTCCTCTACCTGCATGGAAAGGGTTACCAATCCGGCAGAATTAATCTGCTGGCCTTGCATCTCGCCCTTAATCAAATAATTGCCTCGCAATAATGTCATCTCTTTGTTGACCAGAGATTCGGCAACTTCAACAGAGAATGTCATCTCCTGCATCTCCTCAATTTCTTTTCCCAAATGACCGTCTCTGTAGTGCTCCCAGGAATCATCAACCGATCCCTGTTCGTATATTTTTGCTTTTGGAGAGAAAACTGCATTCAACGGCTCCAGATTTTTATCATTTACTGAACTGACAAATAAGTCCAGCACTTCGTTGGCTGTATTTTTGGGTTTGACTGAATCATTGCAAGAAATCATTAGTACTGATAAAGCCAAAATAGCGGTGGGAAATAATTTTTTCATCATAGATTATTGGGTTAGTTATAAATATTTAAGCAATCGTAATTTCTTCATCCAGATACACCTGCTGGATTAAATTAAGTAGTTCAATCCCTTCCTTTCTTGGTCGCTGAAATGCTTTCCTTCCTGAAATCAATCCCATACCTCCGGCCCTTTTATTGATCACAGCCGTCTTTACAGCTTCTGCATAGTCCGAATCACCGGATGATGCCCCTCCCGAGTTGATCAGGCCTATCTTGCCCATGTAACAGTTGGCTACCTGGTAGCGGCACAGATCAATTGGATGATCCGAAGTATATTTCTCATACATTTCTTTAGAAGTCTTACCAAAATCCAAAGCCTTGAAACCGCCATTTGTTTCAGGCAGCTTTTGTTTGATAATATCTGCCTGAATGGTGACTCCCAGATGGTTGGCCTGGCCTGTGAGGTCAGCGGCTGTATGGTAATCCTTGTCCTTGGTTTTGAAGGCTTCATTTCGGGTATAACACCACAAGATAGTGGCCATCCCTAATTCATGGGCATAAGCGAAGGCTTCTGAAATTTCACGGATCTGCCGGTTTGACTCTGCCGACCCAAAGTATACGGTAGCCCCAATGGCGCAAGCCCCCATATTCCAGGCATCCTTTACCGTTCCGAATAAGATCTGGTCATGTTTGTTGGGATAGGTAAGCAGCTCATTATGGTTGATTTTTACGATATAAGGAATTTTATGCGCATACTTTCGGGCGTTAAGCCCTAATACACCAAAGGTAGAGGCTACACCGTTACAACCTGCTTCCAAACCAAGCTGTACAATATTCTCCGGGTCAAAGTAGTCCGGATTGGGGCCAAAAGCGCTCCCAGCGGAATGTTCAATACCCTGATCTACCGGAAGAATTGACAAGTAGCCCGTGCCTGCCAGGTTACCACTATTATACAATCTTGATAGTGAATTAAGCACCTGCGGATTTCTGTTTGTATTCAGAAAAACCTGATCCAGATAATCCGGTCCGGGTATGGTAAGCCTTGTTTTGTCAAAGGTTTTGCAGCTGTACTCTAACAGGTATTCAGCCTGATCTCCTAAATATTCATTTATCTTTTTCATATCCATTCTATTTACAGTTGACAATTATTGACGTTTTTTACTTGTTGATTTTAACCTCGGGACGACCAGAACGGTTACAAGTAGTAATACTGTTCCGATGATCGGGTATGGCCAGGATTTGCCAAAGGTGTACAACCAAATACCCAAAATAGGCCCCAGTACCTGACCGATGCTATTAACAGATGTTTGTAGCGAAAGATTAGCTCCGGTATGATTTTTATCAATGAAAGAAATCATAGCGATAAGATTTGGCGTAACCATGGCTCCTCCTACCGCAAAAACGATGATCATAGCGTAGACAAACAAGTTGTGTGTCCAGAAAGAAAAAGCGAACATGGCCAATGAGGCTATTGCAAAGCCGATAAATAGTTGTGTGTTTATAGACAATTTTTTCTCATCAAGACTGGCAAAGAGGGGCTGTAGTGCCGCCATGATCAAACCACAAAGCATAAAGCCCAGGCCTATCTGTGAAGTAGTAAAAGTAAGGACATCCTTAGCGTATACGGAAAAGACCGTTTCAAATAAGGTAACTGCTAATTGAATAACCAATGACATCAGTAACAGTAATATAAAATCTAATCTGATGCTCAATCTTGATTGCTGTACTTCTTGTAGAATATCAAGGTTACGTCTTTCGGGATTTTTCAACCATCCGATGGTTAGAAACAAAATCAATACCCCTAATAATGCCACCGCAAGGAAAGGAACGCTGAATTTATCTAGCAGTAAATGCCCGAAGCTGGTATTAAAATGCAGGTTGGTTTGAGCGAGATAACCACCGATCATCGGCCCGGCTATCACTCCCGTACTTACAGCCACCCCGGACCATGCCAAGACTTTCCTTCGCTGCATGCTGTTGGTAATGTCACTGAGGTAAGCATTACCAACGGGGATAACCGAAGATGAGAAGATCCCTCCAAGGATACGGGCCATGTACAGCATGGTTAAAGAAGTAGCCAGGCCGGTTAATGCCTGCATAACAACAAAACCTGTCAGCCCCATAATGATGAGTAGTTTACGACCGAAACGGTCAGATAACTTACCCCAAACTACCGCAAATAATAGTTGAAAAAATGGGTATATGCTGGTAAGGATACCAATGTGATAGTTGATATCCTCATCCGCCACTACACCGGACTTTAAAGCAAGTCTTTCCGTATAGTAGGGTAAAACGGGCAGCAGTACGCCATACCCGCTCATAACCACAAAAATACTCAACAGGACAATTATTATCCTGCCAAGGATTTCTCTATTACCCATTACTTGCTACCAATTTTTTTCTTTAAAAGTTGGGCATTGATTGCCACTATAATGGTACTCAAACTCATAAATACCGCACCTACAGCAGGCCCTAATACAAAGCCGGATGTGTAAAGCACCCCTGCCGCAAGAGGAATGGCAACCGCGTTGTATCCCGTAGCCCATATCAGGTTTTGGATCATCTTATTGTAAGTAGCTTTTCCAAACAGGATCAGATTGGCAATGTCTTGCGGGTTGCTATTGACCAAAATAATGTCGGCTGTTTCGGCTGCCACATCGGTTCCTGAGCCCACGGCAATACCTACGTTGGCCTGTGCCAGTGCAGGCGCATCGTTCACCCCATCACCGGTCATAGCGACAAATTCATTCTTAGCTTGTAGGTCTTTTACGATTTCAACCTTCTGGTGTGGCAATACCTCTGAGTAGTATCCGTCCAGGCCTAGTTCTTCACTTACTGCTTTGGCGACTGTTTCATTGTCACCGGTAGCCATCATCACTTTAATGTTATTGTTTTTGAACACTTTAATTGCCTGGGCACTTTCCGGCCTGATCTCATCGGCCAGGGCGATGTACCCGGCCAGTTTATTATCCACCAGCACAAATACAACTGTCTCCGCAGCACTGCTGTAGGCACCATCAGGTAGGGAAATATTCTCATCTTTCAGATAACCCGGGCTCACTACTTTTACATCTTTTCCTTCCACTTTTGCTTCTACCCCTTTACCGGTAATGGCATTGAAGTTTTCCGGTTTGGGTACGGCTATGTCTTTCTCTTTTACTTTTTTGATAATACCAACGGCAATAGGATGTTCCGAACTTTGCTCCAAAGCACTGGAAAGCCGAAGTAGTTCGTCTGCCTCAAATTGCTGATCTACCGCTTCTACACGGGTAACGCCAAAATCGCCTTTGGTCAGGGTTCCGGTTTTATCAAAAACGAGGGCCGAGATCTTTCTTGATTCCTCAAAAGCAGTCCTGTTTCTAATCAGCAGACCATTCTGTGCCGAAACCGCAGTGGATATGGCTACCACTAATGGTATGGCTAAGCCAAGCGCATGCGGACAAGCAATGACCATGACGGTAACCATTCTTTCCAGGGCATATACGAAAGGAAAGCCTAAAAACAACCAGGTAGCCAGCGTACCAAAACCAATGGCCAATGCAATATAGGTAAGCCACTTGGCGGCACGGTCTGACAAATTCTGCATTTTTGACTTAGACTTTTGCGCCTCTTGTACCAGCGTAATTACCTTATTGAGGTAGCTGTCTTTACCTGTATGCTCTACTTTTACTTTTAGTGAGCCATTGCCATTGAGTGACCCTCCGATTACTTTATTCTCAAGGCCTTTTTTTACCGGTTTGGATTCCCCGGTCAGCATAGACTCATTCAGGTAACTTTCCCCCTCTACGATAATGCCATCAGCCGGAACTTTTTCACCGGGTTTAATCAAAATAATATCATCTTTTTGCAAGTCTTCCAGCTTCACATCTTCTACCGTGTCACCTTTGACCCGATGCGCTTCTGAGGGCATCATGCTTACCAATAACTGCAGGGCTTTTGAAGCTCCCAGTACGGATTTCATTTCCAGCCAGTGGCCGAGTAGCATGATATCAATCAGGGTGGCCAGTTCCCAAAAAAAGTCTTCTCCTTCAAGGCCGAACACTGTTGCGGAACTATAAAAATAGGCAACACTAATGGCCATGGATATTAAAGTCATCATGCCCGGGGCACCTTCCTTCAGCTCATCCTTCAATCCTTTCAGAAAAGGCCAGCCTCCGTAAAAATAAACGATGGTAGAAAGCCCGAACAGAATGTAAGCATTGCCCGGCAGCAGCCACTCATAACCGAAAAATCCCTGGATCATTGGCGAAAAAACAAGTATAGGGACAGTGAGTACCAGCGATATCCAGAATCGCTTTTTGAAGTCCTCTATCATCATTTTATGATGATCATGTCCCATTTCACCATGCCCGGGGTTGTGACCCGAATGACTACTATGCCCATGTCCTTCATGTCCGGAATGATCTTCATGCTTTTTACTTTCTTCGTGCTTATGGTGTGTGTGATTATGCTCTTTATGATTTTCCATAATGACTATTTTTTATTTGTTCGGGTATTTCAGATTTAGTTTTTCAAGCTGTTCGGCTAAAATTTTAGCTGCTGTATAATTACGAAACCAGCGCTTATCTGCTGGGATGATGTGCCAGGGCAGATGGTCGCAGGCATTCAATATGGTATGATACGTTTTCCTGTAGTCATCCCATTTTTTTGGGATAAGTTCATCTTCTTTGGCATATTTCCATCGTTTGTGCGGTTTTGTCTTACGCTCCTCAATACGCTTTACCTGCTCGTTAGCCGATAGGTGTAGATAAAACTTTAAAATCAATGTACCATTCGCCATCAGATGATGTTCCAGTTCATTGATCAGGTTGATGCGGTGCTGCAAGACATCTTCTGAAAGGCTCTTGTTTGTAGCCGGAACCAGAATGTCTTCAAAGTATGACCTGTTAAATACCCTGATCATACCTTTCTTGGGAAAATGTGGATAAACGCGCCATAAAAAGTCATGTTTGAGCTCATCAATTGTGGGTTTCTTAAACGATGTTACCTGCACGCCCTGCGGGTTCATGCCGCTAAAAGCGTGACGGATCGTACCATCCTTTCCGGAGGTATCAAGCCCCTGCAAGACAATGAGCATGCTGTATCTTCCATCGGCATAGAACTTATTCTGCAACTGAAAAAGCTCCTTTCGGAGTTTTTTCAAGGCTTTCTTTGTTTCCGCCTTATCGGCATCTTCCGGTGGCAGTGTTGATATGTGTTCTAACTCAACCATCTGATTTTATTCAATTTCTTTTGCGTTCTGTTCATATTTCATGGTAAACCAGGCCCCATCATCCTCTGTAAACTGCTGACGTTGCAATACGAAATCGTTAGTCAGGTATTCTTCCACGACATAGTTTATCGTTTTAATACGGATTCCCATCATGTATGCTTCAATAACAGCCTCACTACTTATTTTTACTGATTGGTTCACTAACTCCTTTTTCCTGTTTTTTATGGTGACCAGGCTTTTGGATCCGAAAAAACTTAACACCCCCGATTCAACACTCATCTTCAAATGAATATCTTTTAATTCTTCTCCTTTACCCAGTTCATACAGTTGCTGAAAGTCTTCTGAAGTGACATCCACTTTTATCTTCTCGTCATCCGGATCAGTAAAAGGAAATACATTCAATAGCACATCAAACTCATTGGGATTGCACTTATATGTGGTCGTGTACTTTTCCGTAAGCCGGCCGCTTTCGTCATAGAGCTCGGTTATTACCTTTATCCGATAAGTTTTACCCTGCTGCTCTAACTCACCCGTTAAAAATATCTGCTTGCCCTGCAGGTCTCCATTTTGATCATAGTTTTCACGTACTATTCTTTTTTGCGCTATTTGCTGAATGAACATTTCTTTCTCCTGACCATACAAAATTGCAGGGGCAAGTTGCAGACACGCTATTAAGGTGAGTAGCGCACTACGCATGATGCTTCATCAGTTGGTTAATCTCTTTTGCCAGAATATCTGAAAGGTCAATCTGATTACTTTCATGAGGGATGGTGTTGCACGTGACGACCTGTTGTACCCCTGCATTTTTTAGATCCGCATAGGCTGAGCCAGCAAATACGGCATGTACCCCAACACAAACCGGTGGGTGCATTCCGGCTTTTTTTAAATGGCCGACTGTCTCTATCATCGTTCTGGCGGTGGAAATTATATCATCCACCAGTACCGGGGTGTGGTCTTTGTATTTTGCTACATCGGGGACGGACACTTCCACATCCCTGTCACCGTGCCTCACCTTCTCTAACACCGTAAAAGGTGCTCCGGCTTCTTCTGCTACCTGAGAAACCCATTGCTCACTTTCACTATCCGGGCCGATGAATACCGGCTTTTCAATATTATCGCTCACCCATTTTGAAATGTGTGATGCCGCATGGATCAGTTTATTAGGTACGGTGTAAATCTCACTTAACGAACTTCTACGGTGAAG
This sequence comes from Catalinimonas alkaloidigena, assembly GCF_029504655.1. Classification (NCBI taxonomy): domain Bacteria; kingdom Pseudomonadati; phylum Bacteroidota; class Cytophagia; order Cytophagales; family Catalimonadaceae; genus Catalinimonas; species Catalinimonas alkaloidigena. The sequence continues at coordinate 5,234,588 of NZ_JAQFIL010000001.1, forward strand.
GTGTGGGTCAACGGTGGTCAACGTTTCTGCAAAGCCTGATATTAATTCAGCAAAATACGTAGAGGTAATACCTTCTCCCGGATTAAACTGCTTATCCTGACGCATGTAGGCCAGATAAGGCGCTACCAGGCACGTACAGGCAGCACCAAGTTCTTTGGCCGTCTTACTTAAAAAGTACAGGGGCAGCAATTTGGCATCCGGCTCGTGTAATGTGCATACCATTACCACGCATTTATCTTTAACCTCAGAGTGAATCTGCACATAGCTTTCCCCATCGGGAAACTGCCGGATGGTTGCCTCTCCCTTTTCAGCCTTAAGGTGTCCTGCTATTTTTTTTGTAAGTTCTTCGTTGCCCGGTAAGGCAAAAACTATCATTTCCATATTTTAAGTCGCTTTGATTTTAATAATTTGTTTTTGTGCATCCAGGTAAGAAAGGGCGTATTCAAGCTCTCCTTGTGACTCAGCATGGATTTCAAACAGAGTATCGTTCTCTTCCACATGAGTACCCAATGGTGTAAGCAGCAAAATGCCTGCTGTCATCGCACCTGGAGCACCGGCCAGCTTAGCCACTTTGGCCAGTCTGCGATTATCAATTTCTGAAACTACTCCACTTGCTGCGGATCTAATCCTATGCTTATGGGGCGCTACCTCAGGTTCCCTGAAAAAACCTTGTGCCTCGCAGATAGCAGTGAATTTTTTGTAGGCGGCTCCACTTTTCAAAACTCTCAAAGCTTCAAGAGTACCTGACCCTTCGGCTGCTTTTCCTCCCATTTCAAGTAACCTGCCTGCCAATATTATTGCTCTTTCTCGCAGGTCATCAGGTGCATTGTTTTCATTTCTCAAGACGGATAAAACATCCTTAGCTTCCAAGGCAGGCCCTATACCCCTCCCCACAGGTTGTGACCCATCGGTTAATACAATATCAATATTCAGCCCGATGGCTTTGCCTACCGCAACCATCTTTTCTGACAGATGCACAGCAGCCTCCTGCGACCGCACCTTAGCCGTAGCTCCAACAGGAATATCAATCACCACATCGGTAGAACCTGCTGCCGCCTTTTTAGAAAGCACGGAAGCGATCATCTGCCCTTCGCTATCAATATCCAAAGCTTTTTCTACACGGATGAGTATATCATCTGCCGGACTTAGCTGTACTGATCCGCCCCAGGCAAGGCAACCGCCTTCCTGTTCCACGACATTTTTCATTTGCCCGGTGGTGAGATTTACGTTGGTGACTATGTCCATGGTGTCAGCAGTACCGGCAGGAGAAGTAATGGCACGGGAAGAAGTTTTAGGGATGGTCAACCCAGCTGCGGCAACAATAGACACTACTAATGGAGTAGTTCTGTTACCAGGCAAGCCTCCTATGCAGTGTTTATCATAAACTTTATCCTTGCCCCAGTCCAGTTTGAAACCCACATTGATCATAGAACGGGTCAGGGCAATCACTTCGTCCTGATTTAATGAGTTCCCTGTGCTGGAAGCCAGAAAAGCCGACAATTGAATATTAGATAAGTTACGATTGACGATATCGCCAATGATCCTGTCAAACTCGGCCTGGTTCAGTCGGTGTCCATAAATTTTCTTACGGACATCACTCATGGAATCAAGCGCATCTAAATGGCTCAGCCTAAGTAAGTCACCTTCTTTAGTTTCCAAGGCTTCAATAGCGGCATCAGAAAGGCCCAATTGGTCATGACTTAATTGTGACTCATCATCCCAAACGATAAGAGACGCTACAATGGTTTTTTCTCCTTTTGAAACTTTTATACGATTTAAAGCCTCAAACCCTTCCGATATACAAACCGGGCAGTCCTTACTCATAAATACCATATATTCGTTTCGGGCATCTATGCCTAATCTTACTAGTTTTAATACGTTATGCCGGGTATCCTTTGCTTCCATCACAATTCTACCTTTTGATTAAGTTGTGGGATATCTGTTTGCCATCCTTTATTATCTTCCAGGGCTTTTGACAAAGCTTCTGCCTGCTCTGCTTCCCCATGAATAATAAACACCTTTTCGGGTTGTTTTTTAATTTCAGAGAGCCAATCAATCAAATCGTTTTGATCACCATGTGCACTCAGTCCTTCAATGTGTTCCATCTGCATGTTGAATGGCAGCCATTTGCCATACACTTTAATTTCTTTTGCACCTTCAAGTAGCTTTCTTCCTCTTGTTCCTTCTGCCTGATAGCCTACAAAAAGTAGGGTGTCGTTACTATTGCCTGATCTTGTTTCCATGTAGTTGAGTATTCGTCCGCCCGTCATCATACCGCTACCTGCAATGATGATCTTGGATTTATTGTCTTCCCGCAGTGTCAGTGTTTCCCGATAGTTGCTCACTTCCTGAAAATGAGAACACATTTCATCACATTCTTCCGGCTTAAGCTTGTGCCAGTCCCTGGAAGCATGAAATAGATGGAGTACATTAGCACCCATAGGGCTATCCATGATCATTGGTATTTTTGGAATCCTTTTCTCCTTCAAAAGCCTCCAAAGCATTAGCATCATGAGCTGAGTGCGCTCTACGGCAAAACTGGGAATGAACAGGCTTCCTCCACGCTCTACCGTTTCGTTGACTATACGTTCCAGTTCAGGGACAATACTTTCTTCTTCAGGATGAATCCTTCCTCCATAGGTGGATTCAATAAGCAGGACATCCGCTTTTTCAGGCTTTTTTGGCGTATACAAAAGCAAATCTTTTTTTCTGCCAATATCACCTGAAAACACCAGGCGGCTATCGTTGGTCTCTACTTCAATAAAAGTTGATCCAATGATATGGCCATTGTATTGCCACCTTACTTTAAAGGCACCTTCAATTACATGCCATTTACCTTCTGAAACAGGGTTGAAAAGTGGAAGGGTATTTTCAACGTCTTTTAAGTCATAGAAAGCCTCTGCCGGACTGTGCTTACTGTAACCCTCTTTATTTGCCCTGGCTGCCTCTTCTTCCTGAATTTTGGCGCTATCCTTTAAGATAATTTCTGCGATTTTTAAGGTAGGCGCACTACCATATATTTTTCCTCTAAAACCAAGCTTTACCAAACGAGCCAGGTAGCCGGTATGATCAAGATGTCCGTGCGTAAGCACAACAGCATCAATGGCTTTCGGATCATATTCAGGTTGTTCCCAATTGAGTAAACGTAATTCTTTTAATCCTTGAAACACACCGCAATCCACCATCAGTTTTTTATTTCCTGATTCAAGTAAATATTTGGAGCCTGTAACCGTACCAGCGGCTCCTAAAAAGTTTATGGTCATTTTATCATTCATTTGTTGTGTTACGTACTACCTGAGCAAATTTCCTCTCCCTCTTTGATGATTCTTTTGACTCGTGTATGAGAAATGCCCATTTCTTCAAGTAATTCGGGTTTATTGCATAACTCCTTACAAAGCACGATCATCTTATCAATCAGCTTTTGCTTCTCAGCCTTTGTAAGGCTGGTAAGACATGTAACAGGGTGCAGACCAGACATATTTATCCGGTCGCTAATGCTTCCTTGCTGTGGATAATCCCAACCTATCAGTATTAGACCTGAACATTTGCCATATTGGATGGCATCTTCGGTAAACCGGGTATTGGTCACCACCCAGCCTTCATGAAATTTTGTCGCGTGTCCTTTGCGCTTTTCCCATTGCTTTTTCACATCCTCAAACCGGGATTTGATATAAAGTGGAATTTTCACATCACACTTATAACCTTGGCGGTTATGAAATTTGCACTCCACCATGAAGTGCTGATTATCTTTCTCAGCCTCCACATCTATTTCGTGAGAGACGCAATGACCCTGAATGATTACCCCGACTTTAGTACGGTACCCCTGATGTTTTAAAATTTCACCTACAAACTTTTCAAAGGGATAACCAGAGGGACCCAGCTCCAGAATCGCCTGCTTGATCTTATACCTACCTGCTACAGGTTTTGAGTGCTTCCGTAGCATGGAGAATGCCTGGCTGTAGATTTTCTTTGTGGACATACCATCAACAAGCTGCGCTTCAATCTCACTCACAATCCGATCAATAACGGCAGAAACTGCCCCTGCCTTTTCAAGGGATTGCCTGAGTTTGGTTGGTGAAAATGGAGCTTTTTCACCGGAAGCCTTGGTTATTAAAACGGTCTTTTCTGGCATTCAATCTACTTTAACAATTGGATGTTAAAGTTAGAATTTTACACTCGGAGGTTTTTATGATATCTCACTTTCGATGTACGAAATTACGTCTCTGATTTCAGCCAACCTTAAGCTACAAATTTTCTACTTATTGAGTAGCATTTCGGTCTTTATAGCCTCATTTACCATAAGCAACTCATTGATATTTTCTTTATCCACAATGCCAATAAGTTGACCATTGTCCAGTACTGGGGCCACCGAGCAGTGGCTAGCCATCAGTTTTTGATAGACCTCCTGTAGTGCCATAGTCGGGTGCAGTGTCAAATAATCATTTCGCACCATACGAGACACCGGTGACGCCTTCCCGTATTCGGACAATCCTTTTATCAGTTCTTTTCGCGTTAAAACACCATGAATATGATTGTTTTTAGTAACTATAAATTCTTGTTCCTGGCTATCAAGTAGCACCTGTACTACCTTTTCCAAATTGTCTTCCGGTACTAAACGGGTAAACTTTCTCATCAGTACATCTTTTGCCGTATATCCGGATAAAGCGGATTTTGTTGATTCGTACACCGCTTCTGAACCGGCTCCCAGGTAGATGAACAACCCTATGAATACCAGCCAGAAATTGTAGAAGAACCCGAAAAACACGAAGGCTATGGCGAGAAATTGTCCCACGGTTGCCGCAATGCGTGTTGCCCGTGGGCGATCCATAGTAAAGGCTAGCACGGCCCGTAATATCCGGCCTCCATCCATAGGAAAAGCCGGAATAAGGTTGAATACCGCCAGGATTAGATTAGCGGCAAAAAGATTAAAACCAAAGGGCCGACCGAGCATATGCGCGTTTTGATTTTCCACTTCCAGCATTGAGAGATCGGGCACCTTTCCAGTGTACTGTAGGTAGATCAACAGTATTGCTGCAATTCCCAAGTTTACGGCTGGCCCCGCAATGGCAACCAATAATTCCTGCCGCGGCTTCTCCGGCATCGCCTCCAGGCTGGCTACGCCACCAATGGGATAAATAGTGATGTCGCGGGTTAGGATATGATAACGTTTGGCGGTGAGGGCATGCCCAAACTCATGTAATACTACGCAGCCAAACAATGCCAAAATAAACAGTACCCCCCATAACCCTTCGTAGATACCATGTCCCATATTGTAGTGCATCAGAAAAATCCATCCAATAATTATCCAGAAGGTCCAGTGAATGAAGACTTTAATGCTGGCATAACTGCCTATGTACAGTGACCATTTTTTCATTTTAGGTATATGTTTTTCGTTCGCTTGATTAAACCTAAATATCCTATCTTACTTAATCCCTAAACTTTCATTCGTCTTTTTAATAGAGCTTTCTGCACTTTTCTCTATTCCCGTCAATGCCCTTATAGCATCAATTGTTTCCGGTATAACAATAGCCTGGTTATCGACCACATACGCATAATAGAGCTCATCTCCCTCGACTTTAAGCATATCTTGCCAAAGGGCTACTTCATACATATCGCCCCAGGGCCGTCCCATATCCAGGTACTTTTCTTTGATCGTATTATTGGAAACCAGACCATCGCTGTAGTTAATCAATTTGATTCGCGTAGATGTCTGAAATGCTTCTATCACCTCTTTTTTATCTGCTTTCCGGGTAAGACGGACATTCCAGTAGTGCAGGTGGCTAAGGGTTTGAGGTACTTTCACAGCCATGGTTACTACATCCAGTTCAGAGTCCACGCTCTGTGCGTCCGGCCCCTGGTGGCTGGGAATATCTTTCTCTGGCACGAGCGTATTCATGATGCCCCCTAAATGGCTTTCCCAGGGGTCTGTTGCCCTGCGCAGCAAAGTTCCCCGGGCACTCTGTAACAGATCCGCCTTTTTAAGAGCGGTAAGCGTACGCAAAATGGAGGTGGTGTTGCAGGAGACCACACGGGTACTGTCCCGCTTCAGGGCGGAGGCATAGTTATTTTCCGCACTAAAGGAGTGGCCGGTAGTTTTGTGTTTTTCTCCACCTTGCAGGATAAATTTTATTCCCCGCTCTTTATAAATTTTTACATTTTGTGCGGCTATCTTCTTTGGCGTACAATCTACCACCAGGTGAGCAACCCCTAATAGGTCTGCCATATTACCAGCCAGGGGAATACCGGCCTTTTGCATGTAACCACTGGCATCTTCGGTAGCTGCATAAACAGGGTATCCTTTATTTACTGCAGCTTGAATGCGCCAGTCGCTGATCACATCACATACCCCGGCTAATTCCATATCGTCTTGTAAAGCAATTGCATCGGCTACTCTTTTGCCGATTACGCCATATCCTATAAGTGCTATTTTCTTTTTCATGATATCATTGGTTTTTAATTGAGGTGTGAATATTATTAACATGGAAAAGCCCGAATACGACCAGCACAAAGCTTTACCGGGTCTCCAATCAGCGGTACTTTTTATTAAACGAGATGTTATAGACGGATGCTACCAGGGCACCAAACAACCAGCCTAATATAAACATTTCTACCAGACCTATTAAGGCTTCAGTCCAGGGCACGTCCATTCTAATTACAGCACTTGTATCCAGCCCGTGTAACAGGCTATTAAAAAACAAGATGGTCCCCTCACGGCCTACTGTTGCCATTAAAATAATACAACCCAGGTAAAATATGGCCCCTGCCACTCCCCAGGCTAATGCGAATTTCTTAATGTTGATGTGTTGCATGACCGCTTTCTTTTTTTGATTGTTTATCTTCATGACTTCTGTGCCCGCCATGTCCCCCATGGCTGCCCATTATAAAGAGGTGAGCCACAAAAAAAATGATCATAAAAACAAACAGTGAATTGGTTCCATTGAACCCAAAGACAGGCAATAGGAATAGTAGAAGGAATATTCCCAAGCACCCTATTAACATCCATAGCATGTGATTTTTCATATCGTTATCGGTTAAGGTTAATACTTAGTATAGGTATATCGGCATGGTTTGCCAGGTTTTCGGTAATGCTCTTTCCTATCAGGTTAAAAAAGCCGGACCTCCCATGTGTAGTTAATGCAATAAGGTCAGCATTTACAGATTCGGAAAACTTTAGAATGCCACGTTCTTCATTTAGCGAATTGTAGATGTTGGTGGTGCAGGTTCCTCCGCGAGGACAGGTTTCATGAAAAGCATGCATTTTCTCAAGGCTCCTGTCCGTCTCCTCAAATGAAAACGGCACATTGACATAAAGAAGGTGAATATTGGATTCGTTGAGATCAGCGAACTTCACCACGGTCTTAAAGGGTTCTTTGACATCTTCTTCAAAATTGGATGCAAAAACCACATTTTTAACGGGCCACTTAGACTTTTCTTTGATGATCAATACCGGAACCGAAGCGTCTCTTAGTACCTTTTGGGCATTGGACCCTACAAACAATTCTTTTGCACCAGAGGCGCCATGGGAACCCATGACCACAAAATCATGATGATGAAAGGGAATATGTTTGAGGATTTCCTCTCTACCCACATCAAACACTAGAAACTGTACAGCTTTCAAACCTTTGTTTTCCGCTTCCTTTACCAGCTTATTAAGCTCGCTCTTCGCATGCCCGATTTCCTTTAATGTTTCGGGAAATCGCTGCTCCTTCTCCTTATTAAGTTTAACCCACTGCACTGGCGTGATCTGTAAGTGCAAAAAATGAATCTCCGCACCTGATTTCTCGGCTATGGCAATGGCAATATCCGCAGCCCGGTTAGCTGTTTCTGAAAAGTCGGTTGGAACTAAAATATTTTTCATAAGTCTCTGTTCTCCAAGTCGGGTTCTAATGTTTTTACTTTGACCATCTCACTAACCTCTGTGATATAAATAATACCGTCCCCGGAGTGAGCTGTTTTTCCGTTTTGATGTATAATCTCTAGTGCTTTCTTCACCTTCTTTTCGGGTAAAACAACTTCCAGTTTTGCTATTTTAGCGTGAGAAAATGGGTGTCTCAAAGACGGAAAATCCTTACGCTCATCGGTATAGTGACCGGTTCCCTCTCCTTCGAAGACAGTTAAGCAACAAACTCCTTCTTCGCGCAGATGATTTACAATATCAGGTAATCGATCCGGTCTGACGAAAGCCTTTATTTCTTTCATTTTTGTAACGTCTTTTTTATGTCTTCATACTCTTCTTTGCTGATTTCACCTTTGGCATACCTTTTTTTCAAAAGGTCTAATGGTGTTTCTTTTATCGTTCTTTGTCCGGGTATATCCCAAGGGGTTGCAAAAATCCAAATGATGAAAATCACCCAGATCACCCACCAGATGATGTGCATACCCCAATAGTGTCCTTCAAACCAATGCATGATATTTAATTTTATGGTTTCAAATAATTTATCAACCCTTGATCACTGATTGTTATTCAAAATTACGAGAAAGTACGGCTCTCTATTTTCGAAATCTTGTCTTTGATGTACGATATATTGTTCATAAAGTGGTTACCTTTTTTTTGTATTTTCTTTTTCATTCAACTTGTTAGAACTCCTGAATAATGCCTTGTTTTGTTGATTGCTATTGTCAATGAGTAGTCCTTTCAGGCCATCTTTTGTTTCTATACCATAAATAACAGACTTGCCTGCTGCATCTTCATTTTCATCAAACCGGTAGAACTCTGAAATATTCAATTCCTCAATTTGAAAGCTGGCACACAGATCCTTACATTCCAGACAATCTTCCTTCCTGTTGAAATTATAGGTGTAGCCTTTTTCCCTTAAGTCGCCCAGTGCTTCAGATAAGTTCTTGTAATACCGGTTCTCGTTTCTCATTACTTCTTTATAATCAGATACAGACAGACCGGTAACACGCTTAAATTGACTGGATAGGTAATGGACGGAACTGTATCCGAGCTTAACCGCAATCTCACTTAAGTTCAGTTCATCATACTTTATCAGCTCTTTTACCCTGTCCACTCTTTTGTTTATGTAGTAGGTCTCTATCGTAAGCCCCTCAATTTTTGAAAAGAGCTTGCTAAGAAAATTGTAATTTTTACCAATTTCGTGTGCCAGAAAATCAGACAACATCACCTCTTTGGTAGATTTTTCAAGGATTTCTATATAGTGTTGAATTCCAAGCTTAATCTTTTCCATCAGGATTTCTTCTTTGTCTTCAAGAAGTTCAAACCCATAAGTATTTAACCTGGACGCGATTTTGTCCTTGTTCAGGGCCTCAGGCACTTGTATTGTAGCATGCCCAAGCCGGATCGTTGAAATAATTGCTCCGAGTTCCTCTAATTCATTTCGTACAACCAGAATGCATCTCGGGCACACCATATTTTTAATATTCAGATTTAATGTTTTCATCTGTTATAGGGGTTAAACTTTTTCTGATCCTGGATTAAATCCAGTGATTGCGAAGGAGTATCAGCCGATCTAAATCTTATTGCTCATTACCAAATGAATGATTTCAACAATAATTTAAGGTCGGCAATACATTGCCCTCGCAGAAAAAGTGATTAAGAATTATTGAAAAGAATAGAATAAGGCTGATAAGCTTGCGGAGTAGAACATGGCAAACTTCACGATCAGCCTAACAGATGAATGCTAATTGAGGAAGGATTGAATAAAAATACGAATATGGTTACCACTAACCGGTGGTGGCAGATTGGTATATAAAAACGGGAGTAATTGCTGATTAAAAGTTTCAACCTCAAAATCTATGGCGTACACCTGATAAAGCACGTGAAAGATGGGAGTCTCAGCCGCTATTTGCTTTAGCTCATATTTGATTAATGAGGCATAGAGGTTATTCACTACTTCATCACAACACTCATCTTCCTCGCTATCATCATGGCTATGCTTATCATCGTGATGATGATCAGTAGCGGCTTTGTTATGATTATGGTCATGTGTTTTTTTTGGGTGAGGATCAGCTTCTTTAACCATAGCAGGATAATTCCCCCACGATATTAATCCTAAATCACATAGCGCATCGCATACAAATACACTGATAAACCCTGTAAGGAGCAGGGTTACTATGTATTGTTTGATGTTATGCAATTTTCTTATCATGACCATTGGCAGTGATACTCTACTATAACATAAGTACATGGTTTAGGGTGGTATTTAAATGACATAAATCATTTTTTTCAATGATTTATGTCATTTTGCCCCCTAACACTGCACTAATAAACAAGATTCTTCTTACAAAAATGAGAATCAAAAATAAATCAACTTGTTTTATTTAGGACTTTCGCTTTGCATTAAAGATAGCTTACATTATTTGGATGATAAAGAAAGAAGACTATATCCGCTACCTGATTAGTACTCACACTAATTATACAGCTACGCATCTTGCAGAGCATAGTGCTAAACTAAGTCATGATGCGGTAAGTGATTTTTTGCGGCGTGAGCATTTCTCACCCTCTCAGCTTTGGGAAGTAGTTAGTTCTCATATTGATGATCATGCAAAGTCGGCCATTATCGTAGATGATAGTGTTCAAGATAAGAGGTACTCCCGCTTCATAGAGTTAGTCAAATGCCAGTATTCAGGCAATGAGCATGGCACTGTGCGCGGTATTGGCTTAGTGAATTTTGTACATTCAGGTGGGAATGATGGGGATTTTTGGCCAATTGACTACCGTATCTATCATCCAGATACGGATGGCAAGACCAAGAATGATCATTTTCAAGAGATGTTTGCCAGACTTATTACTCACAAACACTTTAAAGCCAGAACCATCCTATTTGATACCTGGTATGGCTCAGTGGATAACCTAAAGCTAATTCATCGCAGTAGTTGGACATTCTTTACTACCCTAAAGAGCAACCGTAAGGTGAGTGTAAGCCGAGACATCGGTTATCAACATCTGGATGAATTGATATTTAATGAGCAGGCTTTAGTGCAGGGATTAGTGGTCAAACTACAAAAATTGCCCTTTCAAGTGAAACTTTTCAAGATAGTGGCCACAGACGGCCGCATTGAATGGATTGTTACAAATGATCTAGACCAGAATGTTAACTGCTTTGTTGCTGAATTAAAGAATGAAAACCGTTGGCAGGTGGAAGATTTTCACAGTCATGCCCGACCGGGAGGGTTCAAACAGTTAACTGGTTCAGAAAAATGTCAATCACGCAAAGCACGTGCCCAGCGAAATCATCTAGCCTGTTGCTACCACGCATGGATCTCCTTAAAGGTAAAAGCCAAGCAACTAGGTACAACGATCTATCAAATTAAGCATGGGCAACTTACTGATTATTTGGTGAATCAGCTTTATAACACAACTATTCAAGTTATATAAATCATTGAAGCGAAAGTCCTATTATTTTACAGCATATTTAAGAAATTGTTGAGAAGAATTGACTGTAGCCTGACTGTAAAATTAACTTTACACTATTCTCTTTTGGAATAAATTTCACTCTCGTTTTCCCATACACAGAAGGTACTATTATCTTTCAAAGATACTACCTCAATAAAAGCGCCTTCTCCTACCTGAATTTCTTTGCCTGAATCCAGAGACTTGATTTTTAATGTACCGCCATCTTGCCAGGCAACCACCGGGTTTTTCTGCCCTCTGATGCTACTGGCTCTTCCCTCTCCAACTTGCATTTCCTTTTTTCCAGGTTGGGCATAGAATATTTTGCCCTCCCGCTGCCAGCTCGTATGCACTTCATTTTGATCATCAATCAAAACTCCACCACCATCCATAGGGCAACCTTTTAACGGCCAGGTCTCTTCCCCCAATTTTTTTGGGAGAGCAAATGAAAGTTTATCAGCCTCAGATTGCATCACATACATATCTCTGGAGCCATCCAACCAATTTCTAAACATCACATAAACTTTAGAGTCGCCCAAAGCAATGTTAGGTTTACAGCACTCACAGACGGTTCCATCAGGGGATTGATAAGCCAATACATTTTTTGACCATTGCTCTCCTGCTTTTCTCTTAGCTACATAAACCTTGTTATTTTTGTCTAATCGGACGTCAAGCCAGACCGCAAAAAAATTATCCTGATCATCAGCAGCAATACTCATCAGACCTTCAGGAGCAGATGCGGGAACATCATTTACATTGGCGATCTTTTTCCATTGATTAATTTCATGATTAAGCTGAAAGGTATGAATATTTCCATCATTACTCATAGCAGTGACAAGCGAATAGTTAGCAGAACTGGCTATCTGAGGACCTCTTGACATACCCAGATGCATTCCTTTTAGCTGGGCTATAAGTTCAGGTTTTGAGAAAGTTTTGCCTTGATCTGAAGAGTTCATTACCATGATTGAATCATTGGTTCCAAACACGATACGCATTACTCCTTGTGGATCTACAGATATTTGAGGTTGCCTGCCCTTGGCCAGTTGATTTTGTGCATTCGCATGAGAAAACACTTGCAGGTAGAGAGCTACACTCAGAAACAAGAAAGGTAAGAAGAGTTTCATAAGTTATTGGTTACAATATGATGGCAATCTAATACACATAAAATTAATATTTATGGCAAGCTTAATTCTTTTTTAACTTTTTACATCTCCATGATTATAAGGGTTTCAATTAACCTTCTTATTCTTCATAAGAATAAAGGTTTTTAACATGAGGACTGTGATCACTTTATATATCAAAAACATGGTTTGTGACCGTTGTATCATGATGGTAGAACAGCTTTTCCATCAAGCAGGATTGCCCCCCCTGTCTGTTAGCCTTAGTGAGGTAAAAATTGAAGGAGAAGCATTGACATAAGATCAAAAAGCGCAACCTCATGACTTAATGACAAAAAAAAGGTTTTGAAAGAACATAAGCATTCGTCCGGAATCACTGTAGCAGGAAGCGCAAATCAATGTTTTTCATTCAGCTCTTTCAAAACAAGAATTCATACATAATAGACATAATACTATACAGCTTACTCAAGCTTGTCTAAATACTTTTGAAGGAAATTTCTAAAGAGATAATAATCATGCATTTCAATCTCAAAAAGACCTATATGACATGATTATAAGGCTAAAATGAGTAAGTGATGAGATACATTAAAAAATATGGTTGGGTTCTGGTGCTGGCTATTTCGCTAATGGCAGGCAGACAGTCAATAGCGCAACAAAGCTATGTACTTTCTTCTGATCAGCAGTTGAAGGTAGAAGGCACTTCTACCATTCATGATTGGGACATGATATCTGATAAAGCCACGGGCAATGCAAAGATTGAATTGAATGCCGACAATATCACAGATATCAACTCATTTGCTGTCAACCTGCCTGTTATTTCCTTAAAAAGTGGCAAAGGAAGCATGGACGACAATGCTTATGAGGCACTCCTGGCAAAGCAATATCCGCAAATACAATTTGAACTGACGAAGGTAGAAAACATTACAGGTCAAATGATCAAGGCAGAAGGTAAAATCACTATTGCCGGAACCGCTCGCGTGATTCTGCTTCAAGTCAATTACAAGGTTTCGGAGGGGGAGATTCTTTTTAGCGGGGGATTTCCCATCACTTTCACACAATATAAAATTGACCCTCCAAAAGCCATGTTTGGAACAATCAAAACTGGCGATGAACTACAAATTTCTTTTGAAGCAACTTTTAAGTTAATAAACTAAAATTCAGATAATTATGAAAACGAGTAACAATTGGTATAGAGCCACCATACTTTCACTGGTGCTTCTTACATCAGGTGCAGTGTATGCGCAGCAGCCTGCCCTACAGTATTTCCGGCCTAATGATAAAGCCGGGCTTAATGTATTTGAACCTTCCAAGCAAGATACCGTGGAGTTTGATGGAGTTAAAGTACGTATAGGAGGTGATTTTGCCATGCAGTTCCAAAGTATAAACCAAACAAACTCATTGGACAGCCTGGTAGAATTGGGGACAAATTTTAACCTTCCTACAGCCAACCTCAACATTGATGTCCAGCTATATGATGGATTGAGAATGCATTTGAGAACTTATCTATCTTCTCAAAACCATCGCGAAGCATGGGTAAAAGGAGGTTATCTTCAAATTGACAAATTGGACTTTATAAAACCGGATTTTTTGCAAGGTTTTATGGATGTAGCCCGTATAACCATTGGCTTGGACGAGTTCAATTATGGAGATGCCCACTTCAGAAGAAGTGATAATGCACGGGCCATTTTTAATCCATTTGTAGGCAATTATATCATGGATGCTTTTTCTACCGAGGCTTTCGGTGAGCTTACTATTATGAAAAATGGTTTTTTGGGAGTCATTGGAATAACAAATGGTAAATTGAATCAAAATGTAGTAGTCAATGACAACTCTGACAACAAAGCTTCCTTTTTCGGAAAACTGGGTTATGATAACCAGTTGAGTGATGATTTCAGATTGCGTTTGACAGGCTCCTGGTATATTAACAAAGGAACCACTACAGGAACCTGGATCTATGGTGGAGACCGTGCCGGGAGCAGATATTATAGCGTAATGGAGACCTTAGATGGAGATGGAGGGCCTTTTGAAGGGAGGTTCAACCCAAGATTCAGAGAATTAACTGCTATTCAGATCAACCCGTATATCAAATACAAAGGGTTGGAATTTTTTGGTATATACGAGGTAGCCTCAAACAGTGACGATCAAGGCGGAGGAGCTTTTACACAGTTAGCAGGAGAACTCCTTTATCGTTTTGGAAATACAGAACAGTTTTACCTGGGAGGACGATACAATACCGTTTCCGGAGAAATGGTAGAAAATGCTCTAACACAAGAAATAAATCGCCTGAATATAGGAGGTGGCTGGTATATGACCAAAAACGTAATGGCCAAGCTGGAATATGTAAATCAAAAATATGAAGGTGAAGGCTGGACAGGTACCAAATATAATGGAGGCGAATTTGATGGTATCAACATTGAGGCAGTAATTAGCTTTTAAACAGGGGAAGATGTGCCGGATACTAATTCCGGCACTTTTCTGAATACTGATTTACAAAATGGACAAGCTTGAATACTGTAAAGAGATTCTTGAAAAAGTGAGTTTTGATAAAGAGCTTTTAAGGAAGGAGTATGAAAAAGCCTTGATATCTCTTACTGATGAGAAAGCGGATTTACTAGATCAATGGTATAAAGAAAAGTTTGAGAATAGTTACCGCGAGTCATCAGATGACAACAGGACCGATAAAAACTAATGTTGTTTAATTTACTTGTAGCAATAATAAATATTAACACACTTCTTTCCTGTAATAATGGAGATTGTCAGGAAACAAGCTGGCAGGTTAGAGGAAATAGTCGGCTGGAAATATCGGGTACAACCAATATCAATGAGTTTCATTGTCTTTCTGTAAGCTATGGAGGCGAAGACATTATGAAGGAGGACTATTCCCAAGCTTCTGAAAGTTCGTCTCTCAGTGGTGAAATCGTTATGAAATCATCTGGTTTTGATTGCCATAATTCCATGATGACCCGTGATTTTTCCAAAGCTGTCAAAGCAAGTGAGTTTCCGGAGATAAGCATCAGGTTTATTGGGTTAAAAGAGAACCCTTCCCGCAAAAACGTACTGTTTGGGAAAGTAGAAATTACGTTGGCAGGAGAGGCTAGAATCTATACGGTTTCTTGTATAGTTAAAGAGGAAAGCGAGAAGAGTAAACATCTCAAAGGTACCCGGACATTCTATTTCTCTGATTTTGGCTTACAACCTCCACAAAAATTATTTGGAGCTGTAAAAGTAAAAGATGCAGTTTCAGTAGATTTTCATCTCAAATTGCAAAAATTATTGTAAAGGTGTTAGTTGAATGAATTGCTTAAAGGCGGTATTACCTTTGAGAGGAAGGTATGTCGGAGTGAAATTTCATACATTTAAAACAAGATATTGAACAGAATCTGGAATCATTTAATCTTAATTTTACGTTTCACAAACTATTAACAAGGACGAAGATCAACTTCTTGAAAAAATTAATCTCCATATCGCTACTATTCATCTTGCTTATCGGTAATTCCGGTTTGGCAGTAGCTACTCATTATTGTGGAGGATTGGCCGTGGAATCACAATTTGTTCTCGGTCATACCAAATTAAACTGCGGAATGTCCGATATGGACAAGAGTTGTGAAACCGGTTCGTCAAAAGAAGAGCATACCAAGAAAAAACCTTGTTGTGAAAATGAGTATCAATCTCTTGAGCTGGAAGATGAATTTAAACCTCAGGTTATTGGTAGTTCTTTGAATTTAGAATTCGTAGCTGCTTTTGTTATAACTTTTACAAGCAGTGCAAATGCTTCTAAAGCTGATAAAGCAAAGTATAAAAATTACTCCCCTCCGCTGATTGAACGTGATATACCAGTGTTCGTTCAATCCTTCCTTATTTAAGCATTTCATTCAATTGATCGTGATCAAGGCTTAGCTCTTTAGAGCCTTGGGGCATTATTACTATGCCTTTTTAAATCAATTCAAAAGTTGAATGTAAATAACATGCTTAATAAAATCATTAAATACTTTCTTGAGAACAAGTTAGTTACCGTTCTCATCTTAATTGGCTTCATTGCCTGGGGCATTGTGACCGCCCCTTTCGGTTGGCAGATAGGTGCGTTACCTTCTGATCCCGTTCCGGTAGATGCTATTCCGGATATAGGAGAAAACCAACAGATTGTCTTTACCCAGTGGCAGGGCCGATCACCACAAGACATAGAAGACCAAATTTCCTATCCGCTGACTACCTATTTATTAGGTATTCCGGGCGTAAAATCTATACGGAGTTCTTCTATATTTGGCTTTTCCAGTATCTTCATCATTTTCAGTGAAGATGTAGAGTTTTACTGGTCACGTTCCCGTATCCTTGAGAAACTAAGTTCCTTGCCTTCCGGCTTATTACCGGAAGGGGTTCAGCCCGCACTCGGCCCTGATGCCACTGCGCTGGGCCAGGTGTATTGGTATACGATTGAGGGCAGAGATAAGGACGGAAACCCTTCCGGAGGATGGGATCTCCACGAAATCCGTACCGTACAGGACTTCTATGTTAAATATGGATTAAATGCAACAGAAGGCGTTTCGGAAGTGGCTTCTATTGGTGGCTTTGTACAGGAATATCAGATTGATGTTAACCCTGATGCCCTAAAAGCCTATGATATTCCCTTGCATAAAGTAATGCAGGCGGTACAGAAATCAAACAAAGACGTGGGGGCTAAAACCATTGAGATCAACCAGGCAGAATACCTGGTGCGTGGTTTGGGATACATCAAAAAAGTAGAAGACATTGAAAAGGCCGTGGTGGCCGTTCAGGAAAATGTTCCCGTTCGTATTAAAGATATAGGTGTAGTTACCCTGGGGCCATCCACCCGTAGAGGCCTGCTGGATAAAGACGGTGCTGAGGTGGTAGGTGGCGTAGTGGTGGCCCGCTATGGTGCCAATCCCTTGCAGGTCATTAACAACGTCAAGGATAAGATCAAAGAAATAGCCCCGGGACTGCCTAAAAAAACGTTGGCAGATGGAAGGGAAAGCCAGTTGACTATCGTTCCGTTTTATGACCGCTCCGAGCTAATTTATGAAACATTGGGAACCCTGGAAGAAGCCATTTCGCTTCAAGTGCTCATTACCATTTTAGTAGTGATCGTGATGGTGTATAATCTCAGGGCTTCATTTCTCATTTCAAGTATCCTGCCGATTGCGGTATTGATGGTGTTTATCGCCATGCGCTATTTTGGTGTGGATGCCAATATAGTGGCCTTGTCTGGAATTGCCATTGCCATTGGTACAATGGTGGACTTGGGAGTTATCCTTTCTGAAAATATTATCAAGCATATAGATGAAGCTCCTCCCGGTCAAAAACTGATAGATACCATTTACAATGGAGCTTCAGAAGTGGGTACCGCTATTCTCACCGCTGTTTCCACCACCATTGTCAGCTTCATTCCGGTATTTACCATGCAAGCTGCCGAAGGTAAATTATTTGGCCCTCTGGCCTTTACTAAAACCTTTGCCTTGATAGCTGCCCTGTTGGTGAGTCTGTTGATCATGCCTACTTTGGCACATTGGTTCTTTGGGTTCAAAATCAAGAATAGGTTTCTTAAGAAATATGGCGGCTACGCATTAGTGCTATTTGGAATTATAGGGCTCTTTATTGGGCAGATATGGGGGGGTGTATTGCTGGTACTATTTGGTGCAATCGGAATTGTAAAGAATTTTTTTGACACTAAAAAGGAACGCTTTTCCAGGCCTGTATTATTTCTCTTTAATTATGCCGAGCTGATCATTGTACTCATTGGCGTAATCTGGCTTTTAGCTAAATATTGGCTACCACTGGGAGCCTCAAAGTCTCTGTTACTCAACTTTATTTTCGTGACCTTATTGGTAGGATTTATCCTGGGGTCGTTTACGCTTTTAGAATATTACTACAAATCTATATTAAAATGGTGCCTGGATAATAAAGTAACTTTTTTATTGATACCTACTTTCTTGATTTTGCTTGGTGCTAATGTTTGGTTGGGTTTTAATACCATTTTCGGGTTTATCCCTAAAGCATTGGACAATCTCGGATGGGATGTACGGACAACTACAGTTTGGTCAGGCTTGACCCATACCTTCCCGGGTGTAGGAAAAGAATTTATGCCTTCTCTGGACGAAGGAAGTTTCCTGCTGATGCCAACGTCCATGCCGCATTCCGGTATTGAGTTCAACCGTAAAGTAGTTGGTCAGTTGGATATGCTCCTGACCAACATTCCAGAAGTAGAATTAACGGTAGGCAAACTAGGCCGGGTAGAATCTGCACTGGACCCGGCACCTATTTCCATGTACGAAAATATCATCAACTATAAAACGGAGTACATGCTCAGTGAAAAAGGGCACAGGCTAAGGTTCAAAGTTGATAAGGAAGATCGCTTCATACTCAATAGCGGTGATAGCCTTTCTAATGAAGAAGCCATTAACCGAGGGGTTACAATAGCGGAACTCATCCCTGATGATAATGGGAATTATTTCCGTAACTGGCGGCCGCAGATAAAATCCCCGGATGATATCTGGAATGAAATTGTAAAGGTCACCAAAATTCCTGGAGTTACTTCTGCACCAAAGCTGCAGCCTATTGAAACCAGGCTGGTCATGCTCCAAACAGGCATGAGGGCTCCCATGGGTATCAAAGTCTATGGTCCTAATCTTAAAACTATTGAGGATTTTGGCCTTCAACTAGAGGAAGTACTAAAAAATGTTCCTTCTGTAAAAGAGGAAGCGGTGTTTGCTGATCGTATTGTGGGCAAACCTTATCTCCATCTCAACATCAACCGGGATGAGATTTCGCGCTATGGGCTGAATGTGGAAGATGTACAGCAGACCATTGAAACTGCCATTGGAGGAATGAAAATTACTTCTACCGTGGAAGGACGCGAACGTTTTCCGGTGAGGGTACGCTACCCGCGCGAACTCAGGGACGATCCCGAATCATTGGGTAAAATTCTTTTGCCTACACCTACAGGAGCACAGATACCAATTAGCCAGGTGGTGGACTTTGAGTATGTGAGGGGGCCACAGGCGATCAAAAGTGAGGAAACCTTTTTGGTGGGTTATGTACTATTTGACAAAAGGGACGGATACTCGGAAGTTGGAGTGGTCAATGATGCCCAGGCAGCTATTCAGGAAAGAATAGATACAGGTGATTTAGTCGTTCCTGCCGGGGTCAGCTACAAGTTCTCAGGAAGCTATGAAAATCAGGTAAGGGCTGAAAAGAGGCTTTCAATCATTGTTCCGTTGGTATTGGGTATCGTCTTCCTCATCCTTTACTTCCAATTTAAGTCTGTAGCGACTTCATTAATGGTGTTTACTGGTATTGCCATGGCATTTAGTGGAGGCTTTATCATGCTATGGTTGTATGGCCAGACCTGGTTTGCGGACTTCTCCCTTTTCGGTACGAATTTCCGAGACTTGTTCCAAATACATACTATCAATTTGAGCGTGGCTGTTTGGGTCGGGTTTATTGCCTTGTTTGGTATAGCCACTGATGATGGGGTATTAATGGCTACTTATTTAGATCAAAGTTTTAATCGTAATAAAACAGACAGTCTGAAAGGAATAAGAGCGGCAACAGTGGAAGCTGGTCAACGAAGAATAAAACCTGCCGTGATGACCTCCGCCACCACCATCATTGCCTTGCTGCCTATACTTACCTCAACGGGTCGCGGAGCAGACATCATGATCCCAATGGCTATTCCAGCATTCGGAGGTATGTTCTTCGCAGCCGTCACCTACTTCATCGTGCCGGTTTTATACGCTATGAGGGAAGAAAGAAAATTTAAAAAGACACAACCATGAAGATTATTGTAAATATTGTAATACTTGTTTTCCTCGGAACCAGCGTAAGTCAGGCGCAGGTCCTGGATGACTATTTTAAAATAGCAGCGGAAAACAATCCGGGATTACAGGCGAAATATCGGGAATTTGAAGCGGCCATACAGAAGGTGGAGCAGGTAAATACTTTACCGGACCCTAATTTCTCTTTTGGTTATTTCATTTCACCGGTGGAAACGAGGGTAGGGCCACAAAAGGCAAGGTTTTCCCTGACCCAGATGTTTCCCTGGTTTGGGACGCTACGGGCACAGGGAAATGCCGCAGCTTTAATGGCAGAGGCACAATATCAAGCCTTCTTAGACGCTCGTAACAGGTTATACTACCAGGTGGCAGCAGCCTATTATCCGCTTTATGAACTTAATCAATGGAAAGAGATTGAGCGGGAGAATATTGAAATACTGGAGTCTTATAAAACCATTGGTACTAAAAAGTTTGAAAATGGAGAGGGACCGATGGTGGATGTACTTCGGGTGGATATTATGCTCAAAGAGGCGCAGACCAATCTGGAAATTCTTTCTAAAAAAGAAAAGCCCCTGCGAGTCACTTTTAATAACCTGCTCAACCGAAACGAATCCGAAGAGGTAGAGGTATCTGAGATATTGCCCACCCCTGTGTTAGAATCAGATTATAGAAAAGATTCTTTATTTGATAGTAATCCGGTATTGGAAGAACTGGACTTAAAAACAGCCTCCAGTGAGGCAAGTGAAGAGGTAGCTTACAAACAAGGACTTCCAAAGTTTGGCCTGGGTCTGGACTATGTGTTGGTTGGAGACCGCACAGACTTGGCCTCCGATATGGCTGCTCCGCAAGACAATGGCAAAAATGCTTTGATGCCTATGGTTTCTGTCAGTATTCCCATTTTCAGGAATAAATACAAAGCCGCTGTTAAAGAAGCACAGCTCATGCAGGAAAGCTATTCACTCCAAAAAGAGGATTTTGCCAATGCCCTTACGTCAAGCTACGAAATGACCTGGTTTGAAATTCAACAACAGCAGGAATTGCTTGAGTTATATGATCAACAAATTCAGGAATCCAATCAGGCTTTAAATCTATTGTTTACGGCTTATGGGAATTCAGGAAATGAATTTGAAGAAGTACTACGTATGCAGCAACAGTTGCTAAAGTATGAAAAGATGAAGGCAACGGCCGAAACACAATATCAAATTGCCCTGGCCAGACTCAATTACTTAACTGCAAAAACATATTAAGATGAACGCAAATAAAAAAATAATAATCATAGCACTGTCAACACTGGCAATAGGTTTAATGCTGGGTTGGTTGATTTTTGGTGGTTCATCATCCGAAAGTAAAATGGATGATGAGCACCAGCACACTACAGAAATAGCAGGAGAGACCGTGTGGACTTGCTCCATGCATCCTCAGATCCGTCAGGGTGAACCTGGAGACTGCCCTATCTGTGGCATGAACCTTATTCCTTTGGAGGATGATCAGAATGAAGTACTTGATCCCATGGCAGTAAGTATGTCGCCTACCGCCATGCAACTGGCTGATATCAGAACGGCTGCTGTAGGTACCATGGATCCTGTAAAGTCGGTCAGATTGAACGGAAAGGTACAGGAAGATGAACGATTGGTTTTTTCTCAGTCTTCCCATATACCGGGCAGGATAGAAAAGCTGATGGTCAATTTCACCGGTGAGTTCGTAAGAAAAGGGCAGGCCATTGCGTATATATACTCTCCGGATTTGGTTACTGCTCAGGAAGAATTATTTGAAGCGCAAAAAATTAAAGAGACACAGCCACAATTATTTAAATCAGCACGGGTAAAACTCAAAAACTGGAAGCTTTCAGACAGCCAGATAGATAAAATATTAGAAAGGGGCACCCCTTCTGATGAATTTCCAATCACGGCAGATATTTCAGGCTATGTGTTGAGCAAAAATGTAAATGTGGGTGACTACATTAAGCGAGGAGAGCCCATTTATGAGATTGCGAATTTATCCCGCGTATGGGTGATGTTTGATGTGTATGAGTCGGATATGCCCTGGATAAATAAAGGAGACCAGGTGCAGTTCACAGTTCAATCACTGCCGGGACAAACATTTGAAAGCAAGATAAGCTTTTTAGATCCGGTAATTGATCCAAAAACCAGGGTAGCCAAAGCACGGGTAGAAATGCCCAACAAAGACAATCAGCTAAAACCTGAAATGTTTGCATCCGGTACGGTAGAAGCTATATTGCCCAAAAAATCAAACAACATAGTAGTTCCCAAAACTGCTGTTATGTGGACAGGCAAGCGTTCGGTAGTTTATGTAAAAAACACTACCGCTAGTGGAGTAAGTTTCATGATGCGTGATGTGACGCTTGGGCCAGGTTTGGGTGACAGCTTTATCGTGGAGAGTGGCCTTGAAGAAGGGGAAGAGATAGCAGTCAATGGTACCTTTAGCATTGATGCGGCAGCACAGTTGGCTGGTAAGCCAAGCATGATGAATCCGGAAGGAGGCCCGGCTATGACAGGGCATAACCACGGGGGTATGGACATGCCAGCTTCATCAGACCAGGTCATGAAAAAAGAGACCAAGCCAGTGTCAATTAGTCAGAAGGCGAAAGAAGCATTGCGGCCCCTTTATACTGAATACCTCAAATTTAAGGATGCCTTAACGACCGATGAATTTGATCAGGCTCAAAAAGCCGCTTCCGATCTCAAAACAACACTGGATAAGGTGAATATGTCTGCTTTTACCGGTGAGTCACACAATGCCTGGATGAGCTATAGCAGTGACCTGAAAAATGCATTGCAACATGTTCAGCACCTTAAAACGATAGCCGAACTACGAACTACATTTCAGCAGGTATCTGAAGGAATGATTGCCATGACCAAAACCTTTAACCCATTGGATCAGACACTGTACGTTCAGTTTTGCCCAATGGCAGATGATAATAAGGGGGCGAATTGGTTGAGTACCGAAGAGGAAATCCGCAATCCCTACTTCGGGGAATCTATGCTCACTTGTGGGGAGGTACAGGAAAATATCAAGTAAAATGAAAGAATGCTGTAAAGCGGGGGATGAACAAAAGCCCTCAAAAATAAAGAAAACTGTAAGTCGGACCTTATGGTCTGTACTATTCATCATCATCATTACTTTATCTATTATTCAAATTTTGAACCTATAAATTTTAACATCATGAAAAAGCAAATTTTAAGTGTAGCACTCGGATTAAGTCTGTTGGCAGTTGGTGCAAAGGCACAAAGCCATGATCATAGTAAGATGACCGAAGGAAATCATCACAGCACAAGTGCAACTTATCAAACGCCTGAAGCTTTTCAGCAGCAGCTTGCTGAAGTTTACCAGGCAAGTCTGGATTTAAAAGAAGCTTTTGTAGCTTCCAGCAAGACCCAGGTGAAAGAGGCTGTAAATCCCGTGCAGGAAGCTTTATCTAAAGTGGACATGAAGCTTCTGAAGGACCATGCACACATGGACTGGATGGATCACCTCAAAACAATTAAAAGTAATTTGGAAACCGTAGAAAAATCCAATGCTATAGATGAGCAGAGAAAAGGCTTCACCCATTTTAGCGAAGCACTCTATCAAAGCATTAAAGCCTTTGGTATAGGTGATGAAGAAGCCTATTATCAGTACTGCCCAATGGCTAATAACAACAAAGGTGCTTACTGGCTCAGCGACAATAAGGAAATCCGCAATCCTTACTTCGGT
Organism: Catalinimonas alkaloidigena; assembly: GCF_029504655.1. Classification (NCBI taxonomy): domain Bacteria; kingdom Pseudomonadati; phylum Bacteroidota; class Cytophagia; order Cytophagales; family Catalimonadaceae; genus Catalinimonas; species Catalinimonas alkaloidigena. The sequence goes on from NZ_JAQFIL010000001.1 coordinate 5,258,560, forward strand.
GATAAGATGCTGAAGTGTGGAACAGTCAAAGAAAGCCTGTAAGGCTGAGTATTTCAAAGAGGCACTCTTTTTTGTGCCTCTTAATCCACCCTATAAAATCCTGTTATCATGAAAAAAAGCAAAAAGAACAACACAAGCGGTGTAATTACTACCATTGCAGCTTTATCCGTTTTGGTTATTGCTTTATTTGGCTTCACCTATTTCAATTTCACTAAGCTGAATGAAGATAATCAGATCCTACCTGTACAACAGGCACAGGATATAGAGCAGGAGGGGATTTCTCCTGAACTGGTATGCATGGTCAATGATGCCTATATGGGAGGTAAGAAGCAAATTCCTGTCGCCTATGAAGAAAAAACATACTATGGCTGCTGTCAGATGTGTGTAGGCAGAATTCAGAATGATGCTCAGGTAAGATACGCCACTGATCCTTATTCGGGAGAGGTAATAGATAAATCAGAGGCTTTTATTGTACTCCAATCCGGCAGTGACAATCAAGTCTCTTATTATAAATCAGAAGCCACTTTTCATCTTCATCACCAGTCCCTGACAAAATAAGGATACTTTTTTATCAACTGAAGATATATAATATGGTTTATCAACCAGCAATGCATCCATAAATTATTATTATAATATTTGTAATGTCTATAACACAATAAAGTCTATTACATGGATAGCTTGGAACCTAACATATTCATCGTACCAGTAGCTGCTCTGGTCCTGTTAGTAACAGGTTATGTGTATTTCTTAAGGAAAGTGTCTGATCAAACAACATATAAGAAGTTGGTAATCCATATACTGATTTTGGCTTTTCTGTTTAATCTGGTTTGGGAAGTTCTACAAGGACCTCTTTATGAAGGTTTCCAATACAATATTAAGCATATTTCAATTTGTGCACTAGCCTCAGTGGCTGATGCTATGTGGGTGATGCTACTTTACTATATTTTTGCCCTGATTTACAGAGATTTTTTTTGGATTCAGAAGTTAAAAAAAAAACGTATTGTATTAGTAATTTTGGTTGGTGGAATGGGGGCAATTCTATCTGAAATGAGTCATGTCTCTGCTGACCATTGGGCTTACGCTGAAAGCATGCCCATCATTCCTGTTATTGAAGTTGGCCTTTCCCCATTCTTACAGTTTTTAGTTTTACCCATTTTGATTTACCTGATAAGTAAATACTTTTTGAAAGCCTATGGATAGGCTCAGTTAGTCTGACAGGGAATGACAATACTAGAGTGGAATTTTAGATATTATGTTTATTTGTTGTAAGTCAGCTCCATATTTTGTGTAGAAAGTAGTAATTAAGGTTAAAGGGGTTTCTAATTGAAATGTAGATTAGTTTACCTTAACTTAATTATATAACTTTTATCACCCTCTTTAGTTTTATAATAATCAATTGTACAGAGGTTGCGAAGAAAAAATAACATATCACGAATAAATATTGCCAGTTCTTTACTGGTTCTTTATGCTTGCTTTGGGAGCATTAGTTTTAACTGTGTTATTGGTATATGTTTTTGTCATAGTGAGATATTTAATAAGTCCGATACTCATTCAAGCGTTTCTCATGAGATTCATGATGCCACTCATGCTCATGGAGATATGGACGATAAGCTTCCGTATGATCATGCTGAAAAATGTTGTAATGAGTTTTCAGAATCACTGATCGGAAAGGAACTGGTACTTAAAGACAATTCATCTGAAAGAACAAAAACCTCTCAGGCATTTCTTCCTCTTTTCATTTTGTCCTATCGGATAATGCGTAATAGTAGTTTGGAATCTGATATTCCAAACATCAGGTACAAATATCCCCCTCCTAAAGTGCCTGACATACGGATATTTATCCAATCTTTTCTCAATTAGCCATCGCTATATCATTTCTTGGATAGCCTGGGACTGCTATATCTCATAGCGAAGTAAATTTATATTGCTAACCACAGATGCATTATACAGTGTGAGCGTGCGGGTTTTTTCGCGGCTCTTATGCTGTTAATAAGATAGTTGGTTACAAAGCATCCTAATATTTTCTTCCATATCCCGTCTGGCTATCACATTGTCTTTTTTAAACTACAAAAGCCTAAGCAGAAAGCACTGGTTAAATGATACCGTTATGAAGAAAACGAAGCTGCATATAAAGAATATGATCTGTCCACGTTGCGAAACAGTCATCCGCATTGAGATGAAATCTTTAGGAATCAAAGTGATAGACTTCAGACCCGGTTATGCTACAGTCGTAATCCCTGATTCAGTTAACCTCACTACTTTGGAGAAAAAACTTGACAACCATGGATTTGAACTGTTAAACGACCCGGAGAGCAAGTTGGTTGAGCAACTGAAATCTGCTGTCCTGGATTACTTGCTGCTTCAGGAAACTGTGGCAGGGCAAAAAAAAGAAATACCAATTTTTTCTGCCTTTCTCATCGCTCAGGTAGGAAAGAACTATGCACATCTAAGCAAGTTTTTTTCAAAGCACGAAGGCAGGACATTGGAAAGTTACTACATCCATTTGCGAATAGAACGGGTAAAAGAACTTTTGGATTATGGCGAACTCAATGTAAGTGAAATTGCCAGAAAACTGGGTTATAGTAGCGTACATTATCTATCCGCCCAATTTAAGAAAGTTACCGGCATGTCAATTTCTGATTATAAGAAGAACGCAGAAAAGATAGGCAGGACTTATCTCAACAGGATTTGAATTTATTTCATAAAAAAAATACAGAATTTCTAACATTTATTTCAAGCTCACTTTAAACAGCACCTTATCTGAGGGATTGTTATACTAGACATATCAGTTAGCATAATGAAATTACATATTTACTTTTTATCCTTATCGTTTTTATTACTTTTCACTTCACATATTGTCTATAGCCAGGATACACAAGATACAGTAGTGTATAACCTTACCATCAGACAAGAGATGGTTAAGAAGGCTGGAAAAGAATCTATGGGTATGACGGTCAATGGAGGTATTCCGGGGCCTACAATTCGCTTTAAAGAAGGAAATTATGCTGTTATTTATGTGAAAAATGAGATGGATGTAGAAACATCTGTCCACTGGCATGGGCTATTGTTGCCCAACTTCTATGATGGTGTACCTTACTTGACTACTCCTCCTATTGAACCCGGTCAGACGCAGAAATACGAGTTTCCGTTGATACAATCGGGCACTTATTGGTACCATTCTCATACCATGTTGCAGGAGCAGAGTGGGGTCTATGGTTCTATCGTGATTGAACCTAAGGAGGGAGAAATCCTGGATTATGACAAGGAGTTAGTGATGATACTGTCTGACTGGACTCACCAGAAGCCAATGAATGTATTGCGGAACCTAAAACGTGGCAATGAGTGGTACAATATCAAGAAAGGGACGGCCACACCGCTGAACCAGGTGATCGCCCGGGGTGCTTTCGGTGCCCAGCTGAACTTCTGGAGACAGAGGATGGAAAGCGCAGATATAGCAGATATTTATTACCCGGCTTTTCTCAATAACGGCCAGGAAGTACAGGAATACCCCCAGTTTGAGCCGGGAGATAAGGTTCGTCTGCGGATTATCAATGGTGCAGCCTCCTCGCAATTTTGGATGACCTTTGGTGGAGAAGACCCATTGTTGGTAGCAGCAGATGGTTTAAACGTGGTACCGGTGAAACGCAACAAAACCTTTATTGGCATTGCTGAGACTTATGATTTTATCGTCACAATTCCTGATGAAGGGAAGATAGAGTTTAGAGCCACTGCACAAGATGGTTCCGGCTACTCTGTGGCTTACCTTGGGACCGGTGACATTATTCCTGCTTCGGAAGTTCCACGTCCTGATAAAATCAAAATGATGCAACAGATGGCAAAAATGGATATGCGGATGGGAGCTCCGGCTATGAAGTATAACCCAAGTGAAGAAGAACCACAGGAAATGATGAAGAATTGGGGCATGCAGATGGATAGCGAAATGAACATGGAGGGTATGGATCATGCTGACATGGACCACCATATTTATAAAAATGGAGACATGGACATGCCTGATGAGGATGCATCCAAACAAATAGATCATGAAAATAGTATGGAGATGAACGAGTCGACATCAGGTGATCAGATGGCAGGTATGAATATGTTCGCAGAATACAACTATAACTATTTGAAAGCTCCTACAAGTACCACTATAAGCGAAGATCAACCGGTAAGAAATATCCTCCTTAACCTTACAGGTAATATGTGGCGCTACATATGGAGCATGAACGGTGTCCCTTTGTCTGAAGCTGACATGATCAAGATTTCCCAGGGAGAAAAGGTGCGCATCACCTTTAACAATTTGACGATGATGCACCATCCCATGCACTTACACGGGCACTTTTTTAGAGTGGTAAATAAGCACGGAGAATACTCTCCTTTAAAACATACCGTCAATGTACCCCCTATGCAAAAAACGGCGATTGAATTTGATGCCACTGAAGACAGCGACTGGTTTTTGCACTGCCACGTACTCTATCACATGATAGGAGGTATGGCCAGAGCCGTAAGCTACGATACAGAGCGCGATCCACGAATGGAAGAATTTCCAGCCAAAATTTTATTTGGAGAAGGTAACCACTTTTATAGTTGGGGATTGGCTGATGTCGCCTCTCATATGTCAGAGTTGAACCTCGTTTCTTCCAACATCAGAAACCAATTTAATTTGAATGCCGAGTATGGATACAACCAAAATATGGAAGCCGAACTTACCTATGAGTACTATCTGTATGATTACTTTAGGATATTTGCTGGGATGAACGTAGAAAACGAGATAGAAAATAGCCTGGATGAAATTTCAGCAACCGCTATTGCCGGTATCCGATTCTTTACACCCTACATGTTCAATCTGGATGTAAGAGTCGATAATAAATTACGACCTGAAATCCGAATAAGCCGAGAGATCATGATATTTCCCCGTACCGCTATTTTCGGGAACTATGAGTATCAGGCAGACTTTGGTTGGGTAAACACTTTAACTGAAGAAGGAACTGATGTGCCGCTAGATTATAAGGAAGAGACCACCTGGTCAGCTGGTGTGGAATATTTCCTGAACAGAAATTTTTCACTTATGGGGAGCTACGATAATCGCTTCGGCGCGGGAGGAGGTTTATCCTTAAGATTTTGACCAAACTATAAACTTTTAAAACAATTAAATTATAAAAACTCAAAAAGATGCAAAGCGAACAGAAACACGGCAACAATTACACTAAATTTTTCGCAATGATTGCAACCGCTATGGTAGCAATGTTTTTTTTAATGTATACCCATTCTTATCAGATTATTGATCATTTCTGGTTCAGTGAAACGAGGCTTTTTATGACGCTGATCATGACTGGTTCCATGATCATCATAATGCTCCTGTTTATGCTGAATATGTATCAAAATCGAGGGGCAAACATAGCGACCATCGGATTGGGTATAGTATTGATTGCCGGTGGTATAGGTTTGGTAAGAAGCCAGGTCACTGTTACGGGTATTGACTACATGGAAGGCATGATTCCACATCATTCAATTGCTATTTTGACGAGTGAGCGTGCTCAAATTGAGGATATAAGGGTAAGGGAACTCGCTGATGAGATCATCGAAGCCCAGCGTAGGGAAATCATGGAAATGCAATGGTTGATCAATGACATCAGAGAAAATGGTGTGGTAGAAACAGAAGAGGAAGAGAAAAACAGGCCCTTGCCTGAGTTTGAAGGTTTGCTTGAAGAAGAAACACGAAACCTGACTGAATAGCAGGCTGACCTAAGCTTGTAAGGTAATCATTGATCGTCTCAAAGTGATAGGGATCATTTACTAAGGGTTAGCTATACAGATGTGTAACAATTGTTACATCGTTTTACAATTCAAATCACTATAATCTCTTAAGACGAAACAGAAAAAAATATAAACACATGAAATACTACCACGAAAAAATATTAAAAGACGCAAGCTTCGAGGAAGCTATTCAAAAAGTAATGGATGCCCTGAAAGATGAAGGCTTTGGTATCCTTACCGAAATTGATGTAAAAGAAACGCTTAAGAAAAAGCTGGATGAAGATTTTCGGCCTTACAAGATTCTGGGTGCCTGCAATCCGCCTTTTGCGTATAAAGCATTGTTAGCCGAAGATAAAATTGGCGCGATGCTGCCCTGCAATGTAATTGTACAGCAAGTTGATGATGGCGTTGAGGTCGCGGCAGTGGATCCGGTGGCCTCCATGCAGGCGGTTGACAGCCCAAAGTTGAACGACCTCGCCAAAGAAATTAGCATCAAACTCAAAGCCGTTATTGAGAAACTATAAATCAAACTTTTATGAAGAATAAAGATCCACTTCCTCAGCCCGATTACAAAGAAAGTAAAGAGACCTCATACTGTTTGAGCAGGAGGTTCTCGAACTTAACTTTTGATGAAACAGTGGCAAATACCAGGCAAGCTTTACATGATATAGGCTTTGAGATAATCAGTGAAATGAAGATGCATGAGTACTTTAAGCAACGACTGAGCAAAGATATTAATCGTTATACCCTTATTGGTGTGTGCAAAGCAGAACTAGCTTATGAGTTGCTTCAGACAGAAAACAAGCTTGGGGTACTATTACCTTGCAATATTGTGATACAGGATGTAAAGGATGGGCAACTAATAGAGGTATCGCTAATTGATGCTGCTGTCTCCTGGGGACTTTCCAAAAATACAATAGTAAGCCAGAAAGCTAAAGAAGTAAAAGAAAAATTTAAATCCATATTGGATAAAGTTGAACAATCTAATACAAGCATATGAAAGCTAGATATAAAATCAGAGCGCTCATTTTGATGATCAGTTTAGGTTTTATCATGTTGAGTTGTGGCCGCGCTGAAAATGAGCAGCAACAAAATGATCACGGTGATATGATGGATGATGAACAGACTGAAATGATGGAAGGTGATAATGATCACATGTACGAGGACGGGCAGTCTAACGAACACCTGATGAACGATACCACTTCAATGGATACTAACGAAGAAATGGAACAATAGTACCAACTCAGGCACAACTCGTACCAGATTAAATTAATTAACCTAACCAATAAACAATAGAAATGATGAATACTAAAAAACTAACAATTGCTACCCTGCTCTTCTTTTCATTAAGCTCCGCTTTACAGGCGCAAAACGTGGAGAAAATGATGAAAAAAGAAAACAAGCAGGAAGAGGTCTTTGCTACCATCATGAATGATGAGCAAATGATGAACAAATTCATGCAACAGTTCTCAAGCAACCCTGAAGCGATGAAGGCCGTGCATCAGCAAATGATGCAAAATCCGGAGCACCGAAAGATGATGATGAAAGATATGATGGGAAATAAGGAGGAAGGCCAGATGATGATGCAACAGATGATGGCTGACAAAGAAAAGAAGCATATGATGATGGAAAAAATGATGGGTGACAAGGAGGCTAAAAAGCAAATGATGGAGCAGATGATGGAAGACCAGTCCATGAAAAAGATGATGATGAAGGAAATGATGGAAAAACATCACGACCAGATGATGGAGAAAATGACGGATAACCCTGATATGATGAAGAAGATGATGCAAAAGATGCACGACAAAGGCATGATGGACAAGAACTCCATGATGAAGGGACACGAAATGATGGATAAAAAGAAAAAAGGAAAGGGCAGTCAGGATCAGAACTAATAGCTCTTCTTTTTCAATATTCAAGCCTGTCAGGAATTTAAGATTTGACAGGCTTAAAATTTAAACACTCAAATTATGATGTACGGATGGATTATCGGGGTAATACTCGTCATCGTTCTGATTGTTGCGCTGGGTAGAGGTGGTATCTTTCAAAAAGGAGCCAGTCAATCCACCAGTAAAAGCTCAGCGATGGAGACGCTAAAAAACCGCTATGCCAAAGGAGAAATTGACAAAGCGGAGTTTGAAGAAAGAAAAGCAGAACTGGAAAAGACCAAATAGACGGTGGGTAAATATAAGAAGAACAGCCTTTCACTCACAGGAGCTATTTCTTTGGGAACCGGGGTAATGATTGGTGCAGCTATTTTTGCCTTGCTGGGACAGGTGGCTGAATTTTCTGGTTCATTGTTTCCGATAGCCTTTCTGGTCGGAGCAATAATAGCAGGGTTTAGTGCATATGCCTACATAAAAATGTCAAATGCTTATCCATCTTCCGGAGGTATAGCCATGTACTTAAAGAAAGCTTATGGTAAAGGTATCATAACAGCTGTAGCTGCGCTATTGATGGCTTTCGCCATGGTCATTAACCAGAGTTTGGTAGCACGTACATTCGGATCTTATACCATGCAGTTATTTGATGGAAATCAAAACGATTTCTGGATACCCCTACTGGGCGTGATTTTATTGGTCATCACTTTTTTTGATCAACATTGCTGGTAATAAGGTCATTGACAGGGTTTCCTTCGTCATGGCAATTGTCAAGGTTGGCGGTATAGCCATTTTTGCCGTAGGAGGACTTTGAGCGGCTGGTTTTTCATTTGGAGAAGCTATCCCTTCTGAAATTTCAGGCGACTATTCCGTAGGGAGTTACTTAGGCGCCCTCGCGCTTGCTATCCTGGCTTATGCAGGATTTACCACCATCACTAATAGTGGTGAGGAAATTGTAACGCCTCACAAAAATGTAGTAAGAGCGATATGAATATCACTCCTTATCTGTACTAGACATTATTCTGATAATTTGTTAAGAGGTTCTAGCAGCAGTTCTCATGTTATGTAAACCACAGGCGATGAGTATGACTTGATCACGAGCATCTTTGAAACGTAACCTCACCTTTTCTCTGACAATATTGAGCCTCTTCACTCCTGCCATTACATGTTCTACTGGCACTCTGATTCGGCTTATATCTGTATTTTCCTGTTTCTGCTGTTGTGTTAATTCACCATTTTTGGTTTTTTTATGAGGCATCAACACGCTAATGTTTTCTAGATCATAACCCTGATAGCCTAAATCCTTTATAAGCACAGTATTATCCGGATAACAATGCCCCGCTTCATCAGCTAGCCTCTTGTCATGTACACTCCCTGGATAGGTACTACTGAGAAACAAGATTTGGTCTTGCTGATCAACAATTAGATTGTTGGTAACGGTATGGGCTTTCTTCTTACCGCTGTATTCATGCTTTTGCCGCTCATAGTCCACTGAGCGGGGTATAGGGCGTTCTGTTGCATCCATAAGTAGCACATAACGAGTAAAGGTCTGTAAAAACGCATACAAGGCACTGCCGAAGCGTTTGGGTAATACTTTTAACTGACCTAATGCTCTTTCAAGCAGGGGTAGTAGCACTTTGATCCATTTGCTCACACGGGGTTGTTGCACCCTGAAAAGTTGGCCATGAAAGTGTTGGCGTGGATTTTCCTTCATATAAATCAGAATAAAAAGTAGTTTCTGTCCGCTGCCTGGCAGACTGCACCGTGTATCGTCTTTGAACTTAGGGATACGCCGGGGATTCCCCTCCAAATCATAATGCTGGAAGTAGTTGCGGCACAAGGGGGCAAAGACGGAAAGCAAATCCATAAACTCAGCGGGATGTAAACTCGTTAGTTGTAATAAATTAGGGTGATCTGTTAGGTTATTTTTGTTAGTTTGCATATTAAAAATAGCCAGCAAATTGCCCTTTTTGTTCCTATATTAATTTATCAGAATATCCTCTACTATTGTCTATTTGCTGGTCGCATTCGCGGTATCGGTCAATCTTTCTGTTCCAAAGATTATAGAAGCAAAAGATTACTCCCTGTCTGAAGCGGCCAGGCCTACTTTCGGAAAATATGGCCTATGGTTCACCGTTGGAATCGCCATCATTGCTACCGTATCCAGTGTTTTGGCCAATGTATTTGCTATGTCCAGAATGACAACGATGCTTACCGAAATGAAGCTGATACCTCATAAGCATTTTGGAATGCCGGGTAACCTGCAACAGCATATGTTGACTTATACCATAGTCATCGCCATCACCTTAACCATAATTTTTTTGATCTCAGCAGGATTGCATCTTTAGGAGCAATCTTTTATCTGATTATGGACATCATTACTCTACCCGATGATATTTATCAGTTGATAATCGCAGGCCCCAGTTCGCTCTACTCTTCGCAGAAATAGTTGAAGCAGCCTATCAAAGTCAGCTTGATGCTTGCCTTTTAAATACTGCCGGAACCAATCTAACCCTCTGCGGAAAGTACTCTTGGCTGGATAGCCGTGCTTTTTGATCGCTACTTTTTGTGTTTTATCCAAGAACTCTCTGCCTAAGGACAGGCAAATAGCAAAAGCAATACACACTAAAGCAAATAGTTTTTTCCACTTGTCTAGACTTCGTAAATGTGAACCTTCCAATTTGAAACCGCGTCCTTTCAAACTTTGAAAGAAAACCTCTATGGTCCAGCGTTTGCGATATATGTGCGGAAGCTGCTTAGCAAAGTGAGTACCGATGACATACAACATTTCTCGGTTAGCCAGTCTTCTAATAGCTACATTAACTCTTACTCCATCCACAATAGCATTTTGAAAGTACCGTGTAGACTGGTGAGCCATTAATTCTTCGGCTTGGTAGGTTTCACCGTTACGCAAGGTGATAGTATGATGTTTAGGAACGCGGACACAGAAGGGAATTTCAGCCTTCTGAAGCCAAGTCAGCCACTGATGGCCGATAAATTCTCTATCCATAATGACTGAAGCGATGCGTGCTTTACCTAGCAGCCTTACACACTGCTTCAGTAGATCGATCCGATCTTGATAGTTGCTATTCCCACTTTTATTATCCAACATCTCAAAGTATAAAGGCAAGCCCACTTTACCTACACAAGCGGTGATACATAAAATATTAACCTGGCACTGGCCAAAATCCCATTCCGTACGGTCAAGACTCAGACTCACTTCTCCGGGGGGTAGAAACCTAGATAGAAGGGCCGCTACTTGTTGATAATCAAGAAGAGCATCTTTGAAAAAAGCTTGGATGCGCCGTTCATTTGAAGTCTCTCGTACTTCATCATTCAGTTCCGTAGCTAACTCACAGAATTGCACAGTGCGCATTTTGATAACTGTTTTTACAAACTGCCAGACAAATTTCTGTCGTGACAAATGGCGGACAACAGGAAAGGCATTCAAAGTTTTTTTATCTTTGATTCTAATAAATATTTCATGGTAAAGCTGAGTTTAGAGTGTATGGTAACCTCAAAATTCAGCTTTTCTTTTTCTTACTCAAAATCATCGGGTAGAGTAGGACATCATTATACAATGGGGCATTTTTAAACATTTACGGAAAGAAATCAAGGCAAACGGAGCAATATTATTGGCCACTATTGTCCTTGATGTAGTTGTTTTGGGGGCCTTCATTTGGATGAAAGAGCAAAGTGACATGCTCCTCATTATTGTTTCGGCAGTTCTATTACTACTAATTTTCATAGGGGAAAAGTGGTTTTTGAAAATGAGGAAAGACAAGGTGGAATTAAGTAAAAACTAAGACAAAAAATTATGATGGATCAAGGAACAGATTTTGGAATGCATGGTGGAGGCTGGATGTGGCTTTTTTGAGGGCTGTTGCTGGTAGTCCTGATGCTTTTGATTGTCTGGTTGGTAAAGCAAATACGGAAATAATTTAAACCTAAAGAGATATGAAAGAACTTTTCGGAATAAACAGAAGAAAATTTTTGGCAAAGGTTGGAGCAGGCGCTGCGGTAACCATGATATGGCCTTTCTTTTCTTCTTGCGACAGTCAATCTTCTACTACAGCAAAGCCTGAACTCAGCAAGGATTTTCAGCCCGATGTAGATTTGGAACTGAAAGCGGTGCAACGTGACTTATCCATTTTATCCGGGCCAAAAACGAAGGTGTGGGTGTATGAGGGGAAATTAATTAAGGGCAACAAAGAGGCGTTTAAACCCTTAGAAGGGAGTTATCTGGGGCCGGTCATCAAAGTACGTAAAGGATAGAAAGTCCGTATTCGCTTTACAAATGACTTACCAGAAGAGAGTATTATCCACTGGGATGGTATGAAGTACTAGATTCCGGCTACACTTAAAGGCTTTTGTGCACCCCTTCTTAGAGGCAAAATAATATACAACAAAACCATATTACCATACAATATTTTATGCTTTAAACTACTGATTCCACTGCTAATCACTTAGCTTAATTCAGGCGTATTTTGTCAGATTATGAAGGTACAAAAACTCTCCACCCTTAGATGTCCGATTTGTAAACATCAAATTTTGAAAAGGATGCCCCTGGAAAAAACAATTTCGGAGTTTGTGTGCATGAATTGCTCCTCAATCATTAAAACAAAAAGGCATGAATGCTGTGTATTCTGTACTTATGGTTCTGTAAAGTGTCCAAGAGCACAAGCATGGAGACTTTTGGAAAATATCCTGGATGGAAACCTTTAAAATATAATAATCATATAAAATCTTTATTAGAAAGCTCAAAATGAAGACACAAACTATTTTGACATTTTCTTTTTTTATTCTATTTCAATGTACCTATCCACTTCATGCACACGAAGGTGAGAATCATCAACAAACTCAGCAAGAAACTACTGTACATGAGGAAAACAATCATTCTGAAGATGAAGAAGATATTGAAGCATTAGAAGAGGAAACTGCGCACGCTAGTTCTAAAGAGATTAGTGCTGATTTTGATGATTTCCCTAACCTGGACCCTCTCCTTGTGCATTTCCCGATTGTACTGCTAATATTGGTAGCTATCTTGGGAATATTTAATATTTTCTTCTTAAAGCAAGAGTTAAATTGGGTTTTGACCATCGTAATTTTTGTAGTTGCTCTGGGTGCTTACGCAGCAGGACGTTGGTATCATCCTCACACACATGCCCTCACAGAACAAGCAAAACTGGTGCTGGAGTAACATGATTTGTATGCTGATTGGACAATTTATCTGTCAATTGCTGCTTTGATAGCACAGCTAACCCACCTTTTTGTAATCAAAGGAAAACGTTGGTCTATGGTAGCAGTAGCCCTTATTCTTATCGGAGGTGCATATACTGTGAGTCAAGCAGCACATTATGGCTCACAATTAGTCTACATTGAAGGAGGCGGGCCTCAGGGAGATTTTTTAGAAACAGAAGCACACAGCCGCTAAGCATGGCAATTGACTTTAAGTCTCCTAGATTTAGGGTCTAAAATAATTTCATACAAAAAATACAGAATTCTGAACATTTCTAGAAGCAACTTACCAAACAATTAAGTAACTATTATTTTATTATGCTCTGAGATAATGGCTTTAGACATCAATAAAGAAGCCATTCCATTCCATTCCATCACGCTGAACTAAGCATTTTTATGGAATACAATCATTGTATAAACAAAAGATACAATAACCTTTACTTTGATGAAGCGATACGCAACATCAAATATGGGCTTATACAAGCAGAGTTTGATACCATTAATGAATATGTTCTGGATGAATACTTTTATCAGTTAATTGAGGAGAAAGTAGGTCGCTCCCTTGTATTGGCAGCAGATAAGTCAAAATTATCTGAAATAAGTGATTTAACGCCTTCGTCATGCAATGTTATCCTCATAGAGGTAGTAAACATGCAATTCATTGATATAACATTAATTGACCTAACAGCTCTGGCAAGCATGAGTGATCCAAAAGCTACTATGCCAAAAAATGACATGAGAAAAAGACAATTTAAGACTATTTTGAATTATGTATAACAATTAAATATTAGCCTATGAAACTCTCAAATACAGCTACTTACATTGCTTTAGTTATTAGTTTTACCTTTCTCATAACCAATTGTGTTGGAACAGAAAAAGAGCAGGAGCAGAAAGAGAGTGAAATGATGGGAGATGATCATGAAAACATGATGGGGGAAGGGATGATGGGGAATAATGAAATGAGGGATGAAGAAATGCGAAAGGCCATGATGTCTGGCGAGATGGGCGAGAGTATGATGGGTGATATGCGCAACATTCATCAGCTGTTAACAAATCATGAGAAAATCCAACGCCGTGTTGAAACCCTGGACAATGGCGTCAAAACCTGGACAGAATCCAATGATCCTGAGTTGGTCCCTGTGATACAAACGCATGTACGACAAATGAAAGAAAGAGTAGAGAACAATCGCCCGATCCGGCAGATGGACCCGCTTTTCAGGGAAATTTTTGAACATGCTGATGAGATTGAGATGCAAATTGAAAATACAGAAAAAGGCATATTTGTACTGGAAACCTCCGATAATGCCCAGGTAGTAAAGCTGATACAACAACACGCCCAACGGGCGGTAAGTGAATTTGTGGAACAGGGGATGTCTCGGGCTATGGAACCTACTCCTTTACCTGATGGATACGAGCAATAAGATGTTAAAACAAAAATTTCATAAATAATGATGAATCAAAACGGAATGGGCTTGGGAGGTGGAATCTGGATGTGGGTATTTGGCATCTTGGTATTTATCGTACTTGTTTTGCTGATTATGTGGATGATAAAGCAAATCAGGAAATAGTGTTTATCTTATAATAGGCATTTAATTTTTTAACCTTACATAAACTAACTTTTTTATGGCTAGCAAAGATGATAAGCACTCTACAGGCATGGGTTCCCGCGGTGTGGTCCGCCCTATGGATATGCATCAAAATAATAGCAACGACCATCAGGACCATGAAGGGGGCGGCCATGAACATCATAAGATGGATCACCAACAACGTCTGCAAATGTTGCACATGCACCATCAGCAAACTTTATGGATCTATTGGATGCTTGTGCTTTTAGGCTTCTGGCTGGTTTTGTCACCCTTGACTTTTAGCTATGGGATAGGAACAGTAGAACCTAGTGGGGGTCGGGAAGTTTGGCTTTCATTATCCCAAAGAATTACTGTACTCAAATGGAGCGATATCATCAGTGGGCTGCTGCTGATCTTCTTCGGTTGGCGGTCGCTGACACCCAACCGGCCTGTGAGTCTTTGGATATGCTGCTTTATTGGTGTATGGCTCAACATAGCGCCGGTGTTGTTCTGGGCACCAACTGCGGTGGCCTACTACAACGATACGCTGGTAGGTGCGCTGATTATTGCCCTGACCATCCTGATACCCGGTATGCCCAACATGATTATGTACATGAAGATGGGTTCAAAAGTACCTTCGGGTTGGAGCTATAACCCTTCCAGTTGGCCTCAGCGCTGGATCATGATTGTCTTAGCCTTTGCCGGATGGATAGTATCCCGCTACCTAGGGGCTTTTCAATTGGGTTACATAGATCAGATATGGGACCCTTTCTTTGGAGAAGGGAGCCGTTTGGTACTCAACTCTGATATGTCCCACTCCCTTCCGGTGTCTGATGGAATGCTTGGAGCCCTGGCTTATACTTTTGAATTTCTGATGGGTTGGATGGGAAGCCCTTCCCGCTGGCGCACTATGCCCTGGATGGTAGCACTATTTGGTATTCTAGTAATTCCCCTTGGTCTTGTACATATCTTCCTGGTGATTTCCCAGCCTGTAATTGTAGGGTATTGGTGTACACCCTGCTTGCTGGCCGCAGCTATTATGCTGCCCATGATTCCGCTGGAGTTTGATGAGGTAATAGCGATGGGGCAGCACATGGTACAGGCTAAACGGAGAGGAGACAATTTCTGGAAAGTATTCTGGAAAGGTGGAGAACCGTTCGAGCACAATGAAGATGAACGTTCTCCTAAGTTGATGGAGCTTTCGAAAAGTCCCGGAAAAGTAATCAAAGCCTCCATCTGGGGGATGAGCATTCCCTGGACGCTCGCTGTGTCTACGCTATTAGGCATTTGGCTGATGTTTGCTCCCGCTGCATTTGGGGTTAGTATAGAAGCTTCGGCAGCCGACATCAACCATCTGGGAGGTTCACTAATAGTAGTGGTATCGGTGATAAGCATGGGAGAAGTAGTGAGAAGAGGGCGTTATCTCAATATTTTGTTAGGATTATTAGTAGCTGTAGTCCCCTGGTTTTTACAGGATAGTAACTTTGTATTAAACCTAAGCAGTGCGATTACAGGGCTGCTAGTAGCCGGACTTGCTATACCACGAGGCCCTAAAAAAGAAAGCTATGGCCTATGGGATAAGTATGTAAAATAGTTTTGGTGTTTAGCTGCAAGCTTTCTGTTTATCATCATACTGAAGCTTGCAGCTATTTAGCACAAAAGACATCTGATGAAAATGTCAGTCAACTACTACAAAAATATAGCAGACTCGTATGATAAGAAATGGAAGAGCTATACAGACAATACATTAGAAATAGCCATACAGCATTTCCCTGAATCATTGGAAGGAAAAACAATGCTTGATTTTGGCTGTGGTACTGGGGAACTAATCAGAAGGATATTGGAAAAACATCCTAATCTGGATCATATTACGGGTTATGATCCTGTAGAAGAAATGTTACACCAGGCCAGGAAGAAAATTCAACATCTCCCTGGGTACTTAAGAGATAAGGTAAAAATGCAAAATCAGAAAAACTTTGAGAATAAATATGACCTCATAGTATCTACAAGTGTCTTCCATTATCTTCAGCACCCTGATTCAGAGATGGTCAATCTTAAAGCACACTTGCAAAAAGACGGTATGTTGATTTTGTTAGATTATATAAAGAGCGGATTTCTAGCAAAGTACTTTGAATGGGCTATCAAACGCATAGACAACATGCTCATCAAGTGTATAGCCTCTATCAAATTCAAGAAATTCTTGGAAGAGCAGGTTTTAAAATTATCAATAGTGAAAAATTTACGATTACTTTTTTCTGGAAAGGCGTTGTGGTTTGCGCTACCCATAAAGAGTAAATTTCCGGATAAAAAGATTCTATGCCAATGAATGTAATCGTATTTTTAGTGGGTTTATGCATCATATTGATAACCGCACATGACTTTTTCTATACTACCCTTTCTTCCAATGGAGCTGGAATAATCACGCATAAGGTCACTAAAGCTATTTGGAGCCTGTTCCTAAACGTAAGCAAGCTGAGGAGTAACAGAAGCGTATTGAAATTCTCTGGAATTACCATCATGCTATTTCTTTTTAGCATGTGGATTATGCTGCTCTGGATAGGTTTGTTTGTCATGCTGGTCAGTGAAGAAATTTCCGTAGTCACCTCTAGCAAAGGACTATCAGCTAGCCTACTTGATAAGTTTTATTATAGCGGTTATGTTTTGTCAACCATGGGAAATGGTGACTTCAAACCGGGAGCTGAATTTTGGCAGGTCATTACTGCTATTTTTTCGTTTGCAGGTTTCATTTTTATCACCACCGGTATCAGCTACATCATTTCTGTTTCTTCTGCTATTATCAACAAGCGAACGCTGAGCCTCACCATCAGTAACCTGGGTAACACCCCCCAGCAAATATTGCTTAGGACCTGGAATGGAAATGATTTCTCTCGGCTGCTCAACTATGTTCCTCAACTTCAGCAGCAGATCAACAGGCATGTTCAGAATCACATGGCCTTTCCGATTTTACATTTTTTTCATACAGGCCGGAAGAAAGATGCTATAGCTGTCAATATCACTAATCTGGATGAAGCACTCAGTATAGTTTTATTATTTGGTGAACCTGACAAAACCAATCAAGGGCTTACTGATGGTCTACATCCTTTGAGAGATGCCTTGTACTTTTATCTTGCTTCATTAAAAGGCCCTTTCATTCAAGCCACTGATGGTGAACAGGATTTTCCCAACCTTTCTTCATTAGAGGGAATGCCCATAAAACCGTCTATATCCGGGGATGAGATAAAAAATAATTATGATCCTTTAAAACAAAGAAGAATGTTGCTTTCCGGTTTATTACAAAATGGCGGATGGAATTGGAAAGACATTTACCCTTCAGAAAAAGTGCATTAAAATGACGGAAAATGAAATTCGTAAGAAAGCCAGTGAAGTGATATATAAAAATATGGTCACTGGTTATTCCAAGTCAACCAATACTCATTTTCATTATACCAAACCTTCACCGGACACATATCCTTATCAGTTTTTTTGGGATACATGCCTTCATATTTTCATCCTTACTACTTTAGGCGAGCATGATATGGCTAAAAAGCACCTTGTTAGTCTCTTTGCTTTGCAGGAAGAAAATGGGTTTGTGGGCCATATGAACTATTGGAACAACATCTCACCCGGTAGATTTACCGATATCTTTCAGTCTCACCCCGGCCTGAAATGGAAGTTGTTCAAAACCCATATGAGTGCTTTAATCCAGCCTTTTAGTAGCTCAGGCAGTAGCGAAAGTTTATCATGACACTGGCGATCGCGAATTTCTTGAACTTATGCTGCCCAAACTAAAGAAATATTATCACTGGCTGGCTATTAATAGAGATTTTGAGGGCGATGGATTGCTCTCTATTATTTCTCCTTTTGAGTCAGGAATAGATTGGAAACCAACTTTTGATGTAGTGGTAGGTTTTCCGCAGAAAAAAGCAGACTGGAGGCTATTTTGGAGAGTGATATGGGTAGATGTGCGTAATTTCTGGCATCGCTACAATAATGAAACAATCTACAAAAAAGATTATTTCATCGTCAAAGATGCAGGATTCAATACAATCTATGCTCAAAATCTAAGGGCATTAGCTGAGCTATGCCAGGAGCTTGATGATCCGGATGTTGATACCTTCAGATCCAGGGCTGGCCAAAACATACAAAGTATGATCAGTATTATGTATGATGACAATACAGCAGCTTTTTATGATGTATATGGCAGAGAAAATACAAAAATCCGGATATTGACTCCCACAATTTTTTTTCCAGTAGTAATCAAAGGTGTGCCTGATGAAATTTGCGAAAAAGTAATAGATACTTATTTTTTAAACAAAACAGAATTTGACGTACCCTTTCCAATTCCTTCAGTGTCTAAAAACCATCCTTCTTTCAATCCTACAGAGTCCCTATATATCTGGAGAGGGCCTACCTGGATTTTATTTAGCTGGTTTATACACCAATTCTTACTAGAAAAAAATCATAAAGAAGAAGCTCACCGCTTGGTAGAAAGTATCCAAAAACTGATCAAAAAAAGCGGTTTCAGGGAGTATTATCACCCTTTTACAGGTGAAGGCTATGGTGCAAATGATTTCACATGGGCTGGCTTAATAATAGATATGATGAATATGGAAGAAGGATATAAAAGAAAAGAATAATTAACCTCGTAGGTCTGTATAAAATCAATATTTCTAAACATAAAACCATAATTTTATACAGCTTATCAATAACAAGTCTTTAAATTAGTAGTCTATTTTTTATCAACTTTTTTACCATTTAATAATTTTTTAACATGAGACAACATCAGGATTTTATCCAAAAATTAGCCGAGTGTGCCGCAGCCTGCGAGTACTGTTCTGACCAATGTTTAAATGAAGATGATATTGCTAAAATGGCTGACTGTATCCGTACAGACCATGACTGTGCAGACTCTTGCCATGTAGCGATTAATTTCGTTGCCAGAGGAAGTAGTCATGCAAAAGAAGCAGTTCGCTTTTGCCAAACCCTCTGTAAAGCTTGCGCTGATGAATGTGACAAGCATGAAGCTCAACATTGCAAAGCGTGCGCCGAAGCTTGTCGGGCTTGTGAAGAGGCTTGCAAACAGTTCTTAGGCTAATCTATTTCAATCAATACAACTACCTCATTATCCAGATAGCTCTAGATTTGGGTGATGGGGATTGTTTAATTTAAAACATGCTAGCGTGTTGTCCTGTGAGATGGAGGAAAAACCCATGATAAGTAAAAAAGAAGTTTTGATGCACTAAAACTTTTCACTAAGCTTAACCTATACCCATGTCGCCACTTATACAGTACCTGATTCTATTTGGCATGCTGGTATTTACAACCGGCTTGGTAGGCATGATCTACCTGATCAAAAAATCATTGGAAAAAACGCTGGAAGAGCCAGGAAAGAAAGTGCCTGCTGAAAGTGGAAACTTATCGCCCAAGCCTGCCTGGGGACGCTATCATGTCCATTATTATAGCTTCGCCCTACTATTCCTGGCCTTTGATATGGAAATGGCTTATATGTACCCATGGGCAGTAGTGTATAAGGAGTTGGGCATTATGGCTCTGCTGGACATGGGTGTATTTCTGATGATTTTATTTCTGGGATTGATTTACACCTGGAATCAGGGAGGTTTAAAACGCCAATAACATTTGATGATGGAACACCCGATGAAATACGGTGCCAGAAAAGGCGTTTGGAATTTTTTAAGGCGATGGGCTGCCAAAGCGATGGCTCATGAGCAATATGTATTTCCTGTGCCCGGGGCAGATGTATTGAGGAGCTATGGCCTTCATCTCGAGAAAAGAGGTATTAACATAGCAGCTACGCCCCGTGAAGCCAATGTGCTCCTTCTCGTGGGTCCTGTTTCTGAAATGCTGGCAGAAAAGGCAGCTGTGGTTTATGCTCAAATTCCCCGGCCCAGAGTATTGGTATTTGCCGGACTTGATAAAGCCCATCCTCTTCCAGAACCGGATATAAAGCTTTCTTTAAAAGCAGAAAACTTACAGGAAGAAATCAAAAAGCTATTGACCCAACATGGCTGGAAAAAAGAGACAGAGCCATTTGCTACAGAAAAAATAAAAGAAGCGGTAGAAGATAAAGATGAAGACCACGGCCACATGCATCATGGACATGAAGGAGAGCAGGATGGGGAGCATGGAGAGGAAAAAGAACCTCAGGAGAGCCATCAAAACCAAGGAGAGCATGAAGAGCATGAGCATCAGCATGACGGGGGCGGCGGACATAATCATGGTGGTGGAGGCTTCATGTCTATGGTAGCCATGACCAAAGATATGCCTCGCAGTATGGATGGTCTGGCTATGGAAATGAACCCCGTCCATTTCGGTCCTTTCTTCCCCGGATTTCCGGGAGGCTTAAGTATTTCCATGATGCTGGATGGTGATACGGTGATGCAGGTAGAAATAGAAAAAGGGCTTCTGTGCAGGAATTTGATGGAGACTTTCCCCTCAGAACCCAAGGCATTTGTGGGACATATTGCTACGATCAACCCTTTAGCCCCGGTAGCCTTCCGTATACTGGCAGAAAAAGCGGTTGCCAACGCCTTAAAAATGGAAGATGATGAGCAGAAAGGTATAAATGATCTTGTTCTGCTGGAAAAGGAAAGAATTTTAAGTCACCTGAACTGGCTGGCAGTTTTCAGTCAAACAATAGGTAGCCCTGTCATGCACTTGAAAGCTATAGACTTACACCGGCAGTATCAAAGAGGAAAGGATAATGAACAGGCTATCCTAAAGCTCATAGAACAAATTAGAAAAGCTCCCTATCTGAAAATGAGATTGAAAACGGTAGGTATGATCCCTAAAAATCTACTGCACCATGCCAGCGGAAGCATTGCCAGAGCTGGAGGAATGCCCCAGGATGCCAGAATACAGGATAAAACTTACGAGAACTTTTCCTTTTCACCCTTGCAAGGTCAGCACAACAATGCCTGGGGAAGATTATTAATGAGGTTGGCTGAGATGGAACAAAGTCTTAAGCTAATTCAAACAAATGAAAAACTATCTGTCACCGGACATGAAAAGGCAATACCCTATAATGAAAGTTCGGGCGAAGGTAGGGCAAGAGTAGAGACATCTAGAGGCATAGCCGAACTGGGCGTTCATATCAGTGCAGGACAAGTAAAAAAATTTCATCTAACCACTCCTTCTGCCTCCCATGCGGCATTTATTCCGGAAGTAGCAGAAGGCCAGGAATTGGGTGATGCATTGATAGGCATAGCTTCCCTGGACATTTCCCCCTGGGAAATAGATTTATAAATGTACCACTATGAGCCAAACTATTTACTGGATAACAACCATATTTTTATTTGTAGCAGGTGTATACCTGCTGGCTGTGATGGAACGTTGGATAACCTACGGCAGATTTGACCTGCTGGCTCCTTTCAAAAGATCCTTGGCGCTACTGGGACAAGAATCTGTTACTCCTCGCAAAATGGATAAAGTATTTTATGAAACGGCCCCACTGCTGTTTATTGTAGCTACCTTGATGGCAGCTATGGTATTACCTTTTGGCAAAGGAAGCCCGGCAATAGATTTAGCTACTGGTGCTTTATTTATCAATGCAGCCCTGGCTTACATTATGGTATCTATATTGATGGCTGGCTGGGCACCTAACGGAGTATATGCTATGATTGGTGGATGGCGGTTTCTGGGACAACTTATTGCGTACTCTATGCCTATCGTGATGGCGATCACCGCCACGGTGATGCGGGCTGAATCTATGGCTTTGACTGAAATAGTAAATTCCCAACAAAGTTTATGGAACATCATCTATCAACCAGTGGGATTTTTGTTGTTCTATCTGTCAGCAATGGCTATGGCCTTTCTACCCCCTTTTGACTTGCCTACAGCTCCAGGAACCTTAGCCGGGGGAGTATGGGCTGAGTTTACAGCCGAACGCTTATTGGTTTTTCGCATAGGCAGGCTCGCTTTGATCATGACCTTATCTTTGGCTACTAATGTACTTTTTTTAGGCGGCTGGTATGGCCCCTGGCTGCCGGATTATCTCTGGACTTTTCTAAAAACATTAGCAGTAGCTGCTAGCTTTTTCGGGGTCAGCCGCTTTGCCGTACGCATCCGATACGATAGCCTGCTGGAATGGAGCTGGAAATTTGCCACTCCGGCCGCTTTATTTAATATTCTTTGGGTAGGTATACTTTTATTGTTATGAATGAAACACGTTTCATATTCCTGATATTTTTTGGCTTAGTGGCTATCTGGTTCGGCTGGCGTGTATTTATGACCAGCTCTATGGTACGCTCTGCCCTTTCCCTGCTGGCTTCTATGGTAGCCATCGGTGCGATGTTTTTTGCGATGGAAGCGGAGTTTCTGGGCGTACTCCAAATCATGATGATGGCTACGGAAATGAGCATCATGGCAATCTTTATGATGATGTATATGATGGACCCCGGTGGCCTGATGGGCATGGACATGAGCCATCAGAAATCAGCTTCCATCAGCGGTGGCATATTGGTAGGGGCATTTGCGATCGGGGTAGCAATGCTGACCAGTTGGGGAGGAATGGCTTTGGAAGCTCCCTTGCCTTCAAAGCAGAATCACGATTTGGGCATTGAAGTTATGAAGAGGTCAATGATGATTTTTGAATCAGCCGGAGTAAGCATATTGGTCGCTATGATTGCTGCCACAGCCACCGCTTTGCCTTACAAAAATAATCAATTGTAGGACTATGGAACTAAGCATTACATTAATTATAAGTGCCATATTGTTTGGCATAGGTCTATACGGAGCCTTGGGGCAGACCAACCTGGTCATGATCATGATGGGTGTAGAACTGATGCTGGGAGCAAGCATGCTCAATCTGGTGGCTTTCTGGCGATTCCTGCATCCTGAAACCTTCTCCCTACAAATGTTTGTGCTGGTGGTGATGACTGTCATGGCCCTGGAAGCAGCGGTAGGATTTGGGATTGCCACCCAGCGATTTCGTACTAAGGGTTCAATAGAATCTGAGGAAGCCAGCGACTTAAAAGGATAGCTATGATAGCAACACTAGTTTTAACTCCCTTCATCGCCTGCATAGGCATCTACCTGTTCAAAAGAAAAGCAGATGTAATCGCTTTGACAGGTGCACTACTAAGTCTGGTGGCAGCCTTCCTGCTGGTATTCAGGGTAAAGGGCGATAGTAGGGTCAAAGTAGAAATAGCCGGTTTGCCTGAGATGCCTTTTCTGCTGGAAGCTGACCAAAGTTCTGCTACACTTGCGGTGGTAGTCGCTGTCGTGGTTTTCTTCATTTTCCTCTACGCCAGAGGGTATATGGCAGCAGAAAAAGGAAAAGTGTGGTTCTGGGCAGGCATGTCTTTGTTTGTGGCTGCCATGCAACTGCTGGTGATGGCCGCTGACTGGATCTTGTTCATCACCGGCTGGGAAATCATGGGCTTTGCTTCCTATCTGTTAATAGGCACCTGGCACTGGGAAAAGCATGCACAAAAGAGTGCCAATAAAGCTTTTTTACTTACCCGCTTCACAGATCTGGGATTATACATAGGTATTTTTATTATCATTATCGACCAGGAAACTAGTCAGATTTCGGCAACACCCACACAGGGAATTTCTATACTAGGCGCTTTGGCCGTACTGCTGGCTGTAATGGGAAAGTCTGCCCAGGTACCTTTTCAGAGTTGGCTTTCCGGAGCCATGGCCGGCCCTACCCCTGTATCTGCTCTTCTGCACTCTGCCACTATGGTCGCTGCGGGAGCCATCCTGTTGCTCAGAGTTTATCCTCTGTTGCCAGAAAGTTCACTCATCTGGATAGGCTTCGTCGGTGGTATCACCATCCTATTGACCGGAATGACAGCTATTGTCTCAAGAGATGTTAAACAAATGCTGGCAGCCTCTACATCCAGTCAGTTAGGGTTCATGCTATTAGCGGTAGGCGCCGGATTTCCTGGCGCTGCTTTTGCACACCTGCTGGCACATGCTTTTATGAAAAGCAGCCTGTTTCTTGGATCTGGCATTTACCAGCATGCAAAAGATTCCACTTCTTTTGCCGATATCGCCGGTCTGGGGAAGAAACTTAAAATTTCATTTTTCGCCTTTGCTATAGCTGGAATTGCCCTGGCAGGTATTCCTCCTTTCATCGGCTACTGGTCCAAGGATGGTATACTAGCTGCAGGACTTCAAGCCTCAGTAACCGGATGGTATTTTCCGGTAGCCCTTATCGGGGCTTTCTTTACTGCCATCTATATGGGAAGAGCCATCCGAATTTTATGGGGAGATGCTCCTGAGCACGAAAAGAATGAACATTTTATTGAAAAGGTTAACTGGATGCGGGCGGGTTTGCTCGTGCTGGTATTGGTAGTGGCTATCGGAGGATTCTGGCTGGAGCCTTTGGTAAAATTTGCTGAATACAAAATTCCTAAAAATGAAATAGCCAAATATAGTGGATTAGCAGTGGCAATTGCTGGTTTGGCAGCAGGCTGGTTTTTGCATATGCACTCTCTTTTCGGGAAGTCAAGTAATTTTCTGGCCAGCCACTACCCATTGGCAGGGGGTTACCAGTCTATCATTGTAAAGCCTGTTCTCAAATTAGCATTCTGGACAGACCGGCTTGATCAGGTGATTCATGCTGCGGTGCTTAAGGCAGGAACTTCTTTTGCTACTATCTCCCACTTTACCCAGGAGATTGACCAGTTCTTTAGCAACCTCACAAACAAGGCCGGCAGCTTCAGCCTAAAATTGGGCGGCCTATCCCGTAAGCTGGAAGAAAGTGGCATAGAGCTCTGGATAGCTTCTCTTACCTCATCAGTTCAAGAACTGGGTAAGTACAGCAAACAAACCCAATCTGGTAGGGTGCACAAAGAGCTGGTGTGGTCAGTAGGCGGCATGTTGGTACTTATGATAATTCTCATTTTTTCAATGATATAAACTATGGAAGATTTTTCTTTTCCTATACTTTCTATCATCATCTTTCTCCCTCTTATCGGGGCACTGGTGGTGCTTTTTACCAAACCTGATCAGTCTAAACCTGCCTATGGAATCGGGATCACTTCTTCCGCACTTTCATTGCTAAGCGCTATCCTGTTATGGATCAGAGGTGTGGAAGGTAGCTTTTCACAAGTGGAAGAGCTTACCTGGATTCCTTCCCTGGGAGCAGCCTATCGGGTGGGCGTGGATGGCATCAGCT
The DNA here is from genome assembly GCF_029504655.1 of Catalinimonas alkaloidigena. Classification (NCBI taxonomy): domain Bacteria; kingdom Pseudomonadati; phylum Bacteroidota; class Cytophagia; order Cytophagales; family Catalimonadaceae; genus Catalinimonas; species Catalinimonas alkaloidigena. The sequence continues at coordinate 5,284,146 of NZ_JAQFIL010000001.1, forward strand.
TTCCACTGGTGTTACTTACCACATTGCTGTTCTTAACCTCCCTTATTTTCTCCACCAAGATCAAAGAAAAGGCTCAAACCTATGTAGCCCTGGTATTACTGCTGGAAACTGCCTGTCTGGGCGTATTTTTATCGCTGGACCTGCTCCTTTTTTATGTTTTCTTTGAAATTACGCTGGTAGGTATGTACTTCATCATCGCAGGCTGGGGACATGAACATGCCAAGAAAGCGGCCCTGACCTTCTTTATTTATACCTTGGTAGGAAGCCTCTTCCTGCTACTGGCGCTGCTCTCCCTATACTTGCATGCTGATCCGCATACTTTTGACATGCGGGAGTTTATAGCTGCACCTGTGCTTAAGGGACTGGCGGCAGCGCTTACTTTCTGGGGATTTTTCCTGGCTTTTGCCATCAAAACACCGCTTTTCCCTTTTCATACCTGGTTGCCTACCGCCCACACTGAAGCCCCTGCTCCCGGTAGTGCTATCCTGGCCGGAGTTTTACTGAAGTTGGGGGCATATGGCTTTATCCGTTTCGCCCTACAAATGATGCCCGAAGCCTTTCGTGAATTTGCCCCCTTTGTGATGGTGATAGCAGTTATTTCAGCACTCTATGGTGCTTTTGTGGCCCTGGCACAGACAGACATCAAGCGGATGGTAGCTTATACGAGTGTAAATCACATGGGGTATCTTGTATTTGGAGTGGCGGTAGCGGCGGTGGCAGGAAACACTGCCCGAACACAAGCATTGGATGGTGCTGTGCTGCAAATGGTTAGTCATGGCGTAGTGACAGGAGCCCTTTTTCTCTTAGTGGGGTCTTTACAGGATAGGGTACAAACCCGTGAAATGGCTAATATCAGTGGCTTACTCCATACTGCCCCCGTACTGGGTGGGCTTTTTATTCTAGCCTCTTTTGCCTCACTTGGTCTTCCCGGACTGGCACACTTTCCAGCCGAGTTTCAGATTTTTCTGGGTGGATTTAGCGTATACCCCGTAGCTGTAGGTTTTATCGTCATCGGGCTGCTCATTACCTCCGGGCTTTACCTAAGGGCGATTCAAAAAGTATTTATGGGCAAAAAGCCTGAAGGGCTAACAAGTCGGGATGATTTACATGCTTATGAACTATGGGCACTTATCCCCCTAATACTATCTATTTTGACCCTTGGTCTTTTTCCTGAAATTCTGCTCTCAGTGATTCATGAAACCACAAAAATGCTTGGAATATGAGCCAGATGGCCAGAGACTTAATCCTGATCATGCCCCAGATCATCGTCCTGCTCACCGCAGTGGTAGCTTTGATATGGGAAATGTTCAGAAAACCTTTGGGCAGTCTCCTTGCTTTGGCGATTGGCATGTTAGCTGCTGCCGGTCTGAGCATTAGTAGGTTAGGGTTAGACACTACAGCTTTCTCCCAAACTTTCAGGATAGATGTGCTCAATCACTGGTCAGTCATCATCCTCTGCCCTGCCTCTGTTCTTTTCGCTTTGCTGGCTCGGAGAGAACTCCGAGGCACAGACCGTGAAGGAACCGTCTATAGTCTGCTGGGATTTTCTACGCTGGGTTCTCTCTTACTGGCAGGAAGCGGAGATGTGATGTTTATTGTACTAGGAATACTGATGAACAGCCTGAGCGGTTTTGCCCTGGCTGCCTATCCCAAAACCGACAAGGCTACCGAAGGCGCCATGAAATACTTTGTATACGGATCAGTGACGGGGGCGCTTATGATCTTTGGCTTAACTTACTGGGTTGGCATAAGTGGCAGCACTTTGCTTTCCGCTTTAAATGATTCAACTTTGCCTCCTTTGCCAATGATTTTTGGGTTGGTAACGCTAGTGGTAGGCATCAGCTATGCAGCCTCAATCTTTCCCTTTCATTTCTGGACTCCGGATACTTTTGAAGGAGCACCCGTTTCCATCGCAGCTTTTCTTTCTGTGATACCTAAAATAGGTGCCATTTATGCACTAGCTCAGGTAGCTCGTGAGATTCCGACAGAACTGTTGGACTGGCCTCTTATGCTTGCTATTCTTGCTGTGCTCTCCATGACATTTGGTAATGTGGTGGCTCTGTGGCAGCAAAATATCATCAGACTGCTTGCTTACTCTACTGTTGCCCAGGCAGGATATTTTTTGTTAGGCGTTGTAGCCATGCAGCAAAGCAGCTTGGCAGAACAGTCGCTGGTTATCTTTGGAATTGCCTATGCGGTGATGAATACCGGAGCTTTTGCCATTGTCTTAGCCAATGGTAATAAGATGGAAGACTTCAAGGGAGTTGGCAAATCATCTCCCTGGACTGGCGTAGCCATGACCATCTTTTTGTTTTCGCTGGTAGGTATTCCTCCCTTAGCAGGGTTTGCCGGTAAATTCCTGTTGTTTGGCGCAGCCATTGACAGCCAGTTTACCTGGCTCGCCATTGCTGCTATCCTGAATAGCGTAATCTCTTTGACAGTGTATCTGCGCATCATTGTGCCTATGTACTTTCAGCAGGATGCCTCCGATAAACATACAAATTCTCGGTTAGTGTCTTTTGTGTGGCTCTGTTGTCTGTTTTTTACTGTGGCAGTAGGACTTGGAATGCAGTTCTTCTTGTGAACTTTCAGAAAATGATCAGCATTACTAAAGTAGTATATTTTGTCGGCTTGAGGAAAATTTCGGAGAGGAATACACTTGGTTTTAGTACATAAAGGGTATCAATTCAAATACTTCTGACACTGTTCCATATTGTGTTATTTTATTTTTGTATAGGTTTAAATAAATAAACTCGGCAAGCAGATTAAGAAAAGCTCAAACTTTATGATAAAAATTAATGTCTAAAACATTTTCTAGGGGAGAGTGTCCCCCAACCAAATGCCATAATATCCGCTTTTATGATCAGTAATTGCACAGAATGTTCATCCAAATCCAAAGTATCTTGATATTTTCAACGGTTGGCATCATGGAGAACAACAACTCCTTTTTCACTTGGAATTTCTTTACATTTCTTCACACAATGAGTTCTGGCTCTCCCATCAATAATAATTGCAGATTAAAGTAGATAAGGTATTTGAAGAGCAAGCATACACTTTTAGGTTAGGTTTGAAGTTATTCGTTGATAATACTTGAGTTTCTTAACATAAACGGTAATTAAGTAACTTCAAAGATTTTACATCCATCTACTATACATTACACCGTAATATTGTCACGCATTTGCAGCGGTATTTTATCGCACTAATAGCGTACTTGGTATTTCAAAACTGACGATAAATAAATAAAAGCCCGGCATCCCATCGCATAAAGAGCCGGGCTTTTGCTTTTGATAACAGTATGGTAACCCTGCCTTAACTTTTCCTCTAATCTTTCTTTGTAGTATTGCAGTGTTGTATAACCATTATCAACAGCTCAAAGACCAAGAAGAGCAGCCGCATTGTGGCAACTCCGTTGTGGCTACCTTACTTTTTTCTTACCAGGTAAGTTTACCCAAGAACTGCGTAATGAAAAGTCCGCTATACTTGCGTTATTTACAGTATTATTCAATCTCGTAAGTTATACCATGATGAGCCTGGGGCCTGATTCTCTCCAGGCTTTTCTTTTACCCTATTATGGAAAAGAAACAATGACCTTGGAGGAATTCATGACCCTATCCATTGAATACCGTGCTCAGTCCCTCTAGGCTACTGGAAGTCACTCTTATAACACCCTTTGTATATCCTAAGGGTCATGAAACTTTTCTAAAAGCTGGTATGGAATGCGTTAAATTGTAGGTGTCTTCAGTAGAGAACATTTAAAATTTACCGTTATGAACCCTCAAGAACTCACCCAGAAGATTACTCAGAGGCTGGAACAATGGCAAAAAAGCACAGGAAAACCAGACTAGTGGATATCAATACGAAAAGAGCTTTACAGAACTGTGGCAGCAGTTGGGACAAGAGGTTTTTCAGCCATCTATGGGTGAAGCGGCATATGACAAGAACTAAAAAAATCAGGACAAGCTGGGGAGAGGTAGTAATAGACAAAGCACATCCTTTGGCTCAATGTCCTAACGGTTTTCGTATCTCGAGTCATTTACAAGAAATTATCGCTTGAGTCCGCTCATCGGGAGGTAATCCAGCATAGACTCAAAAGATCCGGACAGAGATGGTCTAAATCGGGTGCTCAGCAGATCGCTCAACTTCGGGTTGCCAAAAAAAGCAATCAATGGCAAAAGGTTATTAATATTGCTCAATTTGGCAGAATAGCAACCTGACTTAGAAAAGTTTCATGCACCCGGACAATCAGCGCTATGAAATCCTTAAATATGCTGATGTCAAAAAACTTTCCATTGATACCTGGATAGAGGAAACTGTCAGTGGCTCCAAAAAAGTAGAGCAAAGAAAATTGGGTCCTTATTTGAACAAGATGCAAAGTGCTTACTTACTGATTGTTTCTGAGCTTTCCCGTCTAGGCCGTAACCTTATGGAAGTCATGAGTATCCTTCATACCTGTATGGAGAAAGAAATCAAAGTTTTTACAGTGAAGGAGAAATATGAGTTGGGCAACAACATCAATTCCTAAGTGCTGGCTTTTGCCTTCAGTTTATCACCTGATATTGAAAGCCAACTCATCAGTCAACGCACCAAAGAGGCTTTAGCACGAAAAAAAAGCGAAGGTAAAAAACTAGGCCTTCCTATGAGTGGCCTGTCAAAAGAAACCAAACTTACTGGTAAAGAGCAGCAAATAATAAAGCTCCTGGATAAAAAGTTCATCTACAGTGCGGTTGGACGAATCTTTGGAGTACACCGAGTGACTGTTAAAAACTTCATAGATGGTCGGGAATTGGACAAAGTCATTTAGCATTGACAACAGCCTAAAAGCTACACCATATGCGAAATATCGGAGGCAAAAGTGGGATAAGCATAGACCATGTTTTTTACATCCTTCGTGGTCATCTTTGCTTTGATAACCATCGCAAACAAATTGATGACTTCCTCCACTTGTGGCCCCACCAGATGCGCCCCTAAGAGCGTGTCGTTGTCTTGATCTACGATTGTTTTAAACGCATAGGTCTTTTCGTTCAAACGCCGGGCATTATACCAATTAGGCACGATATTTTTATTGACCTTGTAGTTCTTACCCTGCTGTTGGGCCTGCTCTTCGGTCAATCCCACTGAGGCCATGGCCGGAATGGTGAAAACCACGGTTGGCATTTCTCTATAATCTGGGGTTTTAGTATTCCCTCGCAAAATGTTGCTAGCAACAATATGCCCTTCCATGACGGCCACCGGCGTTAAAGGCAACCCGCTCGTATCGGCTGTATCCCCTGCCGCATAGACATGAGGATTGGATACACTTTGCAAATACTCATTGACCTCTACGCCTTTTTTACTAAATGCCACGTTACCTTTGGCAAGATCAAGCGCATCTATCTCAGGTACCCGCCCAGCCGCTTTGATCACTAAACCAGATGGTACTGCCACCTTTCCTTCCGAATTGCTGCCATGTACAACGAAGCCTTGTCCGCTCTGAGTGATTTCCTGCGCTTCTGTTTCTAATAACAAATTGATACCTAAATCTTTGGATGCTTTGACAATCTCAGAAACCATCCCTTGTTCAAAATTCTCTAAAGGATATTCTCCCCGGTGCAAAATGTTCACTTTCGCCCCGGCTATAACTGCTAAGTGGGCAAACTCAAAGGCGATATACCCCCCACCGATAAATGTGATTTCGTCGGGTAGCTCAGAGAGGTTCAAAAAATCTGTACTGGTCAGCGCATGTTCTTCCCCCGGAATGTTGAGCGTTAAGGGTTTGGCACCCGTAGAAATAACGAACTTTTCAGCCTGTACTTCTTGATCACCAATTCGCAGGGTTTGTTCACCCGTGAATTGCGCCGGGGCATGAAAGGTATCAATGCCCATCTTCCGGTAATTCTTTTCTATGTTTTCCGGCACTGGCTCCGTGAAGGTTTCTTTGAACTTCATCAGCTCCGCCCACTGAATGCCAAGATCACCCGACAATCCCTTTCCCGAAAGCTTTTGGGCATAGTCTACAATTTCAGCGACTCCTAACAATACCTTTTTGGGGTCACAGCCCCGTAGGGCACAGGTGCCCCCGTAAGGACGGGAATCCGTTACGGCCACACGCTTATTTTTACTGGCGCATTTTTGGGCAATCGTCATTCCGGCCATACCGGAACCAATCACCATTACATCATAGGTTTTCATAGGGTAAGTTCCTTTAAAAGATTAAAAAAAATTAACGGCAACAATCCGTATTCCCGCCTTCCTGTATAGGGGGGCAGGCAACCGTTCCATAAGAACAATACACGCAGCAATCTCCCTCTTTGGGCTTCACGACTTTTCCGCAGGCTTCACACTCATAAAAATACTGACAAGCATCGGTGGGCATCGTTTCTTCTTTCTGATACCCACAGTGGGGACAGGTAAGGGTCGATTGTAAGATAATCTCTTGTTCCATGCTTATTGCGGTTGACTTACTTTATATCCGGTTTCTTCTTCAATGGCTTGTCCTATCTCTTCAATATCGACTAGACTCGGATCAAATTTGACTTGGGCAATGCCTTGCTCATAATAGGCATTCGCTTCTATTACTCCATTCAGTTGTAGGGCCGTATGCTTTACATGCTCCTCGCAGCCGGTACAGGTCATACCCTGCACTGCGAATTGCGTTTCTTGTAAATCAGATGGCTGAACGATCACGGCTTGATGTTCCGTCTGAGGAAAAAAGACATCGGCATAAGAAGGAAAGAAGAGCAGTGCCCCGGCTACGACGGTAACGATAGCCAGAAACTTTTTGGATTGCCAAAAACTCGGTGGCTCATCATCTTCGCAGGCACAAGCAATTTCTTCGGCGCTCCGGGGCTTGAGTTGTTGATACCAGGCAAACCCCAATACAAGAACAGTAAGCCCAATCAGATACGGGCGAAAAGGTTCAAGCCACGAAAAGGTGGCCGCTACGCCACTGGCTCCAGCTACAAAAGCCAGTACCGGGGTGATACAGCAAAGCGAAGCAGTAATGGCAGTCAATATCCCTAAACTCGCGGCAGAATTTTTAGACGTCTTCATGATACAGTGATAGTTTTATTGTCGGTAATCATGGCAAAAAAGGGACGAAAGAGTTGCGCGTATTCCGGGGCAAGACGATAGAAAATAGTTTGTCCTATTTTCTTGGTTTGGACGATGTTCCCATCTTTAAGCTTTCGAAGGTGCTGAGAGACGGCAGATATCTTCATACCCAAAATATCGCTCAAGTCACAAACGCATAGCTCAGCTTCCTCATCTAATAGAAACAAGATTTTCAATCGCACTTCGTTACCAGCTAGGCCTAAAGCGTTGGATAAGCCAGCCACCGAAGGGCTAACTTGTTCTACGCGTTGCTGACAACGCGCAATTTGCTGTTGATCAGCAAATACCCGGATACATTGATTTTCTTTCATATCACCAATATAGCTAACTTTAATACTTTAGCAAATACTTAAATACACAACACATAATTTGCTGAAAGGTTTCTTCACCATTTAGATCAGTGTCTTGTAGCGGTTCAACTTGACAACAAATCTATAATCCTATTGAGAATTCTGTCCCTTTATGTAGAGCAACCCATTATTGTGTGTGTCTTGCCTCTCCTAAAAAGGTCTCTTTCTAACACCTCCCCTCCTACTCTATTTCATGCCTGTTCATTGGATCTCTTTTTAATATTCTAGTACCAAAATCCGGTACGACATTCATAGTGCTAAAAGGTAGATATGATTTTGGCTTTTGATTCACTTAAAGTTTGAAGTGGTGGAAATTAATTTTTTCATTGCTGCCAAATTGACTTGAAAAAATTATAGAAAAAACCTCCGTTTAATTGGTAATGATAATTTAATGAAAATCACTTACTTTAAAGTGTTTATTATTATAAATAAATATTCATCTTTGGGTTTTCTTCTAATTACTAAGAAATGAGCCAAAATATCGCATCAAGAACTGTTGCTTACCTTCGCGTCTCTACTATAGATCAGGATTTGGAAAAAAACAAAGCTGATATCCTTCACCTGGCCAATGAGAAAAATTTGGGAAGGGTAGAATTTATGCAGGAGAAGGTTTCCGGTAAAGTCTCCTGGAAGTTGAGAAGAATTGGTCAACTCATTGAAGAGCTCGATAAGGGTGATGTTATTCTGCTAAGTGAATTTTCCCGTTTAGGACGGAGCATGCTGGAATGCATGGAGATCATCTCTATTGCCATGCAAAAAGGAATCAAGATTTACACCGTCAAAGGTAACTGGCAATTGGATAATACTATTCAAAGTAAAGTCATGGCAATGGTCTTTTCTATGGCTTCCGAAATAGAGCGGGACCTCATTAGTAAGCGTACTCGTGAATCACTCAAAGCCAAAAGACTAGCCGGCGTAAAGCTCGGCAGACCTAAGGGACCAGGGAAAAGTAAACTGGATGCCTACCGTCCTGAAATTGAAGCCCTTCTATCCAATGGCTCTACCCAAAAGTTTATCGCTAATCGCTACAAGGTCACCGAAGCCACTTTGTCCAATTGGATCAAAAAGAACAACATTAAGAAAGCTAGCCAATAGGCAAATTAGCGATGAAAAAAAGCGGCAATATAATTCTGAAATTCACAGGTTAATGAAGAATTAAACTTTAAGACCCCAATATTATATGCTTATTGGATATGCCAGAATCTCTACTCATGACCAGAACCTCAACCTGCAAAAAGATGCTTTACAAAAAGCAGGATGCGAACGCATCTTTGAAGATACCATTTACGGTGCCATAGCTGAACGGCCAGGTCTTGCTAAATTGAAAGAGCAGCTCAGATCAGGAGATACTTTGGTAGTCTGGAGACTAGATCGTTTAGGAAGGACCTTGAGGAATCTCATTGAGTGGGTTACCTGGTTAGAGAGTGAAGGGTATCCGTCCGGTAAAGTAGCCTTGCTTACAGACAGGTGTTCTTTCTAATATAGCAGGAAAAAGATTTATGCGTACATCAGCAGAAATGTTTCCTGTGGTAGAGGAGTGGCTACAGAGTGGATTGACCCAAAAAGAATATAGTCAGCGTCATCAACTAGCCCTTCATATCCTGCCTTACTGGTAGGTAGATATCGGAAAGAAAAAGCAGGCCTATCAGAGCAAGTCTCTCTACCCTCATCTGGTCACTTTATACCGGTATCTAGTGATAAGGAGATGATCAGCGGTATGGAGGTCGTCTTACCTACCGGAGTGGTAATCCGTTTTGCCAGTCCGGTACCGGTAAGCTATCTTCAGCAAGTGCTCAAGGTATGTTCGGCCTGAGCCAACGGCAGCAATTCTTTTTGTTTAGCCAGGCTGTGGACATGCGGAAAGGGTTTGACGGGCTAAGTGGCATAGTGCAGCAGCAGATGGGCAGAGATGTCTGCTCAGGTGACGTATACATATTCTTAGGTAAGCGGCTGGACAGGATGAAGCTTTTGGTCTGGGAGTCTAGTGGTTTTGTGCTGTATTATAAAAGATTAGAGGCCGGAACCTTCAAGCTGCCAAAGGTACAGGATCACTCCATTAGCCTTACCTACAGTGAATTATCTCTACTACTTGAGGGATTAGAAGTGGAAGTAAAGTACAGACGGAAACGCTACTCTAAAACATTTGAAAAAGTATAATACAAGCTTGCTGGTGAAAGATTCTGTCGATATATTTCGGTATGTCAAGCTCTTCACTCCAGGATGAACTAGCCCTACTTCAGCAGGAAAAGCAGCGTCTGTTAGCAGAGAATCAACTGCTCAAAGATGAGCTTGCTGAACTCAAACGGCTCATATTTGGCAGTAAAAGAGAACGCTTTGTGCCTGCCCAAAAAGATGATGCTCAACTGAGTCTGGAATTAGCCACAGAGACTACTGATGAAGAGCAGGCAGTAGTCAAACAGACTGTAAGCTACCAACGTGCTGTAAAGCAGGCGGGCAAGAAGCCAGTACGTCAGAGTTTCCCGGATCATCTGCCTCGCATAGATGTAGTGTTGGAGCCTGAGGAGGATGTCTCCACTATGCGTAAGATTGGCGAAGAAGTAACGGAAGAGTTAGATCTTGAGCCTGCCCGTCTGTTTGTGCGCAGGTACATCCGCCCCAGATATGTATGTGCAGAGGAGAGTTTTCATATAGCTGAGCTACCAGCCAGGCCCATAGAGAAAGGCATACCAGGACCTGGACTGCTGGCACAGATCATTGTAGATAAGTTCGTCTATCACCTACCTTTCTATCGCCAAGCACAGAGATACGAAAGAATGGGCATGAAGATTCCGTCCAGCACTTTGAATAGCTGGCTACCTGCTGCCTGTAATCTATTAGAACCTCTTTATCTGGCACTCAAGTTTGAGGTACTCAAATCTACCTACTTACAGGCTGACGAGACTCCGATTCCGGTGCTGGATAAACAGAAAAAGAAGACCCACCAAGGCTACCATTGGGTGTACCATGCTCCAGAAAAGAAGCTGGTACTCTTTGATTACCAGAAAGGTAGAAACAGAGAGGGACCTAAGCAAATGCTCAAAGATTATCAGGGGTACCTTCAAACTGACGGATACCAGGCTTACGAGCAGTTCGAGGACAGAGAGAATATTATCCTGGTGGGATGTCTTGCTCATGCTCGCAGGTATTTTGAGCATGCTAAGGACAGTGATCCGGTAAGATCAGAGCAGGTACTGCTTTTGATCCAGCAACTATATGCAGTTGAGAGAGAAGCCAGGGAGCAAAATCTTGATCCAGAAGATCGCTACTCTCTGAGACAAGAAAAATCTGTCCCTGTCATGGATGCCTTAGGTCAGTGGTTGGTCAATGAGTATCCTACAGTATTACCCAAGAGTAAAATTGGAAAGGCCTTCTACTACCTCATTGCTCGCTACAACAAAATTTACATCTACCTTCAGGATGGCAGGTTGGAAGTAGATAACAACCTCATCGAGAATAGTATTAGACCAGTGGCGCTAGGTCGCAAGAACTACCTCTTTGCTGGCAGTCATTCCGGTGCAGAAAAAGCTGCTATAGTGTATAGCCTGCTTGGTAGTTGCAAACTCCAGAACATTAATCCTTATGATTATCTCCAGGATGTGCTGAAAAGATTACCAGAGCATCCCGTCAACCAGCTCCATGAATTACTACCACCAAACTGGAAACCTGCTAAGGTAAATACCGAGGTGAAAATTTAATAGGCTACTTCACGGGACGGATACAGTGAAGGTATCTCTTTTAAGAGTTTGCAGGAATCTATTGATACCACGACTTCCGAAGGAAAGTTGATTTTTCATATGTTCGGAGCTTTGGCAGAATTTGAAAGGAACCTGATCCGGGAAAGAACTCAAGCTGGCTTATTGTCAGCCAGAGCCCGTGGCAGACTGGGTGGCCGCCCTCCTGCCCTGGATAAAAAGAAACAGAAGCTAATTGTCAAACTTTACCACGATAAAGACCATACCATTGCTGAAATCCTGGAGATGTTCCACATCTCTAAACCTACGCTTTACAAGATCGTTCGTGAGAATCCTCCTGAAAAGGAGAATTCTTAAAAGCTTGAATGTATCTTGATCCCTTTTTATCACACAGAATCTTAGTTGTTGTGCCTAGTACTATTTCTTTTATTCAACAGGATGAGTAAATAGTTTTTTCCACTAAAGTCATATGTTGAATCCATTTCATTTGAAATTTTTAGTATCGTTTTCCATCCTTTCTTTACCAAACTCTCTAACCTGTTTTGATTTGCAGTGCCAGTTCCAAATTTAATATCATTGTCATACTGGAAAGCAATTCTTGTCCAATCTAGTTTATTTCCAATTCCATTTCCTTGAAAGGATGGGTGTACAACTTGTCTTGAATATAAAAGAAATGGTCTTTCAAGAGGCCATTCATTATATGCGCTAAAAATTTTTGGGTATATAATATTTTCAAATGATTGAAGTATTGTTAAACGTGCAGCTCCAATTATTTTTTTCTTTGGGTCAATGCACACAAAATGAATACTCTCGTCATCCAAACTGTCGGAGTAACCTTCTGGATATTTATTAAAGTTAATAGTTTTAACCTCATCATTATTCTCCCACGCCAAACATCTTAACTCAAAGATTTCTTTAAGTCTTTGCCGGTCGTTAAGAATTTTGATTTCATAGTCCATAAATTAATGCCAACGGTCTCGGGTATGAAATGTAGAACATTTAGGAGATGCGTACTTATCCTATTAAGTCAAAGCTTGCTAAAAATCCGATAGAACTAGTCTTTCAAATATGCTTATAAATAATTTCACCGTTACCCAGTTCCCAATTTCCTGTATAATTCTCTGAATTTATTAAGCCTGAACTTTTGAATCCATCAGAATTCAATTTATGCCAAAGTCTTTTTGATTGAATATGAGTCCATCCCAAAATCATTTTAGCTCCTAGTTCTTTGCTTTTCTTATATCTAATTTTATCAAATTCTTGGCTAAATCCCTGACCATGATATTTAGGAAGAACGATTAATTTCCCTAAATGTCCAACAGGCCACTTAAAAGAAATATTTCTGCTCTCATAAACTTCGTAATCAGGTATTTCTTTTAACTCATGACAAATTTTTAGCCTAGCTCCACCAATAATTTCGTTTTCATTTCTCATGATATAATGATATGCATCTGGACTATAGTCATGCGTTTCTATCATGCCATGTGGGTAATTTCTTGAATCGACTTTACTTATATTTTCCCAGCAGAGAACACGCATTTTGAATATTTGAATCAATTCTTTGAAGTTATCTGTCTGGTATAGTTTAGTATTCACAATAGTACTGGATTATCATTGCTTCCATTGAATTTGAGAATTTGTGGACTATAATACTCTAACTCACTGTTTTCTACATTGTGGAAGGCGCATATAATGACTTTATCGCCCTTTTGAAATTGTCGGGCAGACGGTCCGTTTAGACAAATAGTTTGACTATTTTCTTCTCCCCTAATAACATAGGTTTCTATTCGAACGGCATTACTTTGGTTTATTACCAATACCTTTTCCCATTCATTCAAACCAACTTTCTTCATAAATTCTGAATCAATCGTTATTGAACCTTCATATAGTAAATTGGCATCTGTTACGATAGCATTGTGAAGTTTACATTTTAGTACAGTTGTCTCTTTCATTTTGATTTTTATTAATAATTAACTCTAACAACCGAAGCTAGCTGCTGGACTGAGTTGTGGGCGATTTTCTTTCAAATAATCAATTTTACCGCTTGGCGTAACTAGCTTTTCGACTCAATTTTAGAGGTCTTACATCCGCTTTTTGTTAAACTAAACCTGCGGTATTCTCTTGCGGTTACCTGCAGTTTTTATTTATTAAACATCCAACCTATCATTTCACGGCTGTATTTTTCTCCAGTAATTTTCTCATGTTGTACAAAATTATGCGGAAGATTTACCTCTAAAACATAGGCTTCCTTATTTTTTCTATCAACGATTATGTCTATTCCTGCAAAATTTAAATTTGAGGCGTGGGCTGCTTTAATGGCAATTTCGTTAATCTTGCTTCCTAGCTCAACCTTTCGTACCGACTTACTGTACCCATCACTTCTGAATTCTTGCTCTTTTATTGGTCTTGTAATTGAATACAGGACTTTATCTCCTAGAACAGTTACTCTCTCGCAAGAATTTGATTTAATAAATTGCTTTATTTGAAAATCTTCATTTTTCTTAACCAGAAAATCTGTTATACTAAACAAGCTAGAATAACTATCAATTCTAATTACACCCACTCCGCTTACACCACCATAAGTTTTTACTATCAACGGGAATCCATCCAAAAAATCAACATACTTATTTAGGAGATTTCTATTATTTGTCCCCTTATATATGGTTTTAGGAGTGGGAATGTTTTTCTTTTGTAATTCAATAGTAAGAATATTACTATCATCTTTTTGACTAAGCACCTCATAGTTCCGATAGAAAGTTTTAACGTTTTCATTTAGCATTAATCTTTCTGTAATGAAACTTCCCCTTGCACAATTATATAAACCGTCATTAGAATTAGGAATAGGTAAAGTTGAAAAATCTACGAAATCCTCATCAATTTCAACAAACTCTATGGAGTGGAAATTGCACCCCCCCTTTAAACTGTCTAATCTTTCTTTTAAATCAAGACTATCTGTATAAACACTGTTATATATACAAAAAAACCTACTCATTTCCTTTGCTATATTTCAATATAAAGATAACTATCAAGCCCGATGTAACAATTCCTAGACCTTGGCCTAAGATAATTGTGTAGTCTATTACTGGGAACCCATGAATAATCCAAAGGACATAAGTTGTAAATACCAAAAGCCATTGAGTTAAGGAAACACTTATTGAGTTTTGTTCTCTATAAATTCGTTTAATCTGGCTAGGTGCTCCTATCAGTTTGAATGCAAGATCTTGAAATGACAGTTAGGGTAGATATTATTGCTTCAAAACTCATTTTTTAAAGTTTTTATTATAATGTCTACTGGATGCTTTTTAGATAATTCATGATATTTTATTTCAGTTTTTCCGTACACTCTAAAACCTAATTTATTTGTCATTAACTCCGTCCTAGTATTTGATAATCCGATTATCCAATTGATACTTTTGATTTTACAGTAGTTAATGACAAACTCATCAATTTTCTTTGAGATGCCATACCCTTTCTCATTAACAACTAAACGACTATAATATCCCAAAGGGCCTTCCCTAGGTAATTGTACATGATTAATTAGAGAGAAAAATGGAAGACTTTTAGTTTTTTCATAAAAGTTAAGTCTTGCAGAAGCTATTATTTTCTTCTTTCCATCGTGAACTATAATATGGTGTCCTGATGAATCCAAATTATCTGACCAGCCATTAGGAAATAGGTTTTTATTTACTATTTCATGAAATGGAGATTTTTCCCAAACCTCGACCCGTAAATCGAATATTTCCTGAAGTTGATTAATGTCATTTGTTATAATTGGTTCAAAGTCCATTTTTGGTTGTCTAAATTCTATGTAACGTCAAGGGTGAGCCGATCGGCCGGGCTTGTTTAAGTTGATTTTTCAATTTACAATTTTCGTGCTTGGCGAAACTAACGCTCATGCTAAATAATGCTAGGCTGTCGGCTGCAATTTGTGTGTGCCTTGAATGGTAAATATAGTTCTTTAAAAGGATGTCCCAAAGGGTGAAAGTTCTGGTGTAATATTCATCAGGAAATAGTACAGTAGGCGGGGGAGTCATTTCCCCAAGCTAAGCAAGTGGCAAGGTGGTTTGGAGTAATCCATGCACTGAAGTAAGCCAGACTGCGGTGTCTGTACTGAAGAACATGAACCACATAAGGAGGCTATTAGGTCGGATGAGGTAGCACATCATACTGAAGTCCAACACCTCGTAAGAGGACAGCACCAAAATAGTAGATGTGGCAGCGATAGACATAAGGATATTCATCTTACCAAGGGAGGCCTTAACTGCCTAATTTAGGTAGTTGAGGAGTCAGCAGAGGTCATAGTAGTCACTGGGAACGAGCTGTAAGAGCTACAGAGGTCTCACAAGGTGATGAAGGACTGAACGTTAAATTCGTCCCAAATGCTACCGGGAGGTTCACAGATTAAGAGTCTGCCAGCCCGGTGATAGGTGGGACAGGAAAAGTTAAGTAGTAAAGGATGATTGAAAAGGTTATTGACCGCAAGAACATACGGAAAGCATACCTCCAAGTCAGAGCTAATAAAGGCTCCGCAGGCGTGGATGGCATGACTGTGAATGATCTTACTGAGTTCCTAAGGGAACATCGAGACAGAATATCCACAGCCATATGTAGCGGTAAATACCTTCCTCAACCTATCCTGGGGGTAGAAATTCCCAAAAGCAACGGAAAACGTCTCTTAGGCGTGCCAACTGTCGTCGACCGCGTGCTACAACAGGCGGTTAGCCAGGTGATAAGTCCGAAGTTCGAGCTACAGTTCAAAGAACATAGCTATGGATTCAGGCCTAATCGTAACGCCTTACAGGCGGTAAAGCAATCGCAGAAGTACATCAATGAAGGTCACCAGCATATTGTTGATATAGACCTCAAAAGCTTCTTTGACGAGGTTGATCATTGTCTGCTTCTACAGCTTGTTTATCGCAAGGTAAAATGTCCACTCACGATGCGCCTGATCCGCAAGTGGCTAAGGGCTCCCATTCAAATTAATGGAAGATTAGTCAAGCGCAGAAAAGGCGTTCCACAGGGCAGCCCGCTCTCTCCAATCCTATCCAACATCATGCTTCATGAATTGGACAAGGAAACGGAGAAAAGAGGGCTTAAGTATGTCCGCTATGCAGATGACTTTAGTATTTATACAAAAAGTCAGTCGGAAGCTCGGCAAGTAGGAAACAGTATTTTCTTGTTCCTCAGGGACAAGCTAAAACTGCCTATCAACCGGCAGAAAAGTGGCATACGCAGACATGTGAACTTTGAGATACTAGGCTACAAGTTTGTACCAGTATTTGAGAAAGGAGTGAAAGGACAATACCAACTTACGGTAAGTGATAAAAGTTGGAAGTCTCTGAAAAGAGAACTGAAAGCTATCACCAAGAAAACCATTCCGAGTTCTCTATCCGAACGCTTAGCCAAAATCAAACAAGTACAGAGAGGCTGGCTCAATTATTTCCGATTGGGAAATATTCACGGTCGTCTCAAGTACCTAGATGGCTGGCTAAGGAGTAGAATCAGGTGTTGTATCTGGCATGATTGGAAGAAGCCTGAAAGGAAAAGGAAGAACCTAATCCGACTGGGACTCCGATATGGTCAAGCATACTCCTGGAGCAGAACAAGAATGGGAAGTTGGGCAGTAGCATTAAGCCCTATCTTGAGTACTACGGTCACAAAGGCCAGGCTCAAAAGAAGAGGCTTTGAACCTTTGCTGGATTATTACCTAAAGATTACCCAGAAATTTAACGAACCGTCCGGCGTGGAGCGCTCAGTACGAGACCCGTACGCTGAGTGGTGTGAGAGGCGCACTGGCAGTCAATTGACTGTCAGCCGTCTACTCGATTAGCAAGTGTTTAATGATTTTTGAATTCTACTTCTCCTTCCCAAAAGCACGCTACTAAATAGTCTTGATACGGATCACCCCCAGATTTATTGAAACACCATTGCCAATCCACTATATCTTCATTAGTCGGAATCAATAAATTACTTCCATTTTCAAATTCAATGGTCAAGTTGTATCGGTCATCAAGCTTCAATCCTATTACAACTTTTCTCATATTAGCGGCTACAATAGCACTCTTAGCAATATTTTCTTTGTCAACAGTATCTTTTGAATATTCATAGTTATTCAAAATCCATTGATTTAAAATTTCTTCATCTTCAGAAATTATATTCTGTGCAACTAGCCAGTACTTTCCGAAATATATTTCCCAAGTATCGCCTACACTAAAGCGAGAAATAAATGCTCCCAATAGTTCTTTTTCTAAAATTTCTTTTGGATTCATTTTTCAATTCTGACTAACGTAAATTCACCATGTTGAAAATCAGGTAGTTACTAATCCTAATTCTTCATTAGTCAAACCGAATTTATCAATTTGTTTTCTAATTCTCTTGACCAACCCCAGCTTTCTTTTTTGATCCAGATAAAGATATCCTTCCGGATTGACATAAGGCACCCCCTTAACCACCATATTCCAGATAATTACTGCTAGTTTCCTGGCTGTAGCACTAATAGCTGAAACTCGTCCTTTTCTGAAGTTAATGCGCTGAAAAAAGTCTCTCAATGGTGTGGAGTCTTTCAGGTTTCCTATGGCATTAGCTGCATTCCGCAGGGCTATTTTCAGTCTGTTACTTCCTTTAGGTACTTTGCTGGATAGCAACTTGCCTCCGCTTACTTTATTATTGGGTGCTAACCGAAGCCATGATGCGAAGTGCTTGGCCGTTTTGAATTTTTTGATCCCTTCAACGCCCACTTCGCTCATCAGGGACAGTACAGTAGAAAAGCTCATACCTTCTATAGCCAGTAAATCCGTACCCTCAAACATCTGGTAGGATTTTAGATTCAAGTCAATGTCCTTCGGGGTGTTTTTGTTAATCCTTTTGTGAGGTTTGGGTTCTATGTAGTGCTGTCTTTTGTTGTTATCATTGCC
The DNA here is from genome assembly GCF_029504655.1 of Catalinimonas alkaloidigena. Lineage (NCBI taxonomy): Bacteria > Pseudomonadati > Bacteroidota > Cytophagia > Cytophagales > Catalimonadaceae > Catalinimonas > Catalinimonas alkaloidigena. The sequence continues at coordinate 5,302,191 of NZ_JAQFIL010000001.1, forward strand.
TATGATCTCTTCCAACTTCGCTGCTATCTTTTTATCACATTCTTCAATCTTAAGTTGAAGATGATCATACATGTCCAATTCCTGCTGAAGTGCAAAAAGATAGTCCTGTCTGCCATTGGACTGGAGTGCCCTGGCAATTTCCTCTTCACTTTTCCTGCAATTACCATGACGTAAGGAGGAAAGCTTTGCAGGATCTGTTTCTCCAGCACAGACGGAGCGGATAATCAGCAGACCTGTAAGACCGCATATATCCTTCACTACCACATCAAGTCTGAGATTGAGCAATCTCAAGTACTTCTGCATCTTCTTGGAGGTAGATGCTGCTGAATGAAGTAAATTGGAACGATGGCGACAATAGGTTCTGAGTTCTTCAGTCTGACCATCTGGAAGAAAACTGCTGGTGAGTAACCCCAATGTATGAAGCTTCTGTATCCATCGCCGGGCGACCCCGTGGCAGTCTTTGATATCAGTTTTTTTTCCTTTGATGTTCTTTGTGAATTTTCCGTTGCATAGAATGACATGAAAACCTTTTGAAATGAGCACTGCATACAGATTTTGCCAATACGTGCCGGTGCTTTCCATAGCGACAGTGCTAATGTGTCTTTCATTTAACCAATCTACCATAGCGAAAAGATCTTGATTATAGACCCCAAATTCCCGAACATCTTGCTCGGATTGACCAACAGCCACCCAGTGAGATCGGCTGCCCACGTCAATGCCCGCAGCCTGGGGATTGACGACTTCCATTGAAATTGATTCCTGTTCCATGATATAGTATTTTTTTAGCTCTAAGGAGATGTGCTTTTGGCAAAGAAAATATTCTGAACGGGGTTCCCGAATACTCAGGACCGCCACTGGAGTCATCGCATACACCTCAACCAGAATGCACCTCGTGCTTAATTGCAACACTTAGAAAATCGGCCTTACATAGAGCTTCATTAAATTTAATAAAAGCTAAGGAAATGTAGCCCATCGTTAGCTTGAGGAGTCAATCTTTTTAATATAGGAGGAATGCCTGCTAACGACAAGGCTAGCCATCATACCGGGCCTTATGGGCGCATTTATTTCAAATTACAATTTCCTACCGCTTGAGCAACCAAACGATCATGCTATCATTTCCGCCCGGTTGGGGCTAGGTGATGTTGAACTAAACCTACGGTAGCCTTTAGCAGCAGGGTTTTTCATGATATTCTTATCTTGATGAAGGTAATTTAAACCATTTATATCATGAAAAAAAACACATCGCGCCAAGGGTGAAACCCTTGTAGAAAGAACATGCCGTGAGGTTCCTGATTTTCTCCCATTCTATCAGAAACTAGAAAGAAGTCTCTCAGTTGCTGGCTACAGCCAGAGTACATTGACAAATTACTCGCGTTGTCTGGCCCAGATGGCCCAGTATTACAACACTAATCCAGTTCTGCTGGATGAAGAACAAGTGTTAGACTATTTGCATTACCTTAAACAGCAGAAGAAAACACCATCTGAGAGTTTTTTTAAGCATACCGTCTATGGCCTGAGGTATGTTTACCGGATGGAAGGTCTCAAAGAAAAGCGTGTTGTACTTCCTTCCATTGAACAACCTAAAGATTTACCGGTCATCCTGAGTAAGGAGGAGATGCGAAGGTTGCTACTGGCACCCAACCTGATGCGCCACCGGCTCATCATCGGTATGCTTTACAGTTGTGGGCTACGCTGCTTTGAGCTTTGTGGACTCCATATCAAAGATGTAGACTTTGATCGGCTGGCAGTACATGTCAGACGTGGGAAAGGGCGCAAGGATCGCTACCTGCCTTTGAGTAAGCACCTGGCCAGAGGACTGCAGATTTATCTCAAAAATGAGAATCCTCATCAGTGGCTCTTCAACGGTAAAGAAGAAGACGGTCAGAAAATGCCCCTTTCCCAGAAAGGAATATGGTGGGTAGTAAGCCATGCCCGTAAAAAAGCTGGATTGGCAAAAGAAGTCACCACCCATATGCTTCGGCATACTTATGCCACACACCTACTTGAAGACGGATTAGACATCCTGAGCATCAAAGAACTACTGGGACATGCACACATAGAGACGACATTGATATACCTGCACGTCTCTCAAATGGGAAGGCGAAAGCCATTCAGTCCTATGGATACGCTTTATCCGGATAAGTAGTGCGTCCCAGGCATGAAGTAGCCGATGTGCTGAACAGGAACAGGCATCGGCTCGGTAGCTACTGTAGTAACAGTTGGCAGGTAAGGACACTGCATGCCCTAAGAAAATGTAGGACTGCTGATCTTGGAGGACATATAGATCAGTGCGATAGCTGTGGCAATCTGTCTATCAGCTACAACAGTTGCAGAAACAGGCATTGCCCTAAATGCCAGGGGGAACAGAGAGAAGCATGGATACAGGCTAGAGAATCCGAGCTTCTGCCTGTGCCTTACTTCCATCTGGTCTTTACCCTGCCTGAACAGGTCAATCCTCTGTGTCTGTATGCTCCTGCCAAGGTATATGCTTTGCTGTTCAGTACAGCCTGGTCAGTGATGCAAAGCTTTGCCAAAGATGCCAAGCACCTGGGGGCCAAGCCAGCTATGATTGCTGTACTCCACACCTGGGGCCAGAACCTCTCTCTTCACCCGCACTTACATTGCATCGTTCCTGGAGGTGGCGTGACCAAGCAAGGTAAATGGAAACCTGCTCGGAATAAAGGTAAGTTCCTTTTCCCAGTGAAGGCTATGAGCAAGGTCTTCCGGGCCAGGTTCGTGGCTGGCTTGAGAAGAGAGTTTCCAGAGCAGGAAAAGACCTTCTTTGCCAATTTATTTAAAAAAGAGTGGGTGGTGTATGCTAAGCGCCCTTTCCAACATCCTAAAGCCGTGGTAGAATATCTGGGGCGCTACACTCATAAGATCGCCATTAGCAATCATAGACTTATCGGCCTGGATAACGGCCAGGTTACTTTCAGCTATAAGGACTACCGGAAAGGAGCGCAGAAAATGCAGATGAGCCTTACTGACAAAGAGTTCATCAGAAGGTTCAGCCAGCATATCCTGCCCAGAGGCTTTGTGAGAATCAGGCACTACGGCTTCCTATCCAGTAGTTGGAAACCTGAAAAGCTATCTAGTCTCCAGCAGATGCTTGGTCTAAGCGTTGCTCCTGATGATCAGAAGGAATTGGTATCTCACCGTAAGTGCTGTGCCTGTGGCAACGGTACACTGCAAACGGTGAGCATGTTCTATGGCAGAGCGCCTCCAAAAATATGGCTGGAACGGATCGCAAACCAGAAGAGCAGTCAGTAAAAAAACTCCATTCTAGGGCGTAATGGGAGAGCTATGCCCTATCCGGTATAAAGTGCTGCTTTTTCCTGACTTTGGATAGTCGATTTTCTAGTTTGGCCGATAGAGATGGCGCTCCACTAACTCGGAAACAAAAAAGGAGGTTTACTACCTTCTCAATACACTCCTCGCAAACCCTACCTAATCCCCATAATAACATCCTCGAGCAGGTTCAGTCAACATAGGATTCATGTTGGGCCGTTCCGGCCACACGAATCCTTAATTGTTAGGGCACGTGTTTATTTTTCCATTCTAAAGCGATCTTATCCTCACTCTCAGATGGAAACATAATCAAATATCCATCCTGTTCTTCAATTTCAATAGTATTAAGTTGGTGTCGCACTGAATCTACTATCACATTTTTTTCTTCTATTAATCCGTAGGTTAAATTATCTCCACCTTCGCAGCTTGTATCAATATGTAAGCTCTTGGGTTCATATTTAACCTCATAGGAAAGTTTACCATGCTCATCAAAGTATTGCCATTCACCAATCTTGTAATGGTAAAACTGTGTGCAGGGACCTCCCATACAACAATTTACATACTCACCCATTTTATATCCACCAATTCCCTTAAGCGATCCATTTGAATTATACTCAGTCCAAGTACCAGTTTTATAATTACTTATCTGTCCTTGTGAATCAATGGCAAATTGTCCAATTCCTTTAATTGATCCATCGGAATAAAATATAGTATCTACTTGAGTCTTTTTTGGATAACCATGCTTCAAATCCCCAAAATCATGTTCATTAAAAACGAATGCCCGTTTAGTAGTGCAGCCAATGCTTAAAAGCACTATGAGGATAAGATTTAGTTTCATTTTTTCAATGTGCCCTAACGGGCCGCATGCAGCGGATGGCCCGGCTTTGTTTGCGTTTATCTTTCAATTATCAATTTTTGTGCTTGGAGCATAAAGCATCAAAGTGCTATTCAAACAGGGCTGACCGCTGCATGATGTGCTTGTTGCACAACTATTCCAAGATAGCGGAAAAAGGTTTATCTTAATAGTATAAATCACTCCTTATTGTATGCTGGGTAAGAAATACTATCAACCAAAATTATTTACCGAGTTTAATTTAGCCGACCGGGTACCGGATTATAATTTTTATCGCAGATTAAAGTCCGTCCTAAACCTGGATTTCCTACACGCAAAGACCAAAGCCTACTATGGTAGCTGTGGTCAAAAGTCCATTGATCCTGCTGTGTTCTTTAAAATTATGCTCGTTGGCTATCTGGAAAATATAATCTCCGATAGACAACTGATGCAGCATTGCTCTATGAGACTAGATATTCTCTACTTTTTGGAGTATGATATAGACGAAGAACTACCCTGGCATAGCACGATATCCAGAACTAGACAACGATTACCTCAGGCTCTATTCGAGGAAGTTTTTGATCGTGTTCTTTCTTTATGTGTAAATGCCGGAATGGTATCGGGAAGCACACAAGCAGTAGATTCTGCTTATGTTAAAGCGAACGCTTCACTGGATAGCTTAGAGCAAAAGCTACCCACTGATACTGCCAAGAATCATCTTAAAAAGGTGTTGGAGCAGGACCAGAACCAAGAGCAAGATTCATCAGAAAATGCAGGTGATTATGAGCAAGAAAACGATGAGGATTACAAGTACATCTCTGTCAATGAGCGGAAGTTGAAAGACATTGCTGCTAGAGAAAAGCTGTGGGCGGCACGTCATAAAAGAAAACCAGGCACACATGACCCTAGAAGTAAATTCTTGAGTAACAAATTACATTATAGCCCTACTGATCCTGAGGCCAGAGTTGCTGTTAAACCAGGTAAACGTCGCCAACTTTGTTATGCTGCTCAAGTGGCTGTTGACACCTCTCATCATGTTATCTCACATATTCAAGCTGATTTCTCAGACCGTAAAGATTGCCAGATATTACCCTCTCTTCTACAGAACCTCATACACAGATTCAAAAAGCATGATCTGAAAGTAGATAGACTGTTGGCCGATACCGGATACAGTAATGGGGAAAATTACGCCTTACTAGAAAAGCATGGCATAGAAGGTTACATTCCTGCACATGGTACTTATAAGCAGGAAAAAGAAGGCTTTACCTATGATGAAAAAGAGGATGTCTGGATCTGTTCTCAAGGTAAGAAAGCTACTTTCAGAAGATTCTATATGGAAAGAGGTAATCTAGTGAAGCGTTACTACACCAAGAGAAAAGACTGTAAGGATTGTCCTATAAAAATAGCATGCATCGGAAAGCAACATGAAAAGAAGATTTCAAAAACCGCTTATCAAGCTGAGTATGAAAGAATGATTGCAAGAGTAGAAAGTAGCAAAGGCCAGTATCTTAAAAAGCGAAGGCAAGCCACGGTGGAGCCAGTCTTAGGCACACTAATCAACTTCATGGGTATGAGAAAAGTCAATACCCGAGGCCTTGCTTTGGCTCACAAGAATTTTGTCTTAGCCGCAGCCAGTTACAACCTCAAAAAGTACCTCAATTTCACTAAAAAAAGGGTATTAGCCCAGGTAAATGCTCTGGAAGGGCAAATATCAGCTATTTTCAATATACCTTCTTTTTGCTTGAGCTGAGGTGAAAAGATTCCGAATAGGTTCCGCTTTTACTCAAAAAGAAATCTGTCATAGTAGAAAATGGGGTTGCGCATCAGCCACAAATGTTAGTGGGCGTTTTCAATCATATCCATTGAAATCACTTCTCCGTATGTTTTAGAATCCCAATACTCAATTTGATCAACCTCAGTCGCCGATAGTTCTGTTAAATCCTCATCAGAAAATTCTGTAGTAAGCAATTCAGGATTCAAATAAGTAAATTTCTCATCGAGACACATTCTTATTTCTTGTGGTAAATCAACAAATTGAAGTTGCATCCACTTACTATCCGATGAAATTCCAGCATAAAATGGATACTGATTATTGATGACTATATCAATCCGCTGTTTTGTTATTTTGTGTTTACAAATCAATCTAAAGTAATTGGATGAAGCATCAGGGCACAAGATTTCTTTCAGTCTAAATTCAGTTAAATTACCACAGTGATAAGCATGTTTTTTTAATTCATTTTCATCAATCTGGGCGTAATCTTGATCTCCATTAGCCTTTCTAAATCCGGTAATTCCTTTCTGTAATTTCATTTTAATTCAATGCCCACTAACGGTTAAGTGCTAGGCATGGCCCGCAGCGAAGCAAGGGTCTGGCCTGCACGGTGTTAGCCGTTTGTTATTTTTCTAATTGAGATTTTATCTGCTTTTTTTCCAGTATTAATCAATATCTCTGTCTCATATTGATCGTTTGAATACTTTCCTATTCTACTTTGTGGATTTGTTAAAAACTCAACTATGTATTCAAAATTATCTTTGATAATGAAGTATTCACTATTCTCATCTAGTGCATTCAAATATAATTTAGAATCAGGATAGTGATTAATAAATTCTTCAACAGACATACCTACATGGATATTAGATTTTAATTCCACTTTTTCGCTCAGTACTTGAATCTCATACAATGAATCACTATCCCATTTTGACCATGCAAAAACCATTGGATCAAATTCTGTTGAAACCAAAATACCCTTTGATTCTGAGTCCACTCCATATTCGTGTAAAAATGGATGCGAAATATTATATTCCTCACTAAAAGATGTTAAAAAGGTATTTTTATCCATCTCATTCAGAATTTTCTCAACATTGATTGGTAATGATTTTTGAATTTCACCTTTCTCTTTTGCTTGATTAGATGAGGCATCACACGCCAGTAAGAACACTACTATTAAGTAAATTTTTCTCATTAGAATAACGGCTAACGAGCCCGCTAGCTGACGGGCTGCGCTTGTTTGATTATATCTTTTATTTCGCAAAAATGGTGCTTGGTGAAGCTAACTTTCAAGTACAGGATTCCGCAGCCTGACAGATAGCTTTTGTTACCCAGCGTGTTCAATCCTTTTTTCTGATTATCAAGTCAAAGCAATTCAACCGAATTTCTTTCCCCCCATTTCTCGCTACTGCCCATTCAGAAATATTATTTAATTCCTGCTCATCTACCATGACATACTCTGTAAAATAAGAATCACTGCCGTCTTCAGGAATTTTAATTACTTCTATTTGAGCAGCATTTAATCCATGTTCCGAGCAAAAGTCCAGATTTTTAATCGCAGCAATCATCTGAGATTTTAAGTCTATTTTATCGGCAGAGTTTCCTTCTTCAACTTTGATTTCTTCATCTAGCCTTTTGATCTCTTTATTCAGAAATTCTACTACCAGATTTAAGCTCTTCTCTTTTTTCATCTATTTACATGCTGGGTAACGAGCCCGCTAGCTGACGGGCTGCGCTTGTTTGATTATATCTTTTATTTCGCAAAAATGGTGCTTGGTGAAGCTAACTTTCAAGTACAGGATTCCGCAGCCTGACAGATAGCTTTTGTTACCCAGCGTGTTCAATCCTTTTTTCTGATTATCAAGTCAAAGCAATTCAACCGAATTTCTTTCCCCCCATTTCTCGCTACTGCCCATTCAGAAATATTATTTAATTCCTGCTCATCTACCATGACATACTCTGTAAAATAAGAATCACTGCCGTCTTCAGGAATTTTAATTACTTCTATTTGAGCAGCATTTAATCCATGTTCCGAGCAAAAGTCCAGATTTTTAATCGCAGCAATCATCTGAGATTTTAAGTCTATTTTATCGGCAGAGTTTCCTTCTTCAACTTTGATTTCTTCATCTAGCCTTTTGATCTCTTTATTCAGAAATTCTACTACCAGATTTAAGCTCTTCTCTTTTTTCATCTATTTACATGCTGGGTAACGCCAAGGGCGAGCCGTCGCCCGGCTTGTTGGCATTTATATTACGATTATCATTTTCAATACTTGGAGCAACTAACGTGCAAGTAGCTATTTTGCCAGGGTGAGGGCTGCCTGATGTTATGCCTAGGCTTCTCATCCTATCAAATCATTATTTATCCAAACATGCCAGTCTTTACTGACCTCCCAACTCTCTATAAATCCTTCTTCACTATGCTTTCCAGTCGGAAAATCTCCTTCCCGACAAGGTTCATATTGTAAGTGCCAATTTCCGTTGAAAATAATCTCAATTTCCATCTCATTTGCTTCCTGACATCGGATACCGCCTAAAATAACATAATTAATTTCTGGCAAATCCAGTTTTCGCAGAGCTTCTTTTGTCTGATCATGTAATTCATCGAAGCCTACGAGCTTATTTTTCTGATCAATTAAAGTTGCATCATCATACGCGGCACTTACAAAATTATCGAAGTGCTGCGGGTAATTCTGATAATGGTCAACAATTTTCTTTTCTTCTGAATGACATGCAGTCAATACCCAAATAAAAAGGATCAATGTACCAGTTATCAATCTTTTCATTTTAACTTAGGCATAACGTTATAGCTACCGGTCGTAGAGGCAAGATGTGACTTTTTGATGAGATATTCTGCTTCATCTTGCTGGCTTTATTACGTCCTGATAGTTGTATGACCGGTAGCGGGATGTTGTAGGCAGTGCCTCCCCTTTTATCTTTATCATGTAGGGCACGGTGTTCTATCATTTTCTCCGCTCCTTCCCTTTTCCTGATTTTAAATTTAGACTATGATGTTTATGTCTGCATAGACGTTCGTGGTCTAAATTGGGCCAGTAAGAAGCCTAAAGAGCTTTATCTTGTATCATTATTTCCTTCTGACCCCCTCCAATGTATGTTTCCGATAAAGTCTATCCAGCAATTTTGATCTAAATTCTTTATCTTCAAGTCTTCATTGACGTCTTAGCGTCATCAAACACGGTTTGAACGGCAAAGCCGACAGAAGACTTGGGCCAAAATCAAAGATTTTCTCCCTACATACATCCCGCTCCTACAGAAGGAAATCTCCATCTTCTTACTGGCAAAATTAGGAAAAATGATCCCCGAAAATGATTGAATTGCCTATCAACGTTCTGTGTATGGACAGTAGGGCAGGTTCAAAGCAAATCACTTTCGGTTTACCACAAAGCCAAAACAAACGTTTTTACTTTTAATTTTCTTTTTTGTTAAACGTCAAAACTTTGTTTTGGCGCTGCCTGCTCAAAGAACGGGACTTTCAATTTATCTCTAAATGCACTATTGGCTATACACCTTGTTGTGGTGTCGTTTTTTATTTTTCTCCAAGCCAAACAACTCCTTTCTTAAATGAATATGATTCTGTGGCTTCTCCAATCGGTTCTTTAAATTTCGTTGTCCTGTGCGGTTTCTTTAGCATTTTTTTAAAATACATTTTGCTTTCTTCATAGTCCGCCATCGTTGCGTATAAGTCCGGAGCACCTGGCTCACTATTATCAAAGTGATCTTCGTCAAGCCTATATTCCCAATTAAACTTTTCAATTTCATTTTTCAATGCTCCATAATTCTCGGGATTCATTTTCTTCGAATCTTCTGGTTTGAAAAATGTGTTTTCATAAAAGTCTAAATAGTCTCCAATCGCGCAAACAACTTGAGAATTAGCAAACCTTGGTTCAAAGAGCCATATTCTCAAATAATAATTTTCGCCAAGTTTGTCCAATTCCCTTTTCCAAGAATCATAAATTTCAATAAGTCCACTTATAATTTTGGTCTTTGTTTGTCCTTTTGGTTCGGGTGTTTGGCTATTAGTCAAAGAAATTCCGCTCCAAGGGTGAACTCGAATTTTCGCATAATCTCTTTGGTATTCTTTCAAATAGTCCAAGTCGAGATTCTTATGAGTTTCAACCCAATGGTCAATATCATTCCATCTTCTTTTATGTCCGCGGATTTTCTTTGTTTTCACTGTTTCATTTTAATGCACCACAACGTTATAGCTACCGGTCGTAGAGGCAAGATGTGACTTTTTGATGAGATATTCTGCTTCATCTTGCTGGCTTTATTACGTCCTGATAGTTGTATGACCGGTAGCGGGATGTTGTAGGCAGTGCCTCCCCTTTTATCTTTATCATGTAGGGCACGGTGTTCTATCATTTTCTCCGCTCCTTCCCTTTTCCTGATTTTAAATTTAGACTATGATGTTTATGTCTGCATAGACGTTCGTGGTCTAAATTGGGCCAGTAAGAAGCCTAAAGAGCTTTATCTTGTATCATTATTTCCTTCTGACCCCCTCCAATGTATGTTTCCGATAAAGTCTATCCAGCAATTTTGATCTAAATTCTTTATCTTCAAGTCTTCATTGACGTCTTAGCGTCATCAAACACGGTTTGAACGGCAAAGCCGACAGAAGACTTGGGCCAAAATCAAAGATTTTCTCCCTACATACATCCCGCTCCTACAGAAGGAAATCTCCATCTTCTTACTGGCAAAATTAGGAAAAATGATCCCCGAAAATGATTGAATTGCCTATCAACATCCGAATAAACACACCGGAGTTGTGTTTATTTACAATATAGGTTTTCCTCTTTTGCCCCACAAGATAGGGTATCAAAGGGGCTCACTACTGACTGAATGTATCTATGACTTACGTGCGTATAGATTTCCGTAGTTTTAACGCTGTTATGGCCCAACAATACCTGAATCATCCTCAAATCTGTTCCCGACTCTAGTAAATGCGTAGCATAACTGTGACGAAGCGTATGAACAGTAGCTTTTTTCTGGATACCCACTGCTTTTTTGGCTCTTCTGAAGATATGCTGGATACTACTTTTACTGTAGGCCCCTCCTGTTTCTCCCTCAAACAAGTAATCTTTGGGCTGATACTCCAGATAGTAGGAACGAAGTTCTTGAAGAAGCTGCTTGGAAAGCGGTACCTGGCGGTCCTTTTTACCTTTGCCTTGTCTTACTACCAACACCATCCGCTTGGAGTCTACATCCTTGATTTTAAGTCTTATTACTTCTGAGATTCTTAAGCCAGAGGCATAAATGGTGGACAGAATCGCATGATGTTTTCTATTCCTTACCTGCTTCAGTATGGCCCCTACTTCCCGCTTGGATAAGACTACGGGTAAGCGGTATTCCTTTCTGGGGCGATCTATCTGATAATAGGTCCGGGGACGTTTTAGAATTTGCTCGTAGAAATACTTGATGGAATTGATGAGCTGGTTCTGATAGGAAAGGGATTTGCCCTGGCAGGCTTCTACCAAAAATGCCCTGATCTGCTCTTCTTCCAAGCTTCTTAAGTCCTGGCTTGGAAAGTGTCCCAGAAATAGCCTTAGCATACCTACATAGGTCTTCTTTGTACTTGGGCTATAGTTCATTTGCTCCAATCTTAAAGCTACTTGAGAGAGTATCTGATCCATAACCACTAAAATAAGCACTTAAACCCATGGCCGAATCATACCTTTCGATTAGATACGACTATAAATGTTTGTAAACGTTTGTAAGCGTATAGCCTTTTAAACGTATATTTCGCTATACGTTTACAAACGACTAATACATGACCGTATCCAAGACTTGTGCCATCTGCCACACTCCTATCCACGGCAGAGCGGATAAGAAATTCTGCTCTGATGCCTGTAGAGCCTCTTTTCATAATCATCAGAAAGTCGCTAGAAATGCTTTGATCAGAAAAGTCAACCAACAGCTGCTCATTAATCATAGAGTGCTGCTTGCTTTCATAAAAGATGATCCTCAAACTTTTCCGGTGATAGATAAGCAAATGCTGCTGCAAAAAGGATTTGATGCGCAGTGGCATACCTCCCGAAGGGTTATCTCAGGAAAGGCTTTCTATTTTTGTTATGATGTGGGTTATACAGTGCTCAATGCTGAGCAGGTAATGCTGAGGCTACTCCCCTCCTATCCAATGAATGATGGGCTTAACTCACAAGTAGAAGAAGAGGTAGTAGAGTATGGCTTTTGACATTTTGGCTGATAGGGTAAATAAGCCTGATGAGCTGAGTACTTCTGCTTGAAAGTGTAATAATCGCTTATATGTTAAGGAGCTTGAATTAACTATAGCGTTGTAGGAAAGTGTATAATAAAACTGATTAGAGCTTTGATAAATAGTCGTCCCACAGTGGCAAAATTCTCAGTATAGTAGAGATACAAGGTTCAAATACTTCTAACCCTACAATTGATATGAATTCGCTGATTTTAGTATTCTTCATTGTATTCTAGGCTGGTATTCCTTATTTTTAATTTACGTTCTTTCAATCATACGGATTGTTCCTACTCGTTATTCATTAAAAGGTGAACTATTCGGTGAACTGATGAAAAAAGTTCTTACAAAGTATTGATAATTAGAGAGTTATAAACAGGATTTTCGTCCTGCCGCCCCGACTTAGTAAGAATCAAAAGTCGGTAAAACCCCTTAAATCATACGATTTAAGGGGTTTTTTATTTTTCTACCCCTCAATTCATACATACAATCTCAATAAAAATGTGCCTATTTCCTGGCCACCCCAGCGGGGTCTATTTTTTATAACTACCTTTTAGGCACGGAAATGAATGTACAATATTGAAGGTCAATTCATTACGCTCATAAAAATTGTCTTTTTAGCTCCGTTTGAACACTCTTCTGTGCCTAAGTAGGATTTAGTCACACCAAACGTATCTAAAACTTTTTAACACGAAGTTGTATGCGCAGTCACAAAACCTTGGAATCTCATTCTTTGCCAAAAAGTATCAGAAGGACAAAAACAAACAAGTACCTATCTATGTCCGTGTCTCGGCCGATGGAAAGAGATTAGATATTTCCGTTCAGCGAAAAATATCTCCGGACCGATGAGGTGATGTTCGGGAGGCTGTTTGTGGTACTAAAGAGGAGGTCAAACGCCATCAACTTGATTTGATCAGGTGAAATGCCATCTAAATGGATTGTAAAGATGAATTGGTGAAAGAACAGAAAATTGTAACAGTAGCCTCTATCAAAAGCAGGTATTTGGGTGAGGATAAGTGAAGAAAACGCTGCTTGAAGTAGTCAACCATCAAAATGAAGAATGATTGAACTCAACAACTTTTCGTCTGAACAATGGCTATTTCACTATCAGCAAAACCAAAAGATAAACTTAAACATAAGGTAGCTTTACTTACTTTTTCCAATTATCTGTTCTAAATGGATAGGCAGGCAGCTCACTTGCATTGACCAGATTGACGGTGGGCTTGCCCGCAAAGGCATAGCGGATGTATTTAGGTCGCTCTATATTGGGAGAGCTTAAGATCACACTTTCTCCTTCAATTCTGGCATCGGCATATTCCCACTTTTTTGAATCATCGGTTATCCAGAAACCGGATGGAGTTTTACCATCTATGGTTTTGAGGCCGTATGCGTAATCAAAATGAACGACCAATTGATCACCCTCTACATCCACCCTTTTCAGCATGGGCCCCATGGCTAACATATCTTGTCCGGGCATATTTTTAGCAGCCAGAAGCGCTCCTCTTTGACCAATGGGAAGCTTGTCTTTTGGATGTACATTATCTATATCGCCCAGGTCAATGGTATTGACCACCGAAGTGTGGGGAAGTTCAAGCGATGTTAATTGTGATTCTCGCATCCAGGCCCAGGAAGGTTCAGCAGGGCTTTCTGGATCAATCTTACTGTGGTTCATTGTGCCTTTACCATAGCCAGGGAGCATAATTACCATAAAATTCATTTCATCATTTTGCCATTGTTTACGATAATGAAGCATCCATTCTTTGAGAACTTCTCCGTATTCTTTCATACCACTTACGCGATGAAACCAGTTGGACTCGTCTACCTCGGGCATACCGGCTAAATAACGGGTATGCCTTTCCCCCTGATACCAAACCAGCCCTCTACAGGCGAAAGGGACGAGTGGATGCATGATGGCATTGTATAATATGTTGGGTTGCCTTCTTAAGAAAATATCCTCTTCCCTGTTCCACCCATCAGGTGAAGCAAGAATTTTCCGGATACGCGCTATCCTTGCGGTGTCAGAGTCAAACTCATCCATGATTGTCTTAAAGTGGGGTAGTATCTGTGTCATACCTCTTGGCATCCAGGCTTCAATGGAGGAGCTCCCCCAGGAAGTATGGATGATTCCCACCGGTATATCAGTCAGATCATTGAGAAAATAAGCAAAGGAAAAAGCGATAGCACTCTTAGGATGGGTTGCCTTCCACTGTCCCGAAACTGATTCTTGCTCCTCCAGGGCTACTCTATGTGCTACTTCAAAACTGCGAATGTTTTTTGCAAACGGTACCAGTCCTCTCACTTCCGGAACATTTGATACACCGTATTGCATATTGGACTGACCCGAACATATCCACACTTCGCCAATCACCACATCCGCAATATTGATCTCGGTTTTTCCCGCTATTTTCATTGTACGCCCTTCCTGGGAGGCTGGTAGTGGATCAAGCGTAATCCGCCATTTCCCATCTTGGCCGGATATCGTTGACTTGCTCTGCCCGGCAAAGCTTACCGTAACCTTTTGATTGGGTGAGGCATCTCCCCACACAGGCACCGACACATCCCTTTGCAATACCATGTGATCACAAAAAAGACCAGCCGGTTTAAGGCTTTGAGCTATGCTATTACCAACACTATAGCAAAAAGCATTCAGGGAAACTAAGAGGACAAATAGATGCTTATTCATTACGTTTTTTGCCTTTTAACTTTAATGATTGTCTGGACCTCACAGTCTGTTTCTCTCCTCGGAAAATAGTTTATTATCTGGTTTATCGGGCAGGCTGGATTGCCATTCTTCTATTTGATGGACCAGTCGTTCGACCACTTCTGTATTTTCTTCCTTTAGATCATGCTGTTCATATACATCCTTAGTGATATCATAAAGTTCAACATAAGACAAATCACTGTTACCCACCAATTTCCAGTTTTGGTCAACTATGGCGTATGAAACCCAATGATAAGGTTTATTTTTGTTGATGGGCCAACTACCATCCATCTTCCAAAAGAGGGGTTTCGTTCGGGAAGGGTAAGGGGTCCCCTTTAGAGTACCTAGCTGGCTGATTCCGTCAGGGCTATATGAATCTGGTAATTGCACGCCGGCAATCTCACAGAATGTAGGAAGCAAATCTACTGCAGATATTAAAGAGACTGAATCCACTGCACCTGCCTTTATTTTTCCGGGCCATCGGGCAATAAACGGTACGCCTATTCCTCCTTCAAAAAGGGCCGCTTTATAGCCTTTTCTTCCGCCGGTAATTCCTTTTGAGCCCGCTATATTATAACCCACCCCTGTAGCTGTATCATGATAGGTTTCCAAGGCAGTTGGCGTAGCCGCCCGGGCCGGGCCATTATCAGAGCTAAATACAACAAGCGTGTTTTCTGTCAGATTTAATCGGTCCAATGCATCCAATACTTTACCAATTCTTTCGTCCGCATGGGACAATACAGAAGCATAAATATTATCGGTTTCCTCCAGTTCACGGAACCCCCACTGGTATTTCGGGATCACATGATGAGGGGTATGCGGTTCATGTATCCATAAATTGATAAAAAATGGTTGGTTCTCCCGCCTGGCATTTTCCATGAATTCAATGGTTTTATCGGCATCCTCATAAAAGGGCATTTGTTCCCCCGAGCAATTAAAAGCGCCGTAGGTATCATATCCATACCTTGCAGGAGTGGGTGAGTCCGGAATCATATTATTAGAAAGGTGCCATTTTCCAAAATGAGCGGTAACATACCCACTTTGTTGCAATAAGCTGGGCAAAAGGGTTGCTTCATTATCGAGCCAGTCAGGCATATTCCGCTGTGCATTCTGTGGTACCCAGGCAAAGTGACCATTAATATTAAATCTGGCTGGAAAATGCCCGCTAAGTACAGCTGCTCGGCTCGGTGAACATACACCACTCGCCACGGTAAAACGGTGAAAGTCGGTTCCCTCTGCTACTAAGCGATCAATATTCGGGGTCTTGACATAAGGATGGCCATGAGCACTCAGATCGCCCCAGCCCCAATCGTCAGCAAATATGAAAAGGATATTGGGTCGGGATGGTTCTCCCTCTTTAGCCGACTGCTTTCCAGTTCTTTCCGTGCAGGCCAATAAGCTCCCAACAAAGAAGCTCATCGCAAGAATTCTTAAAAATCTATCCATATCATATTAGTTATGTATCCAGGTTAGCATGCTTCAAACTCAGTAATGTATGCCCCCCCTAAGGTCTTGAAGGCAGCTGTTCTTCATTGAACTCACCTACTTTCTCAATGGCCTGGCTAATTCTACATATCCTGCCGGCCGACATTGCTCACTAAAGTCAACGCCTACTCCAAGTAATTTTCAAATGTTGTTAAATAAGCCTTCAGCGCTTTGACTATTTCGGGGTATTGATTTATCATATTCCGGGTCTCTACCCTATCTTCTTTCAGGTTGAACAACATGCTATTTACACCCCGCTCATGATATTTGCTTTCTCCAGATCTTACGGCTGGTAGTTGATTGCCCTGATAATAGTAAAATTGCTGATGCGGTGAGCTTGCTCCGACATTAAGCTTCGGCCAGATGTCTTTCCCATCTATTACTCTATCCTGAGGAGTTTCAGCTCAGCATAGTTTAACAAAAGAGGATAGCAAGTCCATGACAGTCAGTATTTCATCAGCAACAACGCTCCGGGAAATTTTTCCCAGCCACCAGGCAATTGCTGGTACAAACATACCTCCTTCAAAGATATCACTTTTTCTCCCTCTCAACCCTCCTGTACTCCCCAGCCCTCCTTGGTGAGGACCATTATCAGACATTAAAAAACTAATGTATTCTCTTCCAACTTATTAGCAAGGAGCACAACCAATATTACCCCAATTGAAGCATCTATGGCACTGGAGGCCTAAGGGTATAGTGGGTCACGAAGCTTAAAATTTACCGTTCCATTTTCCTGAGCAAGAACGTTTTGTACGGAATCCATTGCCTGCTTTTCAAATTCCGGGAAAGCATAAACCGGCCGGTACGGTAGCGGACGAGAGGCATAAAAAAAAAGGGTTTCCCCTATTATATTCTATGAAAGCCCCTACCCAGGTCATCGGCATAAATAAAAACTACATTGGGCTTAACCTTCTTTTCCTTATAAGATGTTTGTCCTCTGACTCCACAGGGTATTGAAATAAGCAAAATGATTAAAAAGTATAAATGATTGTTAGCTGTTCTCATTGAGTTTATTTATTAAAGTAAGCGCAATTTCAAATGGAGTTTTCCTACACCTGTTTTGTTGATTTTTAGCTATAATCTGTGGCTCTTGGCGAGATAGTATTAATAGCGTACCACTTTACAATGCAGCTAATTATGCTGTCTTATATTTTCTCAGAAACACTATTCGTTTATTGCTTTTCTATCTCATATCTAAGCAAATAGGCTTCACCTTCATTTTGAATCATTGAAATCCCCCAACCCGGAATTTCTTCTGCAGTATTTCCATCTTCCAGATGTGGGCGGTATAAGCCTGGTGCTTTGGGGATATCTTTTAAATTGTTATACATATTAGAAAAATTAATACCATCGGGAGCCAGGTTGATAGAGGAACTTATAGATGCCAAAGAAGCCACCCCTCCCTCTTCTAACCAAACCAGCACTTCGTGACTTTCATCCAGAATTGGCCCGTCATGTTTTTGGTAAGGCCCCTCAGGCTGGTCGGCAAAGGCTACTCCCATATTTGTAAGACGTGGACCTTCCTTTCCATGGCTTAATGAGCGACCTTTGTAGTACAGCCATATCTTATCATCTCTCACCATCAAACTGGCATCATCAATGCGGTAGCTATCAAACGCTTTCGGCTCCTCGCTCACTTTCAGGATTGGATTGTTTTCTACCCTGACAAACGGACCATCGGGGCTTTCGGCCACCGCTAATCCTATTGCTGTGAAATCGTTGGTTGCATTGTTTTCAAACTCATTATCTGGATTGTCTGGGGTAGGTTTCACCCCGGTGTAATAAAGGTAATACTTGCCACTATAAGCCAGAATATTTGGTGTAAAAACGGAGTGGCTGTCAAAACCTCCTTTCTCTCCCAGTCCCAGCGCCATGCCCTGTTCTTCCCAACTATGTCCATTGTCTTCAGAGGTTGCATACCAGATTGTGCCCCAGTAGCCAGACCTGATCGGGCTATTCATGCGGGTATACCACACATAATGTTTATCGCCCACCTTGATTACATCGCTGGGATCCCTTCTGTTGTACAAAGAATCCTGCCCTATTCCTTCAACTTCTGAATAGGAAAAGCTTAAAGTTCCTGCTTTTTCTTCTTCTTTATTTTCAGCTTTTTGAGAGTTTCCTGAAATACAGGCACTTAACAGTAAAACGGATATTGCAAATATAGCCATCCTGGTGTGTATAAGCGGATATTTGACTTTTGCTTTCAGTATCATTTATATATCATTATTTGAAGTATTTTCTATTCGCTTTTATCCTGTGGTTCCTTACTATTCAACTGAATGTTTACCCACATGAACTATTAATCACTACTCAAACTCTACCACAACTTTATCAAGAATCGGTTTTGACTTGTTTTCAGTGTCATCTATAAGCTGAACTTCAAATTGAAAACCATATCCTTCAGGAAGCTCTGAAAGTTCTAACTTTGCCGGGATTCTTCTAATCTGCCTGGCAAAACCTTCCATATCTTCATATTCTTCTTTAACAACCCCCCAATCGCTCCAATGGTCAATGACACCGTCCTTGGAAGTATCTACCCCCATCCGTACTTTTACTGTTTCTACCCAGGGTCCGGGGCTTATATAATCAGTATCCATCTGAGTCAGTAAATAAAACTGTCCTTCGGCAAATACGATATCAGGATCTGGGTGCCCCTGACCGATGTTACCGCAAAAAGTGAAAGGTTTATTGATGTCGTCGGAAGTAAACCAGGCCACACTCATATCTTTTCTACCATGGCCCCCAGCCGGGTCAAAATCAGCAAATAAATAGTACTGTCCACCGATTGAGATGGCGGCCCAGTCGCCATAGGCATTCTGCGCTGGTTCGTGGATTTCGTATTCAGCAAAAGCCCGTGTATCTCCTGCTTTGATTCTGTGCTGGGGTACATCTTCGGCTACTGTTCTTCCAGGAAATCTATCAGGAGCTTCCGCATGCCAGTGTGGATGGGCATACTCTGCAAATTTTCCGGTAGCTTGAGTACGTTCATCCACTGGTGGATCCAGAATTTCAAAATTATTAAATCCGTCAGGACTCACAGCATGCACGGCCAGAGGTGAATCCCAGGCGTGCGTTGAAGCATCAATAGGTGACCAGTCTTCTGCGATAATATGAAAATTTCCTTCTAGATCCCGGATTACGGCGCAGTCGGAACCATGAGATGGGTCGTGGAAAGCCATTCCCATATTTTTTCCCGGAACACCATCGGTAAGGTCTTCGTCAATGTACAGGTGAGGATCCTGATCGTTGGGGAAGTCATAATAGAAATAGAACTTTCCATCAGCATATTCTGCGGTAGTCATCCAGCGAGAAAAGTGCTCAGACACAGCACCATGATGCACCCAGTTTTTCATATCCCTGCTTTGCCAGGCATGATAACCTCCTTTACCGGGCTTCAGGCCCCCGGGGGCATCAAACTGATTTTCAAAAGGGGTAGTTTTTAATTCAACATCAAACCCCTCCAGCTTTGCAGTTCCACCCTGGAACGTTCCGTCTTTTTGACCTCTACTTTTATTATAGCGGCCAAACATCCAATAGTTGCCATCTCCTAATTGCAGTGCTATCGGCGCATCGCCCAGGTTGGAGGGACCCACATTGGAAACCGGCTTCCAGTTCAGCCATTCTGTTGACTGTGAAAAAGTGATTGACTTTACAGATCGCTTGTCAGTAAACTGTTTTATGGAACTTTGAAAAGTTGCTACCATAGCTGCCGGCACTGCTTTTCCTTCGCTAATTTCCAAATCTGAATACCGGTCTATGCTCGCCTGCCAATCCTGCTGAGATTCAATGATCCAGGCATTATTCATTGATGAATCAACTTGCTGTATATTTTGAGATTGAACATCATGAGTTTTCCCGAAAAAACTTATGCATACCGCTAATAAAGTGTACAGTTCTATTCTTGTATTCATTATCAATTATTATGTCCATTTCACTTAAAACTTCAGTATAGAAGCATTGGGAAGCGGGACCTTATTTTCCTTTCTCCAGCTAATAAGTTCTGCTAATAATTCCTGGGTGATCTGCGCCTGCTCTTCTGCAAGGTTTTTACTTTCTTGAAGATCTTCATCAAGATTATACAATTCAACGCTGCCGTCATTCAGGAACTGTATAAGTTTCCATTTCCCTCTTCGGATAATAGAGCAAGGAGGGTTTTTATAAGTGCTCGCTATGTGCCAGAAAAGTGGGCGTTCAGGAAATTCTTCACGTTTATAAATAGTCATCAGGCTTTGACCATCCAGCACTCCCTGATAATCCCCAATGCCCGCTACGGCTAGGAAAGTGGGGAAATAATCCAGGCCACAGATCGGAATATCCGTTGTTCCCGGGCTAATGACTCCCTCCCAATGGGCAAGGGCTGGAACTCGCAAGCCTCCCTCATAAACCTGACCTTTTGCCCCTCGCAAGCGCTTATTAGTACTTTGTAGTCCGTTGAATCCGTTATCAGAAGTAAAGATGATCAGCGTATTTTCACGCAACCCCTGTTCATCCAGGTAATCAATGATACGCCCGACATTCTCATCCAGCGACTGGATCATGGTGGCGTAGCCCACGATTTCTTTAAGATTTTCAGTACCTTGTCCCGTTACAGAATCAGGCATTTTGTTGAGATACTTCTCCATCCACTGCTGATCTCTAACCACCGTAGGCCGGTGCGGAGCATAATAATGAAGGTTCACAAAAAAGGGCTGGTCTTTGTTTTTATCCATAAAGCTGATGGCTTCATCTGTGAGCCGGTCGGTGAGCCATTCATCAGTTACTATGTCGAGGATAAAAGGATTTTTAAAAGGAGCTTTATACCCTCCACTTTCGGACTTATAGCCTTCCTTATACCCCCGGGCCGGATCACCCCACCAGCTACCTCCAATGTTTTCATGAAACCCTCTACCTGTCGGGTAATAGGCCTGAATCTCCTCTGACTGATGGCTGGCCAGCCAGGAAAGCTCACCATTGGGCGGCTGTGATAGCGGCTCATCAAAAGGGTAGTCAGTTGCCAGTTCCATCTCCGGATCGGGACCAACAATATGCCATTTACCCAGATGAACAAGTCGATAACCAGCTTCTCGCAGCGGTTGCGAAAATAGCGTATGTTCCTTTCCGACTGTCCAGCGGGAATAGATGTTTTGATCGGCTGCATGCTTCTTTTCCAAGACAGGTACATTATACACCTGGGTTCGGAAAGACTGTTTGCCGGTAAGTAGCGCCGCCCGGGAAGGCGAACAGGTGGGGTACATATAAGCCTGATTGAAGACCAGACTTTGAGTAGCTAAAGCATTAAGGTTTGGGGTCTCAAACCACTCGCTACCCATAAAGCCTACATCCTGCCAGCCCAGATCATCCGCCATGATAAAAATGATGTTGGGCTTATCCTCTTTCCTTTCCGAATACCCAGAAAGCCTTGTAGTTGCCAAAATCATTATTAAACAAAATACCCTTCTCATTGCGCTTCTATGCACTTTATTCATTAGGATGATTGTTTTTCCTTTACGGTATAAATCTGATTGTTGCTTTTGCCTGATTTCTTACGATGGTAAGTTCCAAATCCCCTTCCTTTTGATTAGCTGTTACTGACTGGAACATTTTTCTGTTTTTAGTAGGCTGTTTATTTACTGCCAAAATCAAGTCCCCGGCTTTAAGCCCTGCCTTTTGCAAAGGGGAGTCATGTTGAACTTCTTTTACTGCTAAACCACCATCACTTTTGGCTACCCCAAAAGCCGAGAACTCTTCCCCTTCCAGCGCTTTCAACTTTGCACCCCACCAGTTGAAGGTAACAAAATCATTCTTTTTCTTTTGTCCGAATGCCAATCCACCTCCATCATTTCTTACTTCCGGAATTTCTGGCGTTTCCGCTATCGCCTTTAAACTCGGTTTCTTGACACCAAACTGATCCATTGGAAAGTTTTTAAACCCAATTTCAAAAGCTGGGGATCCTTCTTTTACTCTAAAATCACCATTTTCAGGATCCACAAATAAGGGATCTCCATTGATGGAATTGAGATCCCAGTTAAACTCCCTGAAAGCATCTTTTGCATCGGTAACATTTCCGTAAAACAGATTTTCGTCTATTCTTTTACCATTGGATAACTTCTCAGGCACCCCTATCGCCCGGTGCTTACCTGTAATGATATTTCCGTAAAACTCATCTTCGCTATGATTGTACCACACATGCGGATGGAAGCCATTGTTGATGATGACGTTGTTCCAGGCTCTCCTTTTAAAGCCTTCTCTAAACTTCAAGCCGCCGTGTAAGAGTAGGTTATTGTAAATTTCATAGTTGCTGGATCCATCGTCCAGATCTATATCCCATCCGTGCTCGCACTTCCAGCGACTGTTTCGTATCGTTGTAGTTGCCATAGCGTCCAGGTAGGGCAGCTCAGGATTTTTGTCAACGAATTTCTGGGAGGTAGGCCTGTCCTTTCTCCAAAACCTGTCCCTTCCCCATGAGTTAAACGAGCCATGGTCATGTGTTTCCAATACGGTATTGAACACGTCACATCTTTCGATCAGGTGACCGCCCCATGCACCATCTCCAATGTTAATTCCCGCACGAGCACAATCGTAGATGGACACATCCTTCACAGTAATGTATTGCGCCATTTCTATCTGTACCCCTGCCGGTTGTCTCTCTGTTCTGCCAATTCCGTGTATCAGGCAATCCTCCACAGTAGAATTCGCCGGGTAATTGTTTGTTTTGGGGCCTGGCCTCAGGTCAATTTTTGAGAGGTCGTTTATTTCATTATATTCAAAAAGTGGATTTCTTACGGCATTAGTGTCTCCCACGAAACAAACCCCACTAGCTCCAACATCATGAATATGACACCCTTTGACCAATCCATCCCTGTTGTAATTGTTAAAGAAAATGGCATTACCGCCCACCTGATCAAACTCAGAATCTAAAATGCTAATATGCTCCGTACCAGTAAGCTTGATGGCTCCACCCCGATAAATCGTCCAATCGGATCGTAACATGGGTTCTTTGGTATCCATGAAGGTCCTTGCTGCATGCCTGAATACAAATCCTTTTAAGTTAATATAAGATACAGGCTCACTTTCAGTACCTTCAAATTCTATCAGGTGTCTTAGACGAACGATTTCTACTTTTGCATTTTTTAAATTCAAGCCTTCAGGAGGATAGTAATACAGCATATTGGTTTTAGCATTGTGATACCACTCTCCGGACGCATCCAGTTCTTCAAAAATGTTCTCGACCATGCGAAATTCTTCATGCATGCCCATTTGTCGATTATTTTGCCAACCTCCCTCATATGTCACCTCACCTTCTTCATTTTTTCCTGTAATCCGGTAATGATAGCCCCCCCACCTATTTCTATGCATGGCATGGATGTAGCCACCTGTCGGATCTGCCCAGCCCTCTGCTCTCTCTTTAGAAAAAGCATCCGCCGCAAATCCCTGGTATGCTGCTGTTTTCCTGCTTGCATCATAGTTGGGATAGCGCGCCATACGCTGGTTCTTTTCATTGATAAATACCTGATCAATGTTTAGACCTTCAGGTGTTTCTGCCTGATAAATACCGTCTTTGTACGGTTTCCAGTTGAGTTTTAATAATGAGCCTCCGCTGATGATAGCCTTTCCTTCATTTACGGCCTGATAAGTAATTTCTTTACCTTCGGCACCAGAGTCTTCTGGTCCAAACACCAGTGTATTGGGCAGATAATAAATCCCATCTTTTACATAAATATTAACCTCCTGTTCCCCTGCTTTCTCCCGGGCAAGTTCCTGAGCTTTTTGCAATGTGGCCACAGGCTTGTTTTCGGAACCATCATTCTGGTCGCTTCCCTCATTGCTTACATAGATCTCCACTCCAGAACAGGAAATAAGTATTACAGATAAAAGGGCATATAGTATTGAGTTTAGGTTTTTCATTTTTAAATCATCAGGTTACATGTTTTCCAGATTATTTTATTTGCCTCAGACCGCCGTGCCGGAAATCTGGATGCCTAAATATTGCACGGACTTTGTACCTGCCCCCCCTATTAGGGACTGCTGCAGACGCTGGTGCATTAAGTTTCTTTAGCTAAAATTCAGAAGCCTCAATGAGTACTTTTCCTGCCTGAAAAAACGCTTCTGCATCAGCGAATTTTTATAGTTCACACCATCATCTACATACTGAATGATGTTGACGAGGTCTTTGATTCATCTGTAGATGTAGCATGTCAAACAAATGCCTTGTATCCCGTATGTAATTTTGAATACCAGACACCATACAATTCAGCTACTTTGATATTATCACTGAGATCACTGCGCATAACTTCATCTTCCTGACCGAAGTCAGGGATTTGGAATAGCTTACTTTGACCGTTTTTGCACCTGCCGGCCTATCAAAGGAGGAATCTGATACTACGATCGTTATTCCTGCATTTTTAGATGAGATGAACGAAGCAGAAAGCAAGCCCAGAAGCAGGAGCAATATTTTACCTCCTGAGATGTCGTTTCGCTTTATCATTACTGGTCTTTTTCATTTTCCATCCACCCTGGCCATATGGCATACACGACCTTTGACTCACACCTTAGTGATCCCCATCCAGGTTTACTTTTTTAGTTCCCTGTAAGGCTTCTTCAACATCTGTTTGCATGGCATCGGGAGAATACTGCTTTGTGCTCGTTTTGATCTCAAAAGCCCAGGCAAGCCTGCTTTTTCCAAGGTCAGCCGGCGGTTTTATCACCAAACCTTCAGGGCTCATGCGCCAATCTATTGCAGCATTTGAGCCAAGTAGCCTTACTGATTGCACCTCATGCTTACTCCAGTCTTTGGTAGCTTCTAGAGTGATGTCCCCCCTTGGTTTTTCAAGTGCGATAGCGAACAGTGTTTTTTCTTTTGCTGTGAAGGCCAGCTTCCCTGCTTCTTGGTGGTTGACTTTCCAGTAGCGGGTTCCGTAAATAGCCTCACCATTAACTTTCAGCCAGTCACCCATAACATGCAATAATGCCAGTTGCTCTTCAGGTATAGTACCATCGGCTCGCGGGCCGATATTCACTAAGAAATTTCCATTTCTGGAGATAACCTCCACCATTTCAGTAATGATCTCCTGAGGTGATTTGTACTGATCGTTTTCAAGATAGCCGAAGGAAGTTCCGAAGGTCGTACAGCTTTGCCACTTGGGCCCAATCTCTTTAAGCTTCAGATTGTCTTTTTCTAAACAACCTACACCATCGGGCCAGTTACGATTTCCCCCTTTGTTGTTGACATAAACCTCCTGACCTCTGCTTATTCCATCATTCATAAAGTCTGTGATCATAAGACGGCACTGATCGTACAGATATTTAATTTCCGGCTTAAAAAGTCCCTGAGCCGCATTATTTCCGTCACGTGTGAATATGGGGATATCATCTATCCATAAAAAATCAGGTTTGTATTTCGTTTGTATTTCCTTCCAGCGAGCTACGTATTCATCCACAGCTTTTTTGCTAAAACCAAACGGACCGTAGAGTGACTCTGCTTCCGGAACTCGCCTGATTTCCTCAAGAATATCTGGACGTGGCTCGGCCTTAACCACGTACTTTTCTGTGGTAAAAAAACTGGTATGTCTTTCTCTATGGTAAGAAGGGGCATACTTAAGGCCATATTTATGAACAGCTTTACCCAAATCACCCACCAAATCTCTTTTGGGTCCCATGTCCATGGCATTCCAGGGCGTAAGTTCTGAATCCCAGTTGGCCCAGCCATCATGATGCTCTGCTGTAAACACCACATATTTAGCCCCTACCTCAGCAAAGAGTTTCGCCCAGGCTTCAGGCTTCCATTTCTCTGCTTTGAATTCGGGAATAATATCTTTGTATCCAAACTCAGGTGGAGCAGCCCCCCAGCGCTTCCTCAGATAGTCATAATAATGAGCAGAATCTTCGTAAATAAGTTTCGGAACATGTTCGGCATAGCCTCTTCCCCCCTTACGATACCCTATGGCGCTGTAAGGCCCCCAGTGAATAAAGATTCCTATTTTACCATCATTAAACCAATCAGGAACCGGCATTTTTTGAAGTGATTCCCAGCTTCCATCATAGAGTGGCGTCTCGTCATTGCTATTTGCTTTTTGTTGGCCATAGGCGGTGTAGCCCGATAGAATACTGCTGAATATGAGTAAAAAAAATAGGGTCGTTGTATTAGTTTTCATTAAATAAAATTCGGTTGTCGTGAATCTTTTTACATGAAGATTAAAGCTTTATCTGTCGGTTTACTTTTGCCTTATCCACATGCAGTGCCCTCCTCCCGGCGCCATTTTTGCCTTTACTATATCTCCTTTTCGTACAGTACCCTTGCGAATCTGGTAAGCCTCAGGATTGGACTTGCCATGAGTTTCATAAGTATCTTCATAATAGGTTACCTGGTATTCTTTTCCGGGCTCCAGAAAGTCTAATACAATATTCAATGTACCTCCCTGCTGATCATGTACTGAACCTACAAACCATTCATCGCCATGCCTTCGGGCGGTGGTAATGTACTCGCCTATTTTGGCATGGAGGACATGGCTTTCGTCCCATTTACCCACTGGTAGTTTCTGAATGAATTCAAATAAGTCGGCCTTCTCACTGTAGGCTTCGGGTGCATCGGGGATACAGACCAGTCCGCTGTAAATAATGAGCGTTCTGGCTGCTTCTGAAACCACCGTGGATACGTAAGAGTGGGTCTTTCTAGGACCTTTTTCCCGATCTCCCCTATTGATTCCCGTTAAATCAAAATTGCCATTGTTCATATCCAGCGGTCCCTGGATCGCATTGATAAGCGCCATCTTGATAAAAGTTTCCGGGGTAAACGCCCTGCGAGAATCTTGCTGGGCATGGCAATATTCTTTGGTAATAGCATTCGGATATGTTCTTTCGATGCCCGTTAGAGGTACCGGGCCATCATGAAAATCAATAAGCAGATGATTTTCAGCACTTTGTACAATTGCTGATCTAGTAAAAGATACATCACTTCCCATAAAGCCATATTTTATCCCTTTCATTCCCAGAGATGCATAGTAATTGAATAATTCTTCATCCCCATATTCACCATGCCGCCGATCATAGTAAAGTAGAAGCTCTACCTCCTTCTTGGCAGCGTAGGCAATCACTTCCTGTAAATCTAATTGATCTGAAAGTTCAAAGTGTCCTGCTGATACATGGGTATACCATGCGTCATCAATTAAAAAATACTCGATACCTTTTTCTGCTGCAAAGTCGATAAAGCGCTTGTAACTCTCGGTATTGATGCCATAGGTAAATCCATCCGGCGCAGTATAGCCGTGTACCCGCCAGTCCCAAAGTGTTTTTCCGGGTTTGATCCATGAAGAGTCTTTTATTTGTAGTGGTGCGGCAAGGTTAAGTGGAACCGTATTGGTCACGAGGTCTCCCACCTTATCATCAATCAAAATCACTCGCCAGGGCGTAATCGTTTTATCTCCGGTCAAATTAACATCATTGGAAGAAAACAAGGAATTCTCTTCAACATTGTAATCGAGTTTCATCACTTCAAAACCTGGAGCAGAATACAAATCGGATTCAAGAATGGACAAATACGGATCGTTTGTCTTTTCTACTACAAGAGGCACACGGAGTGTGGGTTTCTCTTCAAAACTATTTAATGCTTTGATAGTAGCTGGCCCCAGTGGCTCTCCTTCTCCACTGGGAGAATAAATCGCATGCTCCTCTGTCAGTTTATATTGACAGTATAATGTAGCCTCAGCCCCTTCCTCATAGTTTTCCAAAGCAAACCTAAAGCCGAGCCCATGATCATACAATCGTACATAAAGCTTTGTTTCTGTTTCTTGATACTTAATATCTACTATCAGTTCATTGTAACGATCCTGTACTTCACTGAACTGTCCCCAGCTGGGTTTCCATTTCTTATTCTCCGAATGTTCCTTAGATGAAGTGATTACACCCTCTGAGCCCGGAAAAATGGATAGCTCGGAGGAGTTTATCAATACCTTGTCTTTCCAAAAAACAGTGTAATGGATCTTCCCTTCCTTGTTCTCAAGGCGAACGGAAACGTTCTTATCAGGAGAAGTGATTGTTAAGGGGCTTTCCCTTTGATTGTATGCAGAAAGTAAGGTAGTTACTACCCATATAATTAAGGTTGTGGTGATAAATCTCATGCCCTTTTATCTTTTAAATCTTTTATTCCTACTTAATTTACTGTCTGGGCATCTCTGCCTTCACTTCAACTTGCCAACGCTTCAGCTTTGCTAGCATCTCACTCCCTCTGTCAGGATGTTTTACCATCAGGTTATTGACTTCTTCCAGGTCTTCCTGAAGATTGTAGAGATAGGTACTATCCGTTTCAAACTCCCAGATAAGTTTCCAATCTCCTTCCCGGATGGCTGCCCCCATAGCTAATCCTTCACTTCTAAAGTGTGGGAAATGCCAATAAAGGGGTCGTTCATCCAATGCACCTTGCCCCATTAAAAGCGGCTTTAAACTCACCCCTTCAAATTCATAAGCAGGTTCATCAGCAATACCCAGCATGTCTAAAACGGTAGGAAACAAATCAATGCTTGTTACCGGAGTATCATTTTTACCAGCCTCAATTTTGTCTGGACAGCTAATTACCAGGGGAACTCTGATACCTCCCTCGTGTAATGACCCCTTCTTGCCTCTCAATGGAGGATTGCCCCACAACCCACCATTGTCAGAGTAAAAGACAACTATGGTATTTGCTAAAAGACCTGAGCGCTCTAACTGATCCATCACCTTACCTACATTCTGATCAAGCTTTTCAATCATGGCGAAATAGGTGTTGCCATTATTCTTATCGACTACCTCTTGGGGGGCCTTCAGGGGTGTATGAACGGTATAGGTGGAAAAATAAAGCAGAAATGGCTTTTCTTCGTTCTGGGCTATAAAATTGACGGCTTCATCTCCCAGCCGGTCAGTCAGGTATTGCTCCTCTTCTTTTTCAGGAATTGTGGCGTTGTGATAAGGCGCAAACCAGCTCTTTGGCTGACCGTAAGCACAACCTCCAATATTTACATCAAAGCCCTGGTGTTCCGGATGAAAGCGGGCTTGTATTACTCCCTCGCTGTTACTACGCGCAGAACCCGATCCTGCGAGATGCCACTTCCCAAAAAAGCCTGTGGTATATCCATGCTCCTGGAGCACCTCGGACAGGGTCACTTCTGCCAGGGATAGATGGTCAAGAAAATAAGCTTCTCTGAGTGATTTACCTTTATGTTGGCGCTCCAGGTAACCTTCCATGGGCAGGCCAGGAATATGACAGGTAAGTTGTAATGAGGCTGGGGATTTGCCCGTTAAGATACTGGCTCTGGTGGGAGAACATACCGGTGCGGCAGCATAGGCTTGCGTAAATATTTTTCCCTTTTCAGCAAGCCTATCTATATTTGGTGTACGTAAACCAGCTTTATGCTTCATGTAGCCGACATCCGAATATCCCAGGTCGTCCACCAGGATAAAAACAATGTTGGGTCGCTCAACGAGATTAGAAAAAGCATGGTCCCCACTGCCCATCACCAGGGTTACGCACCACAGTATTAAGTTGCATTTTTTCACATTCATTAGTTTTGATTATTCAACACCCTCCGAGTATACCACTGCTTCTTTTGTTTCTCTAATAATTCGCTAAAAATTTTTACCATCCCTGCGTATAGGTCATAAAGATTGTTTTGCTCCTGCTAGTCATTTTCCATACCATACAATGACAAGCGGACCTGCCTCCCTTTGGCTCATCGGTGGAAGGCTTACAAAACCCTTAACCACGGATTTGGTGTGTATTTCCATTTGTCTTTTCGGAGAGCAAATACACTATGATTTGTACCTAGCCGTATGCTATTCCACTTTTTTAGTAATAAACCAAAACCTCATAAAGAGGCATCCTGAATCCACTTCCCTATCATATTTAAACAGAATATAATTTTACATTTTTATATATTTTTAGATTTTAATATCAATTTATTAAATTATTTTGATTTTAAATTTTATATAAATATTAAACAAAGAATAAAATTTTGTTTTTGAAAATATATTTTATAGGTTTGGAAAACATATGCATTAAAGAATATTATTCCGATTATATATTAATATAAAAAATTAAATATTGATTAAATTAATTTTAAATATTTAATTTTAAAATTTTGCAATTTACACAATTACTTATCCTATGGGAAGAACATCTATCAATAAGCTATCCTCATATTATTTGTGGAAAATTAAAATCAGACTTAAATGTTTTTGTGTAATGTGTCTCATTAGTTTTTCTGCATTGGCACAAGAGCATATTGTAACTGGTACAATTATCTCTGCAGAAGACAACTCACCTATTCCAGGTGTGAACGTACTTGTACGGGGATCTACTACTGGTACAATATCAAATATTAATGGAGAGTACAGCATAGAAGCCTCCTCAGATACTACTACCCTGGTATTTTCATTCATAGGTTTCCAAACAAAGGAGGTTGCTGTGGAGAATCAAAGTGTTATAGATATCAAAATGCAGGCCGATGTCGCTGAGCTCTCAGAGGTAGTGGTAACTGCTTTTGGTCTCGAAAGAGAAAAGAAAGCCCTGGGCTACACTGTTCAGGAAATAAGTGGGAAAGAGTTAGCTGAAGCCAGACAAGCCAATGTGGCAAATAGTCTATCTGGTAAAGTAGCTGGGGTTCAGGTGATTAGCAATGCTGGCCCGGGGAGCGGCTCTACCATTACCATTAGAGGTCAATCGTCGATATCAGGAAATAATCAACCTTTAATTGTAGTTGATGGGGTCCCCATAGAGAACTATAGTAATCCTTTTGGTAGTGATGAAAACCAATATGGGGGCGGGCTTTCGGAAGTTAGTCCAGACAATATTGAAGATATTAGCGTATTAAAAGGGCCGAATGCCGCTGCGCTTTATGGTTCAAGAGCAGCTAACGGAGTAATACTTATTACTACCAAAGACGGTTCAGGCACGAATGGCATTGGCATCTCTGTTAACTCAAATGTAACCTGGGATAGCCCTTTAGTGGTTCCTGATTTTCAGGATATCTATGGCGGGGGCACCGGAGGTATCACCTGGTATGCAGATGGCAGAAATGGTCCAATTACTGACCCAGCTGCTATCAACCAATTCCAATCTTTATATCCCAATGCGCCATTAAATGGAACAGCGGGAGTCGATGAAAGTTGGGGAGCGCCAATGGATGGAAGACTGGTGCAAAAATGGTGGTCTAATGGTGAGCTTGTTCCTTTGACACCAAATCCTGATAATTTTACTGAGTTTTTTCAAACAGGCCACACCCTAACAAACAATGTTGCTATTGCGGGATCTAATGACAAGGGAAATTTTAGGCTTTCTCTCGGAAGATTAGACCAAGAAGGGATGGTACATAATAATGACTACTACAGAAACAACTTTAGGATTAACACTGGCTATAATTTTACCGATAAGTTAAATATAACACTTTCAGCAGAATACATCAAGTCAGGATCCAATAACAGACGCTATACAAGTGGAAGTGAGTTTATCTGGCATCAACGCCACTTAGACTTTAGCAAGTTAAAGGAATTTGATAAGTACAAGCCTGAAACTGTCATCCAACCTGATGGCGAATACTATCCTTACGCAAATTGGCAATATGAATATTTCACAAACCCCTATTATACCCAGGAGTTCTGGACGTATGCTAATGAAAAAGACAGGTTGCTTGGCAATATTACTTTAAATTATCAGCTTACAGATCATTTATCTGTAATGGCACGTTCTGGTACAGACTTTTGGACCGATAGCAGAGAAAACATCATCGCTGAAAAAGAATCAAGATACTACCCTAATGGCGCATACGAAGAAAGTGTACTCCGACGCCAAGAAACTAATTCTGATTTCTTGATTACATACGACAATTCGTTTGGGGACTTCTTAGTTACGGCCAATGTTGGTGGAAATAATCGGGCTAATTTTTATAAAAGAAGCTTTACCCGTCTTAATGACCTTACAGTAAATAAGCTTTATAATCTGGGTAATAACGCTTCACCACCAATTACCGAAAGCGCTATAGAAGAATATGAAGTAAACAGTTTGTATGGAGCTGCAACATTGGGTTTTAAAAATTATTTATTCCTTGATATTACAGGACGTAATGATTGGTCTAGTACACTCCCTGTTGACAACAACTCTTACTTTTATCCCTCTGCTTCGTTGAGTGCGGTAGTTACTGATATGTTGGATATTCAATCAGGTATTTTTTCTTTTGCCAAGCTGAGAGCCAGCTGGGCACAGGTTGGAAATTCAGCTGATCCCTATCAATTACAACAAGTATATAACCCAGAAGCATTATGGGATGGAAATACTCCGAGTTTTTCAGAAAGTACTGAAATTGCGAATTCAGAACTTAAACCCGAAATTACTACAGGAATTGAGTTAGGCGCAGATTTACGGTTTTTGAATGGAAGGTTAGGCCTGGACTTTACCTACTACAATCAATCAACCAAAGATCAAATTTTAGCTGTTGAAATATCTAAAGCAACCAGTTATAACAGTAGAATCCTAAATGCTGGCGAAGTTACCAATAAGGGGGTTGAGGTAATGCTTTCCGGTACTCCTTTACAACTTAATAATGGGTTGCGTTGGGATGTTTCATTTAACTTTTCAAGAAATAGAAATATAGTTGTTGAATTGGCTGAGGGGCTAGATGTTTACACTTTAAATACTTATTACATTTCTTCAGAGGCCAGAGTAGGTCAACCTTACGGAACTTTATACGGCAGACCTTTTGAACGGGTGCAGGAAGGTCCTTATGCTGGAGAACTCATCATGAGAGACGGACTGCCTGTAACCTCAACCGAAACAGCTATTCTGGGAAATATTCAACCTGACTGGTTAGGTGGGTTTTCAAATAGCATCACATATAAAGGACTTACTGTAAGTGCACTGATAGATGTACGCAAAGGAGGAGATATGTTTATGCTGGAAACAGGTATTGGAAGGCGTACAGGAGTTTATGAAGAAACAGCCGTAGGCAGAGAAGAAGGTGTAATCGGAAAAGGAGTTAGAGAAGTTTTCGATAATGAAGGAGAGCTTATAGGGTATGAATCTAATAATGTTATTGTTTCTGCACGGGACTACTATTACGAAAATATACCTAGAAGTAGGCATGAGGCGGGGATATTTGATGGTAGCTATGTAAAGTTAAGGGAGGCAACGATTAGTTATCAATTGCCGGGTCGTTGGTTCAACAATAATTTCTTAGAATCTGCCCGAGTATCTCTGGTTGGCAGAAACGTCGCAATTTTATTCAAAAACACACCTCACCATGACCCTGAAGCTGATCGTTACGGAGGTAACCGGCAGGGATTTTCATATTCACAACTTCCCACAACGCGCAATTTAGGGTTTAATGTGAATGTCAATTTTTAGTAAGGGTCAGTCAGGTAGAATTCTATAAATAGTAAAAAATATGAAATCAGGTATTTATACTAGAATCAAGAAAACAGTATTTATCCTAATTATAGGCAGCATCATTGTTAGTGCCTGTACAGATGGGTTTGAAGAAATGAATACAAACCCTAATAATCCAACTTTAGTAACCCAAGATATTTTACTTCCTTTTGCAATAGAATCAGCCATAGATAGATACTGGGGCCATCAAAACAGGTTTGAGCGTTTAGGGTTAGATGGAGGTGTATGCTGGGTACAGTACTTTGCCAGGAGAAATTTCCCTTCTGAAGGGGATAATTATGAAGTTCCCATTACAGTAACAAGCAGTATATGGCAAGGGTTTTTCAATGATGTTATGCTCAATTTCGAGCGCATAAGAAAACTTTCGGTTGAAGGAGGTGAATTTACTAATTCCAACTATGAGGGGGTGGCTTTAGTCATGCGTTCCTGGGTATTTTCATTACTTACAGATATCTACGGCCCCATTCCGTATACTGAAGCTCTAAAAGGAACTTTGGATGGAGGGGATCCAAATTACATTCCAACATACGATTCCGGTGAAGAAGTATATTCCGGAATTTTAGCAGATCTTGAACAGGCCAACGATTTACTTGACCCCGATGGGCCAGCCATCTTTGGAGATATTATGTTCTCTGGAGACATTCTAAAGTGGAAAAAAATGGCAAATTCTCTGCGTCTCCGTTTGCTCAACAGGCAGGCTGAACATGTGGATAACTCTGGTTCTCAGATGCAAGCCATACTGGCTGATCCAGCTGCTTACCCTGTATTTACCAGTAATGATGATTATGCACAATTGATCCACTCTAGCGCCAGACCAAGTAACAATGAGTGGCACGAGGTGATGGTACAAGGTGGACGCACTGATTGGCGGGTAAGCGAGACCCTTGTCTCCAGGCTTAAGGAAAGAAATGATCCCAGGTTGACAGTTTATGCTCAGCCTGTCGGAGGGGAAGGCGATATTTATACAGGTCTTCCCAATGCTCTACCCGAATCAATTGCTTTAGGACTAGGGGGGGAAACCTCTTTTCCTGGCACAAAATTTATGGAAGCAGGAACACCCAGTGTGATTATGTCTTATGCTGAGCTAATGTTTGTATTAGCTGAAGCTGCATTTGATGGTGATGTATCAGGTGATCCACAATCTTACTTTGTGGAGGGGATTAAAGCTTCATTTGAGCAACATGGAGTAGAAATGCCGGCTGAATACATTGAAAGCATAGGCGTCTTAACGAAAGAAAAAATCATGATGCAAAAGTGGATTGCCCTCTTTGGCCAGGGGATTGAAGCTTGGGCTGAGCTACGTCGTACAGGTATGCCTTCATTACCTGCTCCTGATCCTCGGGCAGTCTTCCGTAACAATGGCGTAGTGCCAACAAGACTTGAATATCCCCCTTCGGAGTATTCTTTGAATAGTGAGAATGTCCGTGAAGCTATTCAACTTCTGGATGGTGAAGATAATATGCAGACAGAACTGTGGTGGGTGGAGAATTGATCTCAGAGTACGCCTAATAGCATAATCAGAAACTAAATTGATAGAAAATGAAAAGAATTAAATATGTAAACATTGTAATTGCTACTGTAATAGGCATAGCTTTCCTTGCCTGTGAGGAAGACCCTATGCTTTTAGACCGCATTGCAGCTCCTGCATTAATTACGCTAGAAACAGCAGACAATGATTTTTCCTTTCCGGCAGACACACCGGTTGAATTTACGCTGGGCTTCAGGAAACTTGAAAAAAACGGTGTATACATTGACACTCTAGACTATGGATCAGCAGATATCAATTCGGTAGATATATATTCATTTGTCAACTCACGATATAATCAGGTGATCACCGATCTGCCTGTAACCCAGGGTAAAGCCGATGTAAGTTTATCATGGGGAGAGATATTACAAGGTGTAGATCCTGAAGATGCATCATCTATTAGATTAGATATTACAGGGGAGATTGATGGACAGGAATTTAACTGGACAGAAAACCTGACGATATCTATTGAGTAAGAGTACATCATCCATAGGATTGACCTACCTATTTCTTGAATGAATTTAAATATAAAAATGAAAAAGAATCACGAAAAAATTAGAAAAGGAATCAACCGTAGACAAGCTATTAAATATAGCATTAAAGGTGCTACTATCGGAACAATGGGTAGCTTATTGCCGCACTCTACTAAAGCCGACTTTCCTAATCTAATAAGAAAAAGAAGCAAAGATAGTAAGGTAGCTGTTGTTGGAGCGGGAGCATTCGGGGGTTGGACAGCACTTCATTTGTTACGTATGGGATATGATGTAACGCTGATTGACCAATTTGGCCCTGGGAATAGTCAAGCCAGTTCCGGGGGGGAAACAAGACTTATAAGACCATTTTATGGCGATCAGGAGGTTTACTTCAATATGGTTCTTCGCTCTCTGGAATTATGGACGGAGAACGAAGAAAAAATGAATGAGAAAATTTTATATCAGAATGGACTGGTCATTTTTAATCAGGCAGCCAGTAATCCTAGGGTTGAGGACGCATTACCCATGTATAAAAAAGCAGGGCTTAGGTTTGAAAAGATTAGCCCGGATGAGGCAGCAAAGAGATGGCCGCAAATCAAAACATCAGACCTTGATCATGTGATGTATGATCCAGTAGCAGGTTTTCTCAAAGCCAGAGAAGGCTGTAAAGCCGTTCGTGATTTATTTGTAAAAGAAGGGGGTAATTTTATTCAGGATCAGGTAGCAAAAGAAAATATAGCAGGCGGCAAAGCTAACTCATTAAGTCTTACCAGTGGTACTACAATTGAAGCCGATAGTTTCGTATTTGCCTGCGGCCCCTGGTTAACCCGCCTGTTTCCCGAAATGCTTAATAAGCTCAATGTTACACGCCAGGCATGTTTCTTCTTTGCTTCCCCGCCTGGCCAGTCAGATCTTATGGAAAATAAATTACCTACCTGGTTTAATCGTGACCTAGATGGGGTGTTTGGTGCATATGGCGTTCCAGGGAGTGACTACAGAGGCTTTAAGATCGCCTTTGAACTTGAAGATATTATTACAGATAAGTTTGATACTTACCATCGTTATGTTAAACCCGAAGAACAAGAGCATGCAAAAAAAATACTTGCATTGCGCTTTCCTAAAATGGCGGGACGCCCCCTTCTGGATCAGCGGGTATGTCAGTATACCGAGACACCTGATCGGAATTTTATACTAGACAAACATCCGTTGGCACCCAATCTTTGGATCATGGGTGGGGGTTCAGGCCATGGCTATAAGCATGGTGCTTCATTTGGAGAAATGGCCGCTCAAAGTGTCAGCGGAGAAAGAGAAGTAATGGATATGTTTGCCTTAAACCGTCTGTTAACATAATACAAAAATGGTCCTATATTAAGTGATTTGTATCATAGAAAGCTCTTATATGAAGAAGCCTCTGTCCTACCCAGAAAGCGATAAATTAAGTGATATTGTCATTTAAGCAGACTGAATACAACATTGTACACGGCTATTTCATAAGATGTCGCTATACTTAAAAAGAGCCGCTCTGACCCGTTTTACACTGCAAAAGAGAACAAACCGCTTTAAATCTTATGATTTTTGGTGGTTTTTCTTTTTTCTACTCCTTATTTCCTGCATCTACTCACAATAAAATGGAATAGAGCGCTCATGTTTAACTTATCAATCGTCCGTTTTATCCACATATGTATAAGGGGCGAAAAGGAACAGGTAAAATTAGTTCTTCCCCCCTTGTCTTCCCAAAAAACAGTGTCGTTCAACTTATTTTAAATGCCCTTTTTTTATAGTTATTCAGACATCTCTGTAGAATATCTGTTCAGTCAAAAACTTATATCTTCATAAAGAAAAACATGTCAACCTGTTATATCAATTTGGGCGGTCTGATGCTTGTAAAACTAAATTCTAAAAGTGAGGGTGTAAGACTGTATTAGCATAGCAAACTCCCCGCTTATGTTAAAGGCAATATTTTTCCGGAAGTTCCCTGCACCCAAACTATAAGTGAATTACATGCTGAAAATGGTGAGCTGCTTTGTCAAGAATTGGCATGTTAACATAAGTCAAAATAAGTAATCTTAATCATATCAAGTATTTTTAGTAAGAATAATGACATATCATTTCAAAGAAAATGTAAAGAAACATACATTGATAGCAATTCTTTGCTAACACAAAATAAGATAATATCAAACAGACATTTGATAACTATCCCCTTTTTATTAGTACTGATGAAGCAATTTAAGTTTTTATTTTATAGTTATCTAAATGACTTTAACGAAATTAGGCAACAGTACAAAAAACCTTACCTTTATTTTGCGAGTATTAATACTTAAGTACTAGGATGGAGTACATGCAATTGATATGTTTGTGATATGAAAAATCAGATATCAATTTATTACTGTTTTAAAAATCAATCCTAGTTTATTATGCTTTCTGCTTTTGCAAAGTTTGGAATATTGGTAATAAGTATATTTTCAACATTTATATTCAATTCAGTTAATGCACAAATAACCCATGGGCAAAAATATTTCAATTATCAAATTATTAGTTCAATTCCCATTAATTATTTATATCCAGGCAAGATTCTAGGACTATGCAGTACAGAAGATGAAGTGAGTATGGTATCTACTCAAATTTTAAAAGGTGATCTACCAGAAGGTATTTCCATTTTTGATGATGGTACAATTGGTGTAAAAAATGTCAACCAGATAAAACCTGGGAAATTCAAAATCAAAGCTGAATTCATTGATGTTCATGGTAATAGCTTTACGGAGAAAATTAAGTTTGAAATCCTGGAAGCGATCAGTTCTGTTGATATTGAAACTTCCATTCATATAATGAAGCCCAAGTTCATCAATCCCAAACTTACCAATCATTACAAAACAGGAGACGTCATTGCTCAATTTCATGACCCTGATGGAATGATTATCGAGGCTAAGCTTATTAGAGGTGTTATTCCTCCAGGGGTTAAGCTAGTACAAAACAAAAAATTTATTGTTACTGATCCGGAAGTTTTAAAAGAAGGTGAATATTTCTGTCTGTTCTTTCTAAAAGATGAAAAAGAAGGCAATACTTTTATAGCAACTTCTTTGGCCATAGGCATCGATATGGATAATATTAATGATCTAAGTGAGTCTAGCAATAAAAGTGTTGAGAAATAAAGCTCACCTCCATACCTTTTAAGCGCAAGGAAATTTGCTAAGCAGTGTTTTAGGCTTACGAAAGAGCATAACTTTATCATGATATGCTGTAAACCATTTTTTGTTATTGCCTAGCGTGTAAACCTTCAAACTCTTTATTTTTGCTATTGTTGAAATCAGCTCTATCTCTGTATCCTAAAGACAATATAAAGTATATTGATGACACTGAGCATGTCTCATAAACTATGTTCTCTTTTAGGCCCCCATTCTTGAGTATCAAACATCAGCACGGCAGCCGCCTGTCAGTTAAGTTGCTTGAGTGATTTTTCATCTCTAAAATTTGATTCTTTCCTGAAGATACTGGCACCTGTCTTTCTTTAGGAGAATTTCCAAACTTGCTCTCAGTTTATATTACCTCTCTTATTGAGTAGGCTACTGGTGCTTAAGCTGTTTTGTGTAGGTTAGGTACTAGCTGCAGTTGGTACGACCTACTTATGAAAAGCTTTGTGGCAGGAAACCGTTCATCTAAAAGAAAACATATACTATTTCAACCACTGGACTGGCGGCCGGTGAAGCAACGAATGTGTAGCAATTACTTATCAGGTAAGGAAAAAGGCAATACGACCAACTCCCTTTAATATACTGACAAACTGGGGTTAAATATTGTACTTGCCCAGAAGCATATCAGTCAAAAAGAATGCAAGAGGGCTAATTGTCAACTTTTGGAAAAAATCTCATCAAGAGGCATTTACAGTGCCCTGCCGGTAAGTCTGATCTGGCTCATGAACTATACGCAAAGCATAGAAAACTGTCCAAGATTATGAACTGTTATTTTTCAAATAAGAACCTATCTGAAAGTTAACTAGTACTTCCAGACCCTGTTATGGTATCAGGAAACCAGGCATCATGACTACTGCTCCGGTTTACAGAAAGGAGGTCAATGGCTAGAAGATGAAACGAGTTATAAAACACAAAATGGTTTTAGAAAGCTATTCATTGAATGTAATAGAATGTCCTTCCTTCAAAATATCGTTAATTAAGTCCAGTACTATATGTATCTCTTCGTCAAGAGATGCGATAAGCCCCTTAATTTTTTGGTGATCAAATACATTTTGTGCTTCCAGTGTTTTAGCAATCTCAGCAATAACGTACATATTTGCTGAAGAAGTTGTTCCTTTCAATCTGTGGCCCAACTCTTTTATTGACTGCAAATTTTCATTTTCAAGAGCTTCATAAAGTTTTAATTGAGTGTCTTTTATTTGTAGAGATAATTCGCGCAAAAGTTCTAACAGGACTGATTCTTCAAAGCCAGTTTTTTCTTTAAAAGCCTGAAAGTCAAAATGATTTTTTGATACAGCTGTATTTTCTTCTATCGTAAGAACTTCAGTTTCCAGACTGAGCCACTTTTTTAGAACTGAACACAATTTATCATAAACAATAGGTTTGCTTAAATACTCATCCATCCCTGCCTGAATACAACGCTCATCCTCCCCTTTTGCAATCCCCGCAGTAAAGGCTATAATTGGAACATGAACATTCTTTTCTATTTCCCGGATTTTTTGAGTTGCTTCAAGTCCACTCATTTTGGGCATTTGAACATCCATCAGAATTATATCAGGGGTATTGTGATCACAGTATTCAATAGCCTCCTCTCCATTTTTAGCTTCAGCAATTAATGCACATGGTAGAATTTTATTTACCATGCTTTTAGCAAGTAATATATTATAAGGCACATCATCTACTATCAAAACCTTAAATGGATAGGTAAAACTATTATTTGCTCCATCTTCTAGTGTAGAGGTGATAATTTGTTCATCGTTTTTCTGATTGCTAATATTACTTAAAGTTGCAAATAACTGTTCCAGCGAGATTGGCTTACTTATTCTACTTTGAACATCAAGTGTCTCACAGTCCTGCTGGATTGTAGAATCCGCTTGTGAGCTATGTAATAAAATGATGGGTAGTCGATCTGAAGGTATCTTAAGATCGCCCCTAATTTTACCGATCAGTTCAATACCATTCATTGTAGGCATGACATAATCAACAACTGCAAGGTCATAATTATTACCACTAGAAATCTGATCAAGAGCATTAATTCCGCTAGCGGCTATATCTGAATCAATGTTTTTGAGAGAAAGCATATCCTGAATGATCACACAATTGTGCATATTATCATCAACAATCAATATTTTTTTATAATTTTCTAAACCTTTCCATTGTGTCAAATCATCCTCCGAAGTTTTTACTGAGATCGTGAAATAGAAACGGCTTCCTTCCCCAACCTGACTTTCTAACTCTAATTTGGAATTCATCATTAAGAGCAACTTATTTGAAATGGTAAGTCCTAAGCCTGTCCCTCCATATTTCTTAGTAACCGAATGATCTTCTTGTGCAAATGCTTCAAATATTTTTTGCTGGTTCTGCTGACTTATGCCAATTCCAGTATCTCTTACAGAAAATTCTATTTTTGTTTCTTCCTTATTTTCATTGGGTAAACATCTAATGGAAAGCTCAATTTCTCCATTTTCCGTAAATTTAGTTGCATTTCCCAGGAGGTTGATCAACACCTGTCTTATACGAACAGAGTCCACCCAGGCATATCTTGGAGGCAGGTCGTTAGAAATATTCAGTAATAATTCTACTCCTTTTTGACTGGCATTGTATTTAACAATTTCAGTAACGTGAGAGACAAGCTCCCACAGATCGGTCTTCTCAATTGATAGCTCTAACTTTCCAGCTTCTATTTTTGAAAAATCGAGAATATCATTTATCAAATCTAAAAGTGAATTCGCAGAATGATGAACTGCGTTCATGTATTGGTATTGTGATTCATCCAAGTCAGTATTGATCAGTAACTCACTGAAGCCAATAACACTATTTAAGGGAGTGCGAATTTCGTGACTCATGCTTGCTAGAAACTCTGACTTAAATTTATTTGCAGCTTCAGCTTGATCTTTGGCTTCAAGCAAAGTTTTTTCAGCTTCTTTTCTTTTTGTGATACCATTAATTTGAGACACAAAATGAAGTGGTTCTCCTAAATCATTTTTAACCAACGAAACCGAAAGCAAGCCCCAGATAACATTTCCATCCTTACGGATATACCTTTTTTCCATTTGATAGCTGGAAGATTTTCCAGCAAGCAAATCTTTTACATGACTAATATCTTTCTTTAAGTCTTCCGGATGAGTAATTTCCTGAAAGGTCTTTTTCAGTAATTCTTCATTGGAATACCCTATCATTTCACATAGGCTCGAATTTACTTTTAGCCATTTACCTTCTAAACCTACCAAGGCCATTCCATTTGCGGAATTGTTAAACGCTCCCTTGAATCTTTCCTCACTTATCTGTAATTGGATTTCTTTTCTTTTCTCAGTATCAATATCCTGAAATAAGCCATAGAGCTTTTTACATTGACCATTCTCAAACTCAGTAATCCCAATTGCGCGTACCCATTTTAGGTTATTTTTAGCGGTATTAATCTGTAGTTCTATATCATATGAAACGCCCTCTTCAATCGCCTTCTTTATTAATTCTATTAGCTTATCTTTATCTTTTTCTGGGAAAAATTGAATCGCTGATTCCATGTCTGGAATGAAATTTTCATCTACTTCATGGATTTCTCTGGTTACTTCATTCCATATTGGTATGTTTTTTTCTAAATCAACTTCCCATGTTCCAATACGGGCGACGCTATTAGTTTTATCCAGTAGATTTCTATACTGCGTTAATCTCGTTTCGTAATTCTTCCTTTCGGTAAATTCCAAATGTGAGCCTGCCATCCAGAGAGGTTTTCCATCTCCGGTCCAACTAATTACTTTTCCTCTGATTAATACCCAGATCCAATGACCATTTTTATGCTGCATACGAGCTTCACATTCGTAAAACTCACTATCGCCATTAAAATGTTTTTCCAAATGTTCGTCTGATATTTTCAGATCATCCGGATGTGTGTATTTAAGCCAGGTTTCAATTGAAACAGGTTGAATTTCATCTAAGGTATACCCTATAATCTCAGCCCACCGTTCGTTAAAAATTGTTTCTCCTGTCTGTATATTCCATTCCCAGGTTCCTGCATTTGTAGCTTTAATAATCTGGTCAAATCTCTCTCCCTCAAATCTAAGTATTTCATTTGCTTTTTTCTTATCTGTGATATCTCTCGCAATTGCATACAACTCACC
Source organism: Catalinimonas alkaloidigena (assembly GCF_029504655.1). Lineage (NCBI taxonomy): Bacteria > Pseudomonadati > Bacteroidota > Cytophagia > Cytophagales > Catalimonadaceae > Catalinimonas > Catalinimonas alkaloidigena. The sequence continues at coordinate 5,345,183 of NZ_JAQFIL010000001.1, forward strand.
AGTAGAAAGATCGGGAGTAGTTACCCAATGCAGTTCTCTATATTCGCCTGTTTTTGTCAAAAACCGACTAAAAAAAGACAAAGTAGTTATGCCACGAGATAATTTTTCTAATTCTTCTGTATTAGCCTGTAAATCATCAGCATGAACGAAATCAAAAAAAGGTCTTTCAAGAAGTTCTTTTTCGCTCCATCCTAATAGCTTACTGAAAGCAGGGTTGACCTTTTTAAAGTAACCATCCGTGTCCGCTACGCAAATCATGTCCATTGAAAGCTGGAAAAGTTTGTCGAGGCTTCCTAGGCGCTTTCTTTCTTTCCTGGCTTCAATATGGTCAGTAACTTCTTGGGCTAAGGACTTCAATATATTCTTTTGGGTGCCAGTTAGTTTTTTTGATTTATTATCCATGATACATAAAGCCCCCAAGGTATATCCTTCAGAAGAAATGAGAGGATATCCTGCATAAAAACTTATTTTTGGTTCTTCTTTTACCCATGGGTTATTCTTAAAACGACTATCCTGGGAAGCATCCTCAACCTCAGTATAGGTGTTATTAAGTATCGTTTGTTGACAAAATGACACTTCTTTTGAGATTTGATCTATTTTAGTACCTAGCTTTGCTTTATTCCATTGTCTTTCATGGTCTATAATACTTATCAATGCGACTGGTACTTCAAAAATCATAGCGAGCAAATGCACAATTCGATCAAAACATTCCTCTGGAGGAGTATCAATAATATGATAATTGCTTAAAGCTTTTATTCTTTGATCTTCTTCTTCTCTAAAAATGCTCATAATCTTTGATTTATCCTGCATATTGAGGCTGTATGTTCAGGATCAGGTGTCTGATCTATTCTTATTTGAATAATCAATATACGGGTCTACATCTTAAAACTCTTGACTCTGTTTTGAAGTAATGTTGATTTCAAAACGCAGAACAGCTTATTGATTTTGTATATGAAAAATTTACTCTTTTAGTTTTTAATTAATTTGAAAGACTTAGACTTATAATTAGCATGAGTCAGTGTCATCAGATAAATTCCTTGTTTTAAGCCATCGGTATGCTGATATTTATATTGATTTCTTCCCTGATATGCCTCAATCCGCTCACTTGCTACTATCATCCCACTCTGGTTCATCAACTGTAATGATACCTCACCGTACTCAGGCAGATTAAATGCTACTGTAAATGAATCATTAAAAGGATTTGGGCCTACACTTATGATCTCAAGGGATTGTTCACTGGTGAGTTTTGAGTCTTGAGAATTGACCGTAATAATGTCAAAGTATTCAAATTTACCATCAAAATCGGTTTGTTTGAGCCTATAAAAGCTTTGGCCTGACAAAGGTTGCTTGTCAATAAATTGATAGTTCAATGCTTTATCGCTATTACCAGCACCTTCCATTGTACCGATCACATAGAACTTTTTTCCATCGGCACTACGCTCAAAAGTAAAAAAATCGTTATTGATCTCCTGAGCTGTTTGCCAGTATAGCACCACCCTCCCATCTTCTGCTATAGCTCTAAAATATGTTAAGGTAATGGGCAATGCAGTCACACCATTTTCTGATAATATTGTATAAATGCCATTTTCCTCACTCTGAAGCTCTGAGGCATCTTTCTGTGCGTCTGTAGCAGTGTCATTACCCGATATTTCTCCTACTACAAAAAGTTCCCCCCCACCACTTCCGTCATAGGTATCCTGGTTATTGGAAGGAAAATTCAGGTCTCCTCCTACTGCAATTACCCCTCCATTGCCTACTACAATCTTATTGTCAGCATTGAAATTACCAGTAATGATTAGCACCCCACCCTCGTTTACAGTTACATCATTTTTATTACCCATTGTTAAATCTCCAACAATGAGAAGTGTATCATTAACAGTCAAAGTTTTTTTCGCGCCGCTTGCATAACTTAAATCACCATATCGGGTAACATATTCGTATATCTCAATATCAGCATTGATGTTATTGGTAGGAGGTGCTGACCCGCTGTACCAGGTAGTACCGCTCTCCCACTCCCCATCCGCTACGGAATAATAGTCGGGTGATGCCGCCTCACTATCTGTATTTGAGCCTAAATTGAAATAAATAAATACAGCACAACCCACCAGAAGAGTAGCAAATAAGCTTCCTACTATTGTGTAAATAAGTGCCTGTTTCTGCTTTAGCCCAGTTGAAGGCTTAAGGTTTTGTTTTCTTCTAGTTTTCATATTTTCAAAGAATATGTATTGGTTTGCTTAGACAATTGAAGGAGAAAACAACATATCCTCGCAGCTGATCTTATCATTTTCACTGATCAGTGCTGTTCTTTCAACAAATGATTTTAATTCCCTGATATTTCCCGGCCATGAATGTGAAATTATTGCTTCAATCGCTTCTTTACTGAAAGTTTTCGTTCCCAGTTTGTTCTGTATACAAAAAGCATTTAAAAAATGATTAGCAAGAAGGATAACATCATTCTCCCTTTCTCTGAGCGGTGGTAAATTGATGATAAATCCCTGCAATCGGTAATAAAGGTCTTCACGGAATTTTCCTTCTTTCACCCGTTGCGCAAGATTCTTATTGGTGGCTGCCAGTACTCTGGTATCAATTGGTATTTCCTTGTTACTCCCAATTCTGCAAACAGTATTTTCCTGCAAAACGCGCAAAAGCTTGGTTTGAAGATTGATATCCATTTCACCCACTTCATCCAAAAGAATAGTACCTCCATCTGCTTCTTCAAATTTGCCTATCCTTTTACTGTTAGCCCCTGTAAAAGCTCCTTTCTCATGGCCAAAAAGTTCACTTTCTATTAAATCTTCCGGAATAGCGGCTACATTAAACGCTATAAATGGCTTTCTTTTACGTTTGGAATTATAATGAATGGAGTTGGCCACTACCTCTTTGCCAGTACCACTTTCTCCTGTTATGAGGACCTGAATATTATTATTTTCAACTTTTTGCAGCAATCCTATAACTTTTAGTATTGCCTGGCTTTCTCCAATGATAGATGAATATTTGTGCCGGTCAATTATCTTGTCTTTTAAATGGTTAAGTTCTGTTTTAATTCCAATTTGACGGATAATTTTACTGATACATTGCTCGAGCTCTGAAAATGTATCAGGGTTTTTTACTATATAGTAGTCAGCGCCATTTTTATAAGACTCCACTGCCACACTTACATTTTCTTGACCTGATATAATAATCTTCGCGATATCACAGTTGTGATCATTCACTTTCTTAAGAATCTCCAAACCACTTAAACCGGGGAGGTTAAAATCAATTGTGACTAAGTCTGGGTTTTGGTATAAATGACTGATAAGCTCCTCTCCACTAGTAAAAACAGATACTTCTATGTTACTATTTTTTTCTAGTGTTAGCTTTATCATCTGACCATAAAATGGATCATCCTCAACACAAAAAGCTTTGATAATTTTTTTCATGGTAAATACTATCTATTTCAAAGGCACAATATTAATATTTTAATCAATGGAGAATTTTTAATTCTCTAATGATAAGCTTGTATGTAAGAGATTTCTTAAAAAATATTATTCAGGCATAAGCTGCCCTAACCATCATTGCACATCAGAGCATAATCAAGGATTTAATGGAACTATTTGCCTCAGCAAGTGAGCATAATTTGAGAGTAAGTTGGCCTTACTGCTTAGGTAAGAATGGAGTGAGATAAAGCATGACTGGCCCCCGGACCATAATCAGCAGACCAAAGGCCGGTATAAATGCAAATATAGCCTTAAACAATATGTAGAAAGCGGTAAAGTCGATATCAATTTGCTTAAGTCATAAAATCAGTCCTATTGAGTGTCTTTCTTTGCCGGGCATCTGTAGTGCGGCAATAGTTACCTTCTGTTGGTGGGAGCTATGTCAAAAGTTTATTCAGCCTGAAGACTTGCGTTTGTGTCCATCATAATAATTGAAGCAAAGCAGGTACTATATACCTCTGATGAAGGCCAAACTGGATAAAATATGGCTGCCGTGCGTGAGCTTTGTGAGAAAAAAACGAATAAGCAGTAGATAGGGGTTGCGCAGTGTCAGAATACATACCAAACTATTGCTGCCCCGGTAGTCTGATTTTCATATCGCTAGTAGAGGAAGAGAGGCAGCCCGCGCATTGTGGAAAAAGTGCCAAATCTGTTAGATTACACCATTTGCCGCAATCGTGCCTCTGGCCCTGTTTATTACATGTAATTACCAATTCGCCATATAGTTAAATACTTCACTCAACTTACTATCATTATTTATTGATAAGATTATATTTTTTAGTGTAAATATTTATTTTTATACAAAAATCATGATAAAGCTTGCTAATCAAGAACAAACAATGTAAATTGGTTGACCAGTTGTTGGTATACTAGTTACATTATGAAAGAAAAATACTTAAATACTTTTAAAGAGATCATTCTGGAAAAGCCTGTTGATAAAATTATTCAGCAGATCAAAGAATTGATCTCAAGTGGCCAGTTAAAGCCAGGTGACAAATTGCCATCTGAACGAGCGCTGAGCGAGCTCTTGGGGGTAGGGCGCTCTCATGTGCGGGATGCAATACGAAAACTTGAATTCTATGGTATACTCAAGACCTTACCCCAGAGCGGAACCGTAGTGGCGGGGCTTGGTATTACTGCCTTGGAGGGGTTAATTACCGATGTCCTACAGATGGAAGGCAGAGACTTTTATGCCTTGGTAGAAACCAGAGTATTGCTGGAAACAAATGCTGCAAGATTTGCTGCCCTTAGAAGATCAGATGATGACATTGTAGCAATATCTAATTCACTTTCTGACTACGAGAAGGCTGTATCATCAGGAGGGGATTCAGTAGAATATGACTTATTATTTCACCTTAAAATAGCTGAAGCAAGTAAAAATCCGGTGTTAAAGTCTTTGATGCTTATCATTACCCCAGACATACTAACTCATTTTAAAAAGAACAATGTTTGTGCCGGCAACAGGCCTGTTTCAGCATTAGAAGAACACTACAAAATTTTGGATCATATTAAAAAGAAAAATAGTGAAAAGGCTGCCGAATCAATGAGAAGCCATTTACAAGAGATACTAAACTTTTCTACTAACGAAAACCCATTGGAAAAAAACAATGGCAAACGGAAATAAAAAATGGATTAGCTACTAAATTAGACTAATCCATTCGGACAGAATCACAAGAAAGTACCTCACAATCGCCAAATTGAAACAGTATTTTCGAGTGAGAGTAATCTGCTCTTCAAATATAGCCAAATTCTTTTTGGCTTGTCAAGCAGTTTCATGTCCTTTCCCTGATCTATCAATACTGACACCTAATTGATTACTCATGAAACAAAATCTATCCCCCCCGAAGAACCGGACGTAAATATTGTATCCCGATTGCGCTAATCGAATAATTCAAATTACACCATTCGGTCAGGACAGGCAAGCTTGAGCTGCAGTTAACACTGAATGCTAGAAGTATGCTTAATTGACAACGAAATACTGATACACTATTGCATACCCATAGAATAACAGGGTGTATTTGAAAATTACTTTAAAGCCGAAAAACACCTCGCTACCAAAGACGAATGTGCTTTGACATCGTGAAATGCTACGGACTTAATGTAAATCAAAATAAACTCTTTGAGAAAAGTAACTCCTGCATGCAGGAGTTCTTGAACTAAAAGCTATGATAAAACATCGCACAACCTATCTACTGATAATTATTCTGGTTTCCAGCCTTTTGAACTCTTGCAAAAGTACAGGTCCATCATTAGTGAAAGACGAAGAGGAGCTGGAAAAAGCCATTGCTGATGCCCGCCCGGGAAGCACAATAACGCTGGCCAATGGTATTTGGAAAGACACAGAAATTGAGTTTGTAGGAGAAGGAAAGAAAGACTCATTAATCACACTCAAAGCAGAAGAAGCGGGAAAAGTATTTATTGAAGGACAGTCCAATTTGAGTTTGTCTGGAAACTATCTGGAAGTGTCTGGCTTGGTGTTTAGAAATGGCTACTCACCCACCAATTCGGTAATTGCTTTTCGTACCAGTGAAGATAAGCTGGCCAATCACTCAAGAGTGACCAATTGCGTCATCGATAACTTTAGTAAACCCGAACGATTTGAGTCAGATATATGGGTGACCATGTATGGCAAAAACAATAGGTTTGACCATAATAGCCTGATCGGGAAGAGAAACCTGGGGGTAACGATGGCCGTCAGGCTCAATACTGAAGCGAGCAGAGAAAACAGTCATCTGATAGAGTATAACTACTTTGGCCCGCGTCAAAACATGGCAGCGAATGGAGGAGAAACCCTACGCATCGGCACCAGCCATTATTCATTGACCGATAGTAAAACCACTGTCAGCAATAACTATTTTGACCGCTGCGACGGTGAGCATGAAATCATCTCCAATAAGTCAGGTAGAAATGTATTTAAGAACAATGTGTTTGACCAATGTCGGGGTACCCTAACCATGCGCCACGGTCAGCATACGCTGGTAGAGAACAACTATTTTCTTGGCAGAAGAAAGCCAAATACCGGTGGTATACGAGTGATCAACGAGTATCAAAAGGTGATCAATAATTATATGAGTGGACTTACCGGTTATCGCTTCAGAGGGGCCTTGGTGATCATGAATGGTGTACCCAACTCACCCATCAATCGCTACAACCAGGTAGTAGATTCCAAAGTAGAAGGCAACATCATGATCGATTGTGACCATGTACAGCTATGTGCCGGAAGTGATGAAGAGCGCTCGGCAGTACCGGTAGGGACTACTTTTACTAACAATATAATTTTGAGTAAAACCAACACGGAGCCTTTTACGGTTTACGATGAAATTTCAGGCATTACATTTTCTCAAAACCTGATTAACCGGGAAGCTAAACCTCCCCTGCAGAACGGCTTCAAACCGGTAGATTATCAGGTAGAAGAAACAGCGCAGGGCCTTATTGTGCCATCAAAAAATTTGCTGGAACAGATTGGTTTTACCGAGCCTAAACTACCGGTGCAGAAAAGTGAAACGGGAGCTGATTATTACGCACAAGAGTTTAAGGAACCTGCATTTAGAACGGGTAAGCGCATCAAAGTGCCTTCCGGTACCAATACCCTGCTGGAAGCTTTAGAAAAAAGTGAATCAGGGGATGTGCTGGTCTTGGAAAGTGCAGGTGAATACCTGTTGACTAAAGATTTTCCCATCCATCACCTCATTACAATACAGGCAGATGCCTGCGATAAGCCAGTCATTCGTTCAGAAAAAAACACCTTTTTTAGAATTGAAAATGAAGGTGGCCTGGAGCTGGTAAATTTAAAGCTGGACGGCTCAAAGTCTCCAGATATGGCAGGGAATAGTGTAGTCAGTACCAGCAAGTATTCCATGAATAGAAACTATAAACTATTTGTCCGCAGCTGTGAGGTGAGCGACCTGGATGTCAATCACACTTTTGATTTTCTGAAAATCTACCCCAGTACGATGGCTGACACAGTGCTGATAGAAAACTCCAGTTTCAGAAATGTCAGCGGCTCAATCGTTTCTATGGCTGAAGAAGTGGATGATCTGGGCATGTATAATGTGGAGCATGTAATCATTAAGGATAGCCATTTCAATCAGGTAGAAGGTTCGGTTGCAAATGTCTATCGTGGAGGAACAGATGAGAGTACCTTTGGTCCCATCGTAAGCATTACGAACTCAAAGTTTACTGAGGTAGGTAAAGGCCCGCGTAATAAAACAGAGGCCTCGCTTAAGTTTCATGGTGTACAAAACCTGATGATCTCCGACTCTCAATGGCAATCAAGTGCCCCGCTGACGCTGTATCTGACAAACGGAGAACCCATTACTCAAATCGAGAATATTACACTTGCCAACTCTGGAAACATTGTAAGTAACAGCCCGGAGTACAGTAAAAGTGAAGTTAAAATTATAAGCCAATAAGCCTTGAAAAGCAACCTATCTATACTAATCTACATTTTACTGCTCATTCTTCCTGATGTGTATGGACAGGAGCATCCAAACCTTATTCTAACAGAGGAAGGGGTTATCAACATGAGAGCAAATCTGGGAAAGATCCCCCTTTTTGATCAGTCATTTGAAACTGTTCGCCAGCAGGTAGACGCAGAAATTGAAGCAGGCATTGCTGTTCCCATTCCTAAGGATCTGGCCGGAGGATATACCCATGAGAAACATAAGGCCAACTTCTTCACCATACAAAAAGCAGGAGTGATATTTCAAATTACCGGTGAGGAAAAATACGCCATTTATATACGAGATATGCTTCTCGAGTACGCAGGAATGTTCCCAAAACTGGGTAAACATCCAGCCACACGATCTTATGCACGAGGAAAGCTTTTCTGGCAATGCCTCAATGATGCGAACTGGCTGGTGTATACCAGTCAGGGCTATGACTGCATTTACGACTGGTTGGATGAGGAAACCAAAACAAGGCTGAATACTGAGCTTTTCAGGCCATATGCTGATTACATCTCACTTGAAAACCCTCGGTTCTTCAACCGTTTACATAACCATAGCACCTGGGGAAATGCGGCGGTAGGGATGATTGGTTTGGTGATGGACGATGAAGAACTCATTGACCGGGCGCTTTATGCATTTGACATCGAGGATTCTGTTAAGCTGAAATCTGATAACGATGGGGGCACAATAGATTTGCAAGGGTATAAAGCAGGCGGGTTTCTGGCACAAATTGATCACTCCTTTTCCCCAGATGGTTATTACACGGAAGGGCCTTATTACCAACGCTACGCCATATATCCGTTCCTGGTTTTTGCACAGGCTTTAGCGAACAAAAAACCTGAACTAGAAATTCTGAACTATCGGGATCGTTTGTTACTTAAAGCAATTTATGCCCTGATTAATCAAACGAATGCCCAGGGGGAGTTCTTTCCAATCAATGATGCACAGAAAGGAATGTCCCTGGCCTCCCGCGAGCTTGCCTTTGCAGTGACTATGGCCTATCATTATGGTGGAAACGACCCACAATTGCTTTCCATTATCAAGGATCAGGCTAGGGTTCCGTTAAATGATTCCGGCCTGGCTGCTGCAAAAGCAATCGCTGAAGGTAAAACGAAACCATATCAATACAAAAGCCTGGAACTTACCGATGGTGCGAGGGGTGATGAAGGCGCTATAGGAATTATCCGCGCTGATGGTCTGACCCTGGTTATGAAATATGCTAAACACGGTATGGGGCACGGCCATTTCGACCGATTGGGATTCTTGCTGTACGATGAACTTGGTGAAGTAATCCAGGATTATGGTTCGGCACGTTGGGTCAACATAGAGCATAAAGATGGTGGAGGATACCTGAAAGAGAATCATAGCTGGGCGAAGGAGACAGTTGCGCACAATACGCTTGTAATCAATAAAGATTCGCACTTTGATCATAATGTTAAAGCGGCTGACAAATCCGCGGGTACACCCTATTGCTTTTTGCCGGGTGATACGGTCCAGATCATGAGCGCTAAAGAATTGAATGCTTATGAGGACATTGAGATGCAGCGGACTATGGCGGTCCTGAACATTGAGGAATTAGAAAACCCCATCATCATTGATCTTTTCTCAGTACAGGCTCCTGAAGGAACGAGATACGATTTGCCGCTTTACTATTTAGGTGGGCTCATGTCAACGAATCAGGAAATTGAAACGAACAACAACCTGATGCCCATGGGTACCAATGATGGCTACCAGCATTTATGGCAGGAAGGTCAAGCTGCGCTTGAAGGGAATGTATTAAGGTTTACCTGGTTCAATCATGGAAAATTTTTCACCATGAACGCTGACATTCGTGAAGGAGATGAGTTGCTGTTGACCAGGATAGGGGCCAATGATCCCAATTTCAACCTGCGAAGAGATCCCGGCTTAATTCGTAGGAGAACAGAAGGTAATACCACTTTTGCCAGCCTCTATGAGATGCATGGTTCTTATGATTACGCCAGTGAGATTCCCATTAACGCATTTACTTCTGTCACTGATCTGGAAGTACTTCATGAATCAGCGGATTATGTCGCTATTCAATTTCAACTCAAGAGCGGTGAGCATTATCAGTTTGCATTCTCGCTCAATGATAAGCAGGAGAACAGTGAACATTCAATAGAAACCACAACTGGTCAATTAAAATGGAAAGGAATTTATAATCTAAAAAAACACAAAAACTATGGAGAGAAATAGTGAAAAGTACATTTTAACAGAAGGTATGAACTGGGAAGAACTTGGAGGGGGCGTTTCCAGGAAAATGCTCGGCTATGATAACCAGATCATGATGGTACTGGTCAAGTTTGAGAAAGGTGCTTTGGGCACACCTCACAGTCATTTTCATACGCAGGCTACTTATTGTGTGTCAGGAAAATTTGAATTTGATATTGATGGGGTTAAGCAAATCGTAAGTGGAGGAGATGGTGTATATATCGAGCCAAACCTATTACACAGTGCCGTCTGCCTTGAGGCCGGAATGTTAATTGATACTTTCAGCCCGGTGAGAGAAGATTTTCTAACAGGTAATAAACCATCATATTTTGGAGACTAAGACTAAAAAACCCAAACTGCTGAAAATTAATGGACTACGCTGGTGGATCATCGGGCTGGTCTGCCTGGCAACCATTATCAACTACATAGACCGTTCAGCACTGGCTATCATGTGGCCCGACATTTCCAATGACCTGGGAATGGATAAGAACGATTACGCGCTGATCCTTAATGTTTTCCTGGTAGCCTATGCTATCGGGCAATCGGTTTCAGGGAAGATGTTTGACAAGATCGGAACCCGTTTAGGGTTTGTCGTTTCAATTACAGTCTGGGGGCTGGCAACAGCCTTGCATGCCCTGGCAAGAGGAGTGCTTACCTTCAGTTTTTTCAGGGTACTCTTAGGATTAGGCGAAGCAGGAAACTGGCCGGGTGCGGTTAAGAGTAACGCAGAATGGTTTCCGGTGAAAGAACGGGCGTTGGCACAGGGTATCTTTAATTCCGGAGCGGCCATGGGTTCAATTGTTGCCCCACCACTCATCGCAGTTGTGTGGGTTGCCATAGGATGGAAAATGACCTTCTTGTTGCTGGGGATACTAGGGTTAATATGGGTAATCCCCTGGTTGATTTTTAATAAAGCACTACCATCAAAACATAACTGGATCACCGACGAGGAAAGAGACCATATTTTGTCCGGGATGCAACAAAAAGAAGAAGCATCTGACAAACCGGGCCTCAGTATGTCGGCTATTCTTGCCCATCGTGAATCATGGGCCGTGCTGGCTTCCCGGTTTTTTATTGAGCCGATCTGGTGGCTTTTTGTCGGATGGATGCCAATATACCTCGCTGATGTTTATGGGTTCAATGTAAAAGAAATTGGTCTCATGGCATGGGTTCCTTATGTGGGAGCAGCGCTCGGAAGTCTTTCCGGAGGGTATTACTCAGGCAGATTAATGATTAATGGAGCATCAATAGATAAAGCAAGAAAGCAAACCATACTCATTGGTTGTATCATCATGTTCCTGGGAATGGCGGCAACCATTTTGTATGGTAACACCCCCATAAAATTTGTGGCAATCGTAGCAGTAGTGCTCTTTGGCTTTCAGTTTGTTATTTCTAACATCCAAACGATTCCGAGCGACTTGTTTAGTGGTAAGTCTGTAGGCTCGTTGGCCGGATTAGGAGGCACTGTTGGTATCTTTTCAGTGATCATCATGAACTTTCTGGTCCCGGTAATTACCGAAAACTATTCCTATACCCCAATCTTTATCATGATTGCTGCTTTTGTGCCATTAGGCTACCTGTCCATCAGTTTTTTTGCTAAAGAAATTAAATCAGTTGACTAAAATTTAAATTATAAAAACAATAAAATATGAACACTAAACCTGAACATAAAATAGCGATCGTTACCGGTGCAACCGGAGGTATTGGTTTTGAGGTGGCAAAGCGCCTGGGAAAAGATGGGTACAGGGTGATATTAAATGGCATTGATGATGAGATGGGAGCGCAAAGAGTGGAAGAGCTTACCCAGGAAGATATTAAAGCAGAGTATTATGGTTTTGATGTTACCAACGAAGAAGAGGTAAAGGCTAACATTAAGGCCATCGGTGAAAAATATGGTAGAATAGATGTGCTGGTCAATAATGCCGGTGGACTTGGGGGCCGGTCGAGGTTTGAGGAAATGACGACCGAGTTTTACCGGAAAGTAATGGCACTTAACCTGGACTCCGTTTTTTTTACTTCAAGGGCAGCCATTCCTTACCTCAAAAAAGGTGAAAATGCCACGATCATTAATTACACTTCTAACGCTGGTTGGAACGCGGGAGGGCCCGGAGCCGGTATCTATGGTACATCCAAGGCGGGCGTACACGCCATCACCAGAGCATTGGCAAAAGACCTGGCCGAGTATGGCATCCGGGTAAATGCCGTATCCCCGGGCACCATTGATACGCCATTTCACGCGCAAATCAAAGAGACCAAGCCGGAAGTGTTTGCTTCCTGGAAAAACAATATCCTGTTGGGAAGATTAGGCGAACCGCAAGAAGTAGCTTCCGTGGTTTCTTTTCTTGCCAGCCAGGATGCGTCTTTTATCACTGCCGAGACCATACAGATAGGTGGTGGACAGGCACTGGGTATTTAGTGACCATCAAAACCAGATAACATGAAACTAGAAGGTAAAGTAGCTGTGGTTACTGGCGGAGCCCGTGACATTGGGCGGGCAATCTGTATCAAATTAGCCCAAGAAGGCGCCAGGGTCGTGGTTAATTATTTTGGCAGTGAAAAGGATAGTAAGGATACTGTTGCTTCCATTACTGCCGAAGGTGGAGAAGCCATTGCTGTGTATGGGGATGTAAGCAAGCAGAAAGATATTGACAACCTGCTGGCTGAAACCAAAGCAGCCTTTGGTGACCGGGTGGATATCCTGGTAAATAACGCGGGAGGTCTTTTTGCCAGAAAAACCATTGAGGAAATTGATGAGCAGTACTACAAGCTGGTCATGGATGTGAACTTCAAAGGAACTGTGTTTGTCACGAAGGCATTTAAGCCGCTCATGCTTGAAGGGGCATCTATTGTAAATGTGGCATCACAGGCAGGACGTGACGGAGGCGGCCCGGGTTCAGCAATTTATGCTGCCTCTAAAGCCGCGGTGATGACGTTGACACGCAACTGGGCTAAAGAAGTTGGTCCCCAGGGAATCCGGGTAAATGCAGTCTGTCCGGGAATGATCGCTACGAAATTTCACGATGAGTTCACCAAAGATGAGGTAAGAAAGATGGTAGCCGACAAAACCCCGCTGAAGCGCGAAGGAGAGGCAGAGGAAGTAGCGGACTTAGTGGTCTATCTGGCTAGTGAGCAGTCATCTTACATGACAGGGAATAGTGTTGATATAAACGGAGGTTTAGCATTTTCTTAGAAGTATCCGGCTTACTATCCGTTGGCAATAACCTTCTGACGCCCGGCGTTCGGCCTTCCAAGAAAAGTTTTTGAGGCTACTGCAATACTAGCGTTTAGTAACATTACAGCCAAAAAAGCTGAATGCTGGCAGATGCCAAGCAGTCAATGTGAGGATGAACTGTTACCGGAAGTATAAAATTTATAAGTGTTTTAATTAATAACTGACTAAACCAATTAATAATAATATCAGATGAAAAAAGTAGTAACCTTTGGAGAGATCATGCTTCGCTTAGCTCCTCCTGACTTTCTGCGCTTTTCTCAGACCACCTCATTTGATGTGGTGTATGGCGGAGGAGAATCAAACGTGGCCGTTTCATTAGCCAACTATGGGATTCCGGTAGACTTCGTCACCCGCCTTCCTGATAATGATATCGGAGAGTGCGCCCTTATGGAAATGAGAAAAAGAGGCGTGGGCACCGGCAATATCATCTGGGGAGGCGATCGTCTGGGCATCTATTTCCTGGAGACCGGAGCCGTATCGCGGGGTAGTAAGGTGGTCTATGACCGCGCTCATTCAGCCATCGCTGAAATAGAAAAGGGAATGATTGACTGGGAAAAGGTCTTTGACGGCGCTCAATGGTTTCACTGGACAGGGATTACTCCGGCTATTTCTCAAGGCGCGGCCGACGTTTGTCTTGAGGCGGTAAAAGCAGCGAGCGAACTTGGCATTACTATCTCTACCGACCTTAACTATCGTAAAAAGCTTTGGAAATATGGTGTGGAACCAGAAGTGATCATGACTCCGCTGGTTGAACATTGCGACATCATTCTGGGCAATGAGGAGGATGCCGAAAAGCATTTCGGTATTCATCCGCAGGGAGTGGACGTAACCCAGGGCGACTCAATTAGTGGTCAGGCTTTTGAGTCAGTCTGTAAGCAGATGATGGAAAAATTTCCGAAAGCAAAAAAAGCAATCACCACCCTGAGAGGTTCTATCAGTGCCAGTCACAACAGCTGGGCAGGTGTTTTATATGACGGTACGATCTTATTTGAGTCACCTACTTATCAGATTACTCATATTGTAGACAGAGTGGGTGGCGGAGATTCATTTATGGGTGGGTTGATCTATGGATTACTACAATATCCGGATGACGATCAAAACGCACTGAATTTTGCCGTTGCAGCTTCTTGCCTGAAGCATACCATCAAAGGTGATGCTAATCTGGTAAAGGTAGATGAAGTAGAAAAACTTATGGCAGGAGACGCTTCAGGGCGAGTATCACGCTAATGTTAGGGCGAGGGTAAGGGACTTCCCAGTTTATGTAAGTATTCATAAGCTAGACTTGCCCTCCTTCTTTCTAATTACTTCCAGTACCTTAATATCAGTTAGGACTCATTCGTAAGCGATGTAATACCCGATTTTGAGTTTCCATCGGTCAGATACTGATTTCAATTATAGTTTGTTTCTTTTCGTACCAACAGCAATAGTAATATGACAGGCACCTACGTAAAAGTTAAAACCCCTGACCTGAAAAGCTAGCGTAACCAAGCTTTCGGAAAGCACTACCAACCACCAAATGATTAGTGGGGCGTTCTCGAAATATGCTAATCAGTATTTCTAAAAAAAATAACAGAAAGTGAGAATTATATTCCTGTAAATCAGTAGGGTTGACTGAGCACCCCATGCCGTTGGCGAGATCGTTCACGTAGTAAGCAAGCTGAGAGAGGCTCCCCTACTCTTCTCCAGTTGCTAATAGAAAATCTTTAAACGCAGTTTAGCAAGCAAATAAAACATAACATTATGAAACCAGCCGTAGCAATCATATGTGGTGGTGGCCCTGCCCCGGGTATTAATACAGTCATAAGCACTGTGGCAAAAATATTTCTGAAAGATGGTTACCGGGTGTTGGGCATACAGGAAGGTTATAAGGGCTTGTTTGCCGATAAGCCTGAAATAAAAGAGTTTGACTTTGATCATGCGGACCGCATATTCAGCCGGGGTGGATCTACGCTGATCATGAGTAGGTTCAAGCCTAAAGACGAAGACTTTAATACCAGGCTCTTTTCCCGAGAGAATATAAACCTACTGGTGACCATCGGGGGGGATGATACAGCCTCAACCGCTAACCGAGTCACCAAGTTTCTGGCCAGCAAGCATATTATTATTTCCAATATCCATGTTCCTAAAACTATCGACAACGACTTACCCCTGCCAGATCGCAATCCTACGTTTGGGTTCCACTCGGCCAAAGACGAAGGCGTACGCATCGGTAATACCATCTACGAGGATGCACGCACCAGCCGTAACTGGTTTGTCGTTACCACGATGGGCCGATCTGCCGGTCATCTGGCATTTGGTATCGCTACCGGCTGCCACTTTCCCATGATGATCATTCCTGAGATGTTCAACAAAACCACACCAACACTGAGTAAAATCATCAACCTCATTATCTCTTCTATTGTCAAGCGCAAGCTATTAGGCATTGAGTACGGGGTGGCATTGGTAAGCGAAGGGGTATTTCATATCCTTGAGGATAAGGAGCTGCGAAAGTCGGGCGTTGAGTTTACGTACGATGCTCACGGACATCCGGAACTAGGCAACGTCAGCAAGTCACACATCTTCAATATACTGTTGCAGAAAGAATTGAAGCGGCTAGGCATACAGCTAAAAAGCCGTCCGGTAGAACTTGGCTATGAGCTCCGCTGCTGTCGTCCTATAGGGTTTGACCTTACGCTCTGTACCCTGCTCGGAATAGGGGTCAAAAAACTTTACGACGAAGGAACAAGCGGTTGCATCGTAAGCGCCAATTCACGCGGTGAAATTACCCCGCTTTATCTATCTGAATTTGAAAATGAAGATGGCAAAATACCACCCCGCCTGGTAGATACAGAGTCTGAGATAGCAAAGCTTTGTTTTCAGAACATGCACTATATCTTGGAAAAAGATTATGAAAGTGCATCTACCATGCTTTCTGAGCCAAGTGTTTACAACTTCAATAAAATACTGAATTGGAAATGAAAAGGATAGTCACCTTTGGAGAAGTAATGATGCGCTTGTCACCTCCCGCATATGCTAAGTTTTCACAAGCTACCAGCCTTGACCTTGCCTACGGAGGCGGAGAAGCAAACGTAGCCATTTCATTAGCCTACATGGGTATGGATGCGGTACATGTTACCCGTTTTCCCGATAACCTGATTGGAAAGTCTGCTACTCAGTTTTTGAGACACCACTGGGTAGATACTTCCAGTATCCTTTACGGAGGTGATTTAATGGGTAAGTACTTTCTGGAGAAGGGCGCTGTACACCGTTCCAGCAAAGTGGTTTATGAAAGAGAGAAATCTTCGTTTGCACAAGTAGAGCCAGCGATGTTCAACTGGAATACCATATTTCAGGATGCTGACTGGTTTCACTGGACAGGTATTACCCCCGCCATTTCGGTAGGAGCAGCCGAATGCTGCAAAGAAGCTATACAGTTTGCCAGAAGCAAAGGTATTATAGTATCGGCTGATATTAATTCTCGGAAAAACCTGTGGAACTATGGTAAAAAACAACAGGATGTCATGCCTGAATTGATCGCCGGATGTGATGTGGTCATAGCGGGCAGTCGGGATATCCGGGAGATTTTTGGGTTTGATGTAGAGGGGAACAAAGAAGAAGAGTTTATCAACGCTGCCATTCAGCTGTCAGAAGCCTGTGAGGGAGTGAAGAAAGTTTTTGATAAAGAACGAGAGATGCTTAGCGCCTCCCACAACCGAATACAAGGCAAAGTGTGGAATGGAAAGCGCTTTATCAAGGCCAAAAAGCTGGACGTTACGCACATCGTCGACCGGGTAGGAACTGGTGATGCTTATGCTGCGGGCGTCATTTATGGACTGCTGCACTACCAAAAGGATGAAGAAGCTCTTTCGTTTGCCACGGCTGCTTGCGCGCTGAAGCATACGGTGGAGGGGGATGCGAATATCATTGCTCTCGAAGATGTACAGGAGTTAATGCATGGAAATACAAGCGGAAAAATTAAACGATAACCTTAAATAATTCATGGCACAATTTACAAGAATAGAGGTCGCACTAACAATGAAAGAAACAGGGATAGTGCCTGTTTTCTACCACAGCGATTTGGAAGTATGCAAGCAGGTAGCTAAGGCTTGCTACGAAGGCGGCGTGAGGGTTTTTGAATTTACCAACCGGGGTGATTTTGCGCACGAAGTTTTTCGTGAACTAAATCGATACGTGTCTGACGCGCTCCCGGAAATGATCATGGGAGTAGGCTCAGTAGTAGATGGTGGCACCACCTCACTTTACTTGCAGCTAGGAGCAAACTTTATCGTATCGCCTATACTAAACCCTGAAATGGCGAAGGTTTGCAATCGAAGAAAAGTGGCCTGGTCACCAGGGTGCGGCTCTTTGAGTGAGATTTCTTATGCCGAAGAACTGGGGGCCGAGGTAGTTAAGATATTTCCCGGTTCACAGGTCGGAGGACCCAGTTTTATCAAAGCCGTAAAGGGACCTTTTCCCTGGACCAGTATAATGCCTACCGGCGGTGTAACTCCTGCTGAAGAAAACCTGAAAGCCTGGTTCGAAGCGGGAGCACATTGTGTAGGCATGGGATCGCAACTTATCACCAAAGAAATTCTGGCTGAAAACAAATACTCAGCGCTTGCTGAAAAAGTTTCCGAAGCCATTGCGATTGCAAAAAAATATAAAACCTGATGATACCCTGTGCTACAACTCTGATTACCAAGCATTTATTTGGTTTATGATGTTAGTACTTCCAGCGATTTTTCATATTGATACTTTTTAAATTCTCTATCTCGTAAACTGTTGAATTAAAGCTGCATTTGTTTGGATGGTAAATTTTAAATCACGATATTGGTTTACCAATTAATTGGATCACCAATATCTGGTAAACCAATTGAAAGCTTAGCTTATGGACAATTTGACGACCGTAAAGATTGAGAAGCCCTCTGACAAAATTATAGAACAGATACGGGCGTTGATCCACTCCGGTCAGTTAAAGTCAGGCACTAAGCTCCCTTCTGAACGGAAGCTGTCGGAAAAATTTGGATTAGGCCGAGGACATGTTCGGGAAGCTATCCAGAAACTGGAATTTTACGGCGTCTTAAAAACTTTGCCCCAAAGCGGGACCATTGTAGCCGGACTGGGAGTACATGCATTGGTAGGGCTGATTAATAATATACTGGAGCTGCATCAGGACGATTTTCACTCCCTTATAGAGGCACGAATCGTACTTGAGGTAGAGTCCGCCGGAATGGCGGCAAAAAAAGCGACCAAGCACGACATCCGGGCGATTGAAAATACACTGGGGGCGTTCAAAAAAAAGGTGGAAACGGGTAAGCCTGGTGTAGAGGAAGATCATATGTTTCACTTAGCTGTTGCCGAAGCTGCTAAGAATACAATTCTAAAGTCCCTGCTCTTACTCCTCATTTCTAATATAATCAGATATACGCAGGCCTATAACATCTACCGGGATCAGCGTTTTGCCCAGGCCTATCAGGAACACAAAACTATTTTTCATCAGATACAAAATAAAAACAGCGTAAGAGCTGGTGAAGAGATGAGGCAACACCTCATACAGGTATTTGATTACATTCCTCACAAAGGGGAAAATGGTAAAAGCAATTTTTAATATTTAACTTATCACTATGAAAGCAACAACAAACGACTCGAGTTAAGCCTAGCTGCTAAGCTTAAAAAGATACTGTATTGGCTCGGAGCTAAACTAATCTCAGATTGTCATCAGAAGTTTCTTCAAAGGACCTTCTGAAGGTGTCATTTTTTTACGATCTGTAGAGACTGTATTCTATCAAAAACATATCAACTTTTTTAGCGCCTGCCATTCAGAAACAAAGTATTACAACATCCTAAACTATATTAAAATGAACGGAAATGTACCAAAAAGGAGCAAATCTCTGTGGATAACAGCTATCCTGATTTTGTTCAGTTGGGCAGTATTGTATGCTCAAGAAACGCAAAGAACTGTCTCAGGGACAGTAACTGATGCAGATAATAATGAACCTTTGCCAGGCGTAAATGTGCTGGTTAAAGGGACCACCACCGGAACCATAACTGACATAGACGGCAACTACCAATTACAGGTGGGCGATGCAGCGACCTTGGTATTTTCTTCGGTTGGTTATATGTCTGAAGAAGTGAGTATCAGTGGCCAGTCTACGATCAACCTGTCCATGACGCCCGATATTCAATCACTGTCCGAAGTGGTGGTGGTCGGTTATGGGGAAAAGAAAAAATCGCATTCCATTGGGGCGGTAGCCAGCGTGGATGGTGCTGAAATTGACAAAATCCCTACTGCTACCGCTGATCAGGCACTCCTGGGAAAGTTGGCCGGTGTGAATATCAAGACTAACAGTGGCAACTCAGGAGAGCCTGCCCGAATTCAAATTAGAGGGCTGTCTTCCATTTCCGCATCAAATTCTCCACTTATTGTCGTAGACGGCTATCCCATTCAGGGAGATCTTTCCAGCATCAATATGCAGGATGTGGAATCCATCAACGTCCTGAAAGATGCGGCCTCAGCATCCATTTACGGATCCAGGGCGGGCTCAGGTGTTATTTTGGTGACTACCAAAAAGGGCCAGGCGGGCAAGGTAGTGATGGAGTATAACTTTTACGGAGGTATCAAAAACGGTATTCGAGACAATCTGAGTAAGAACCCTTTGTCCGATAACCTCGATAAATTTCCTTCACTCGCCCAATGGAAGGCTTATGTCACTGCACAGGGGGGGAGCGATTTCGACGAGATCAACCTGGCCGAAAGCTTCGGCACACACACTGACTGGTACGATGAAGTATACAAAACCGGGTCAATCATGAATCACCAGCTTAGCGCCAGAGGAGGCACCGAAAATGTTAAGTACTTTTTCTCAGGAAACTATGTAGATGATAAAGGCATTGTTTTGACCAACGAATATTCTAAGTATAGCTTCCGAGCCAATGTGGATGTGAAGGCCAATGACTGGCTGGAATTTGGCTTAAACTTAAACCCTACTTATAGCACGCGCCGTGACCCGGCAGTGGAAAATCATTCTCTGTTTAGGACAGCTCCCTGGGTACCACTTCGCCATAATGCGGCCACTGCCGCCATTACCGGAAAAGAAATTGGCTCCTTTGCCAATGAAAACGACTTTGACATCGGGAGGAACCCTGACTACACCGGAATCAGGCTCAGAGTGCAAAGTGATTATAACCCAACCGTCTTGCTGAACGACCATTACCTTACTAAAAACAGATTGGAGGGCTTTGCCAACACCTATCTGAAATTTAAAATTGCAGAAAGCCTGTCGTTCAAAACGAGTTTTGGCGGCTATCTCAATCAATTGGAAGACCAGCGATTTCAGGCCTCAACCACGAGCAGAACAGGTATCGAGTCCACATTTGCACACTATCAAACTGCGAAAGTCGCCGATTGGTTAAATGAAAATGTTCTGTCTTTTAACAAATCCATTGGCAGCCATACATTGAATGCAATTGCCGGTTTGTCCACCCAGGTTACGAATATTACCCTTTCGGGTGTTGAAGCCAGATACTTTGTCATTGACTATATCCAAACAGTGAATGGAGGTCAGCTTTCAGGAGGGCTCGGTTCTACGAGAAGCAAAAGCGCACTGAACTCTATGTTTTTTCGCTTAGACTATGATATGAGCGATAAATACCTCGTTTCAATTAGTTCACGATGGGATGGTAGTTCCAGATTTGGAGCAAATAATCAATACGGATACTTTCCTTCGGCATCAGTGGGTTGGAGAATCTCCGAAGAGGGCTTCCTAAGTAATTCCTCTTTTATCGATAACCTCAAACTCAGGGCAAGTATTGGTACTACCGGAAACAATACTATCGGTGATTTCAGCCATATCGGCCTTCTGGGGATCAACAACAGCATCCTCGGAGGTAATATAGCTACCGGATTTGCTCCAAGTAACATTTCTAATCCGAACCTCGGCTGGGAAAAAACGCGTGAACTCAATTTTGGTCTGGACCTGGGGGTAATAGACAGCAGAGTGCAGCTACAATTTGACTTTTTCAAGACCTCTACCGAAGACCTTTTGCTGGAGGTGCCGCTGTCCATGGTTACCGGATATGAGTTTTTCTTAGACAATCAGGGTAAAGTGGAAAACACGGGCTATGAACTCAACCTTACCACCATCAATACCACCGGTGCTTTATCCTGGTCAAGCAATATTAACTTGTCTCATTATCAAAATGAGCTGGTTGACTTTGGGGGCACAGAAAGACTTATCAACGTGCCGGATCCCAAACGTCCCAATGAATTCCTGGCTGAGGTAGGCAGTCCTTTGGTGCAGTACTACGGCTATGTTTCCGATGGCGAAATTCCGTATAGCGCCCATAATACTACCTGGCCAGTGAACGGAAGCACCGATTTTGTCTTTGCCAAAGATCTAAATGATGATGGTGTGATTGATGAAAATGATAAAACCGTGCTGGGTAGCCCCTACCCTGATCTGACCTGGGGCTTTACCAATACCCTACAGTACAGGGGACTGGATTTAAGCGTTACCCTGCAGGGCTCTCATGGTGCCGAGATATTTAACATTGATTCGTACTACGAAAATTCCCAATATGTCAATGAAGACATCAGTGGGTTTGAGCTTACAGACGCTGACAAAAGCCGCTTGGTAGTCAGATCTCAATCTGATTTCAATGTGATGGATGCCTCGTATTTTAGTGTAAGGAACTTAACATTGGGGTATAACCTTCCCCTCAGTTTTTCTGAGCGACTGGGCCTATCGGATTTAAGAGTGTATTTCACCGGAACCAATCTGTTGTTTATTACTGCAGATGATTATACTGGATTTAATCCGGAAGCCACGACTGAGGCAACCACATTTTCAGGAACCTTTACGAATAACCCATTGGTAACCGGTTATCAGAGAGGAGCGCATCCGGTTCAGCGTGCCCTGGCTATAGGAATCAATGTAAAGTTCTAAAAAGATAGTTAACGATGAGAAATTCATATAAAAATACCGTACTAATTTGGGGATCTATCATCCTGATGATCGTAGCCCCAGGCTGTAGCGATTTAGATATTCTTCCTGAGTCTCAAGTGCCCAGCGATGGCTTTTACACTACTGAAGCGGAGATAGGAACCATTGTCGCAGGGATGTATGATGGGCTGCAACGCGTCTATTCAAGAACTGCCGGGCAACCCGGAGGATTATGGAGTTTAACGGATCTGCGCAGCGATGACATGGGTATAATACTATCCGAAGGCGAGTGGGGCAGGATGGAAAACCTGGGAATACTGCCATCCAGTGATGTTACCCTAGACTTCTGGAATAGTTCATATGTAACAATTACGAGAGCCAACAATTTGTTGGCAAACCTTGAAGTCGTAACGGATGCGGAATTGAAAGACCAGTTCGAAGGAGAAGGGAAGTTCGTCAGAGCGTTGACGTATTTTAACCTGGTAAGATTATTTGGGGAGGTTCCGTTAACGACTACGGCAACTACCTCCACCGATGACCTTCCCGAACTTTCACGGCAATCCATTGATGCAGTGTATGTCCAGATTGAAAATGACCTCAGCGATGCGGTTAACCTGCTGCCGTCAACTAATGAGGTAGGAAGAGCCACGGCGGGAGCCGCCAAGGGACTGCTGGCCAAGGTATATCTTAACCGGGGTGAACGGACATCAGCGAAAACACTCTTGGAAGACCTTATGGACGATGGATATGCACTTGAACCCACTGTAGCTGATGTATTCTCCATTGACAATGAGAGCAATAACGAGATTTTGTTTTCGGTAGGTTACAAGGCAGCATCCAATGGAGAAGGCAATAATTTTGCCTATGATTTCAAAGTCAACTCTATTGGCTTTGTTCCAACCCAGGAGCATATGGACCTATCTCCTGCCGGAGCCCGTTATGATGCTACCCTGGCCGTAGTTGGGGTTGAAAATAGAACGATTAAATATGATCCTTCAAATGCGGGTCAGGAAGACGGCGAGAACGATTGGATTGTGCTGCGGTTCGCTGATATCATTTTAATGTACGCTGAGATATTAAACATTGAAAATGGCTCGGCAAATATGCAACCGGCTATTGACCAGCTAAACAGAGTGCATGCCAGAGAAGATCTGGAGCCTTATACAGTTGAGGATTTCGCTGATGCAGATGCTTTGGCTGAGGCTATCCGAGATGAAAGGCGTTTTGAACTCGCGTTTGAAGGGCATCGGTGGTTTGATTTACAGCGTTATGGTGCAGAAGGCATACAAATTCTATCCGATCATTTGGGCCTCCAGGTATCGGCAGATGATATGTTACTGCCCATTCCCCAACGGGAGATTGATGTTAGCCAGGGAGCCATCACGCAGAACTCAGGTTACTAAAGCATTTTTGAGTAGCTAGAGCGGAAAACAGTACCCTTTGATAGTATGTCAAGGGTACTGTTGTATGTTTCTTTATTACCTAATTTCAAATGAAATAATTTATGGCATATAATGGGGGTAACTGATAAGTTCCGACTAGATGGTAAGCTGGCTTTGGTGACCGGCTGCAAAAGGGGAATTGGAAAAGCAATGGCCACCGCCCTTGCAGAGGCAGGTGCCGATATTATTGGCGTAAGTACCTCACTGGAAAAAAGGGGGAGTGACATTGAAAAAGCCGTCACGGAGCTGGGGCGGAAGTTTAAGGCTTATACTTGCGATTTTAGTGACCGTAGATCTTTGTATGCTTTCATTAAAGAAGTAAAAGAGGACTTTCAGACCATTGATATCCTGGTGAATAATGCGGGAACCATAAAACGGGCTCCTGCCGCCGAACACAGCGATGAGCTGTGGGATCAGGTGATTGAAGTCAATCAAAGCGCTCAATTTATCCTCACCAGAGAAATAGGCAAAGATATGGTGGCAAGAGGCAGTGGAAAAATAGTATTTACCGCCTCTCTACTAACCTTCCGTGGTATCACCGTACCGGGATATGCCGCAAGCAAGGGCGCCATTGGCCAGATGACCATGGCTTTCGCCAACGAATGGGCAGCCAGAGGGGTGAACGTAAACGCCATAGCCCCGGGCTATATAAGCACGGATAATACCGAAGCTTTGAGAAAGGATCCCGCTCGTGCTGATGCAATCCTTTCCAGAATCCCCGCCGGACGTTGGGGAAAGCCCGAAGATTTTGCCGGTCCGATTGTATTTCTGTGTTCGGATGCTTCCAGCTATATGCATGGTAGCATTCTACTGGTAGACGGAGGCTGGATGGGCCGTTGACCCCGGAGTGTCATCCCGACCTTAGCCACTCGATAAAAGCTACGCTGGCGTAGCATGTATTATGGCTAAATTTTGTAAAATTATAACTGAAATGAAAAACAACCTACTACTCACTATCACAATTCTGCTACTACTATTTTCCTGTAACAAAAAGTCAAATACGGAAAGCATCTATGTAAAGAACACTCAAGAACTGAATCAGGCCATTAGCCAGGCAACTGCCGGTGATGAAATCGTACTGGCCAATGGAGTCTGGCAGAACGTCCAGCTCAAATTTTTTGGTAGGGGCACTAAGAAAAAACCCATCACCCTTCGCGCCGAAACGCTGGGAGAGGTCTATATAGAAGGACAGTCATATCTGCATTTAGGAGGAGAAAATCTGGTGGTTAGTGGCTTGTACTTCCGAAATGGCTATACCCCCTCCAATGGAATTATACGATATAAGATAGGGGCAGACAGTGTTGCCAATCATTGCCGGGTGACCAGTTGCGTCATTGAAAATTTTACACAACCGAACAGATCGGTTAATGACCAATGGATTGAGTTCTATGGCAGGCATAATCAGATGGATCACTGTTACATCGCCGGAAAATCAAACGATGGCACCACCCTGATGGTGTATCATGATGGTAATGAGAATACCAACAATCACCATCAAATAGTCAACAATTATTTTGGTCCGCGTCCCCCAAAAGGCGGACCCAGGGCGGAAACAATACGGCTTGGAGGGAGCGAAACACAAATGACACCCGGGCGGGTAAATATTTCAAATAACTATTTTGAAGCTTGCAACGGGGAGGTTGAAATCATTTCAGATAAAACGAATTACAATTCTTATAAGCACAATATCTTCTATAAGTGTGAAGGCTCCCTGGTACTAAGACATGGTAATTATGCCACCGTTGATGGTAATATTTTCATTGGTGGAGATGAATCCGATTTCTACGGCGGCATCAGGCTGGTGAACACCGGCCACTGGATTACCAATAATTATTTCTACAAAATAAAGGGAGCAGAATTCAGGAGCCCCCTTGCCATCATGAACGGAATTCCAATGACTCCCTTAAACAGATATAAACAAGTGACCGATGCGGTTATCGCCTACAATAGCTGGGTGGACTGTAAATCACCCTGGCAGATAGGCATTGGACAGAACAGGGAAAGTGTGAATGTGCTGCCTGCAAGTGAGATCCGCTCAGCCCCTCCTATCCGGACTACCATGGCCAACAACCTGATTTATAATACAAAAGCAGATGAAGCTCCGCTGGTCAATCATGATGATATGGATGGCATACTGTTTAAGAATAATATCATTGACAATAATGGCAGTGAATATACAGCGTTTGACGTGCTCCAAAACAAACGGATAAGAATGAAGCAGGTCAATGAATGGTTGTATGTTCCCGAAGACGTACAAAATGAATTCCTGAACGAGGTGTACGAAGGCTATGACTTCGGTAGAATACAACAGGACCTCTTTGGTGCATCAAGAGCGGAAAAAAGCAGGGTTGGCGCCATCAAGCAGCTGGCAGCCGCTGAAGCATTCCGCATCGACAAGAAACAGTACGGACCGCAATGGTTCTCTCCTGACAAAGCTGTCAATGGGCCCAATGTTCTTACCGCTTCATCGGCAGAGGGCGAACTGGCCAACATCATTGCTCAGGCCCATCCCGGAGATATAATTGAGCTGAGCGATGAGCTGTATACTATTGACTCTCCCCTCAAAATTGACAAGGAAATTAGCATCCGCGCTGCGGGAGAAAACAAAGTACAGCTGGTATTCAAGGGTGAGGAAAATACACCCGCATTTGAAATGCATCCTAAAGGTCAGCTAACCTTAAGCTCGGTTAAGCTAAGTGGAAATGGCAAGAATTACGCTTTTGCCAGCCTGAAAGATAACATGTCCAGCCTTTACAATTTAAGCGTGAAGAATTCTGAAATATCGGACTTTGATTATGTGCTCAAAGCTTACAAATACTCATTTTCCGAGTACATCAGTTTTAAGTCTACTGTGATCAAAAACTGCCACAACGGACTGGAGCTCTCCGCTGAAGATGATGATCAAGGCGAGTACAACGCTGAAAACATGTATATTGTAGACTGTGAATTTGAGAAGGTCGGCCAGAATGTTATCGACTACTACCGTGGGGGCTATGATGAATCTACTGTCGGCGGGAAGCTGGTGATCAAGGGGAGCACTTTCACCAGGAGCGGCGGCCAGGAGAAAAGTGGTGTATTGATCAACACCTATGGTATTATCAATGTGGATATATCAAACAACACCTTTATTGACAACCCTGTAGAACTCGTAGCTCGTTTGTGGGGCGCTAAGAACAATACTGCAGTTGACAATACCATTGAAAATTCTGGTAGAATAATAAGCGAGCATAATCTGCCATTGAAATTAATTTACTAAAAAATATGACTGAAGCACTCCACCGGACCACTCCTCTGCTGAGCATCGCTTCGATGCTGCTCATTAGCCTATTGACCCGTTGTGAAAGCCCAAAACCATCCGAACGACCACCCTTTGAAAAGCCAAAATTTATCATACAACTGGACAATACCCGGCTGCTGGTCAGCGAAGTGGCGCGGGATTTGGACCAGCCCTGGGAAGTTGCCTGGGGAGCGGATGATCATCTGTGGTTCACCGAAAAGAAAGGCAATGTCATGCGCATGAATCCCACCACCGGCCAGGTCAAGAAGGTGCTGAATATACCGGAAGTTTATGCCGGAGGAAATACGCCTGGCCTGCTAGGCCTGGCCCTGCACCCGGATTTTAACAATGAGCCCTATGTGTATATGCACTACAACTACCTT
Organism: Catalinimonas alkaloidigena; assembly: GCF_029504655.1. NCBI lineage: Bacteria > Pseudomonadati > Bacteroidota > Cytophagia > Cytophagales > Catalimonadaceae > Catalinimonas > Catalinimonas alkaloidigena. Next base: position 5,372,591 of record NZ_JAQFIL010000001.1, read on the forward strand.
GACTCAGCCATGGTAAATGAGTTCGACCGCAGGGGAAACCCCAATTACGTAGGAGCCAGGCTGGTGCGGTACAAATATTCTTTTCAGGAAGATACCCTGATCAATCCTGAACCGATTTTGCCGAAAATACCGGCGCGTATGGCTCACAACGGATCCCGGCTCACGATAAGTGATGACAGCAAACTCTTTTTTGCCATAGGAGATGTGACCAATGACCGATATGCGCAGACAGCACTCGGCTTGCCGGGGAAAGTCCTCAGGATGAACCTCGATGGAAGCGTTCCGGACGACAACCCGATCCCCGGCAGTTATTTCTACTCGATGGGACATCGGAATCCTCAGGGTCTGGTGGCAGCCAATGGGAAAATTTATTCGTCCGAGCATGGTCCCAATAACGATGATGAGATAAACCTGATAGTGCCGGGAGGCAACTATGGATGGCCCTTTGTTGAAGGATATTGTGACAAAGAAAATGAAATGGCTTTCTGTGATTCAATAAGCGTCAACGAGCCCATCTACACTTGGACCCCCACCATTGCCCCTGCCGGTCTGGACTTTTACCATCACTCAGCCATTCCTGAATGGAAAAACCACCTCATGCTCACCACCCTGAAGGGAAGAGCCCTGTGGTTATTTGAACTGAATGACTCAGGAGAGAAAATTATCAACGAAAGAATTTATCTGCAGAAGCAGTTCGGTCGCTTGCGGGATTTGTGTGTATCTCCTGGCGGCGATGTTTATGTGATTACCAGCAACTCCGACTGGCACATACCCCGCTACGAATGGATGTATGACAACGTCCCTGAGGAAGGAAATGATCGGGTGCTGAAAATTTCGGTGCTCAGGAAACATGAAGAGGAAAGCTTTAACCACCTGACGGTCTTCACTGAAGCCAGTGAACCCATCCCGGTGTTTGTGCAGGATAACACGATCCCGGACATCACCGGAGCCCTCCCCTACCGGACCAACTGCGCATCCTGCCACTTGCCCGAAGGAGAAGGAATATCCAATTTCACACCACCGCTGCTGGAAACAGAGACCGTAGCTGACAAGACCAAACTGATAGAGACTACCCTTTTCGGCATGTCGGGAGAAATAGAAGTGAAAGGAAAAAAATACAATGACGTAATGCCAGGATTTGGCGCCAGTCTCAGCAATCAGGAATTGAAAGAAATACTAAACTATGTACGTACCAGCCTTAATAATTACAGCGATTCCATAAGCATTGCAGAAATTGAGAAGATAAGAAATAGCCGTACTTTCTGATACTTTCCTGACTATGAAAATAAAACATGAACTAAAATTTTATGACCTCAAATCAAAACTACGCAAGCTTTGGCGGCTCTCCCAGGATTCAGATTCGCAGCTCTTTGCTCCTAGATCGCTGGATGGTAAAAATGCCTTAAGGGTAGCGATTCCGGTCATTTTTTTCACCTTTTCCCTTTTCAGCGTAGAGAGTATGGCTCAATCAATTCCTGCAAATTCGGTCATACCGATAGAAAATTTAGCCGACTATTTGTCGGAGGATGCTCGAGATGAATTGAAAGAAACTGATAGTAAATCACTGGCTGAGTATTTCCGGGAAAAATTCTCAGAGCGATTTTTCTACGATTACCAAACCTTCTATGATCGGCTGTCCCATTACAACCGCGTCTTTAACAATCAGGAGGATCATAAAGAGAGGGCGTTAGACCATTTGGGCAAATACGCCGATTCGACCCAGTGGGTGCTCCCCTTTAATTACCTGACTGGAGATCCGGTGGATGCCTATGCCATCAGGCATCTGGCCCGACAGCATAAGATGGTGGATATTGCCCTTTACTATTTCAATGGGAAAAAAGACCCTGAGCTGATCAAGTATTTTGAAAACCAGCTGCGTTCGCTGAATGCCGCACTCCATGCGGAGAAGTATGAGACCATTGAAGATGGAAATGGAATTTACGAAGTGTTCAGGTCGGGCTATCGTATCCTAAACTGGCTTTGGATTCACAATATGTTTTTGAATGAAGCGGAGTACTCGGATGAAGATCAGCTGCTCACTATTGCCACCTTGCTTCAGCATGGTCAGCACCTCTACGAACGAAATGATCAGTTTCACTCCGGAAACCATCAGACCCGGGGGATGTCGGCGCTAGCCATGCTCGCCATTTTGTTTCGCGATTTTGAAGGAACAGCGCTGTGGCTGGAGCGGGCCATGCTCAGGCTCAGCGAACACCTGGACAAGGAAATTAATGATGACGGCTTTCAGTTCGAGCGATCGGTGCACTACCACATGAGCGACATCAATAACTATTTCTATGTCTACCAATTGGCCAAACTGAATGGAATTGAAATAGACAAGGCCTGGAAAGAAAAACTCAGAGGCCTTTTTACCACCCTGGTCAAGGTGGCTTACCCTGATCGATCAGCCCCCGTTCTTCAGGACGATACAGAAATACCCTGGGCCGAGCAAAATGACATATCGGGTGCGATGACACTGGGTTATCTGCTCTTTGAAGATCCGGAATTCGGATATTTCGCCACCAATAAGGTCGACGACCGGGTGTATTGGTTTTTGAGTAATGAGCAGGTAAAAATGCTCGAAAACATAGAGCGAAAAAGACCGTCTTACGGGTCGCTCGCCTTCACTGATACTCACTACTATATCATGCGAGAAGGTTGGGAAGCCGATGACAAAATGATGGTCATCTCAGCCGGTCTGGATGCCGAAAAACCCGACCATCAGCATGGGGACATGTTAGGGATTCAGGCCATGGCCCATGGGCATGCTATACTGCCCAACTACCAGGTACGCTACTCGCTCCAGGATTTTGATTTTTTCAAAAATTCCATGGTCAAGAATGTTGCCCTGGTGGATGATGAAGTACAGGGAAAGAAATGGACCTCCAACCAGGGAGGAAGTGGGTTTGGAAAGTTTGGAGAGTTGCCCAAGCCGGAAGTGCTTGCCTGGGAAGTCAATGACGATTTTGACCTGTTCGCCGGCCGACATGATGGATTTGAAAATGTGGGCGTGAAATATACCCGGCAGGTCATCTATGTGAAGAATGAATTTTGGATAGTGAAGGATGACTTCAAATCTGCTGAGGGGCACGACTACAAACAGGTATGGCAAGGCCATTACACTGACGAAAACGGACCCGATCTGTTAAGGGCAAGCGCAGCGGATGCCTGCGGTCATGACATCTTACAACTCAATAAAACCGATTCGGTGTTTAGTTCCGGCACCAGGGGCAAACAGTGGAGTGTAGTCTCCAAATTCAAGCAAAAGAACTTTAATTTTATTACCGCCATTTTCCCTTATCGTGGATATGACAAGCGGTTGGATGAAGATGCCAAAGAGATGACCATCAATGATTGGGAAGTAAACCAGTCGGAATGGGAAATAGGAGGAGGAAATTCCGTAAGCCTTGCATCTGATAGCGGAACCTTTCTATTCAATGTAAAGGCGCTGAAACGTCAAAACCTGACCATACAGTCATCAGAAGAAACGGATCTTTTTATAAAAACTCAGGACAAGCAACTTTTCATTCGTTTAATCGGCACCCAAAAACAAACGATTACTGTAATACCTGAAAGGAAAAGCATGAGGGTGAGCAGGGACTTAGAACCGGGACAGCTTTGGGTTGTGGACCTGTAAGAACGATCAAATAAATCAATATACTGAAATGCAAAACAACCTACTACTCACTATCACAATTCTGCTACTACTGTTTTCATGTAACAAAAAGTCAAATACGGAAAGCATTTACGTAAAGAACATTGATGAACTGAATCAGGCCATTAGCCAGGCAACTGCCGGTGATGAAATCGTTCTGGCCAATGGAGTGTGGCAGAACGTCCAGCTCAAATTTTTTGGTAGGGGTACTAAGGAAGAACCCATCACCCTTCGCGCCGAAACGCCGGGAGAGGTCTATATAGAAGGACAGTCATACCTGCATTTAGGAGGAGAACATCTGAATGTTAGTGGACTATACTTCCGAAATGGCTATACCCCCTCCAGTGGAATTATACGATTCAAGATAGGGGCAGACAGCGTGGCCAATCATTGTCGGGTAACCAGCTGTGTCATTGAAGATTTTACCCAGCCAAGTCGTTTGATGAGCGATAGATGGATTGAATTTTACGGCAGGCACAATCAAATGGACCACTGTTACATCGCCGGAAAATCAAATGATGGCAACACCTTAATGGTGTATCATGATGGTAATGAGAATATCAATAATCACCATCAAATTGTATACAATTATTTTGGTCCGCGCCCCAGAAAAGGTGGTCCCAGGGCAGAAACCGTACGCATAGGAAATCCGCAGATGACACCCGGTTATGTAAATGTTTCAAACAACTATTTTGAAGCGTGCAACGGGGAGGTTGAAATCATCTCTGATAAAGCTGATTACAATATTTTTAAGAACAATATTTTCTATAAGTGTGAAGGATCTCTGGTATTGAGGCATGCCAATTATGCCACCGTTGATGGTAATATTTTCATTGGTGGAGATGAATCCGATTTCTATGGCGGCATCAGGCTGGTGAACACCGGCCACTGGATTACCAATAATTATTTCTACAAAATAAAAGGAGAAGAATTCAGAAGTCCTTTAGCTGTGATGAACGGAATTCCTAATTCCATATTAAACAGATATAAACAAGTGACCGACGCGGTTATCGCCTACAATAGCTGGGTGGACTGTAAATCACCCTGGCAGATAGGCATTGGACAGAACAGGGAAAGTGTGAACGTGCTGCCTGCAAGTGAGATCCGCTCTTTAGCGCCTATACGAACTACCATAGCGAATAACCTGATATATAATACTCAAGAAGATTATGCGCCCATTGTGGACCATGATAGCATTAACGGCATACTGTTTAAGAATAATATCATTGACAATAATGGTAGTAAATATACAGCGTTTGACGTACTTCAAAACGAGCGGATAAAAATGAAGCAGGTCAACGAATGGTTGTATGTTCCCGAAGACGCGCAACACGAAATTATGGACGAGGTGTACGAAGGCTATGACTTCGGTAGAATACAGCAGGACCTCTTTGGTGCATCAAGAGCGGAAAAAAGCAGGGTTGGCGCCATCAAGCAGCTAGCGGACGCTGAAGCATTTCGCATCGACAAGGAACAGTACGGACCGCAATGGTTCTCCCCTGATAAAGCTGCCACTGAGCCTAACATGCTTACCGCTTCTTCGGCAGAAGGTGAACTGGCCAACATCATTGCTCAGGCCCATCCCGGAGATATTATTGAGCTGAGCGATGAGCTGTATACTATTGACTCTCCCCTCAAAATTGACAAGGAAATTAGCATCCGCGCTGCGGGAGAAAACAAAGTACAGCTGGTATACAGGGGTGAGGAAAATACACCCGCCTTTGAAATGAATCCCAAGGGAAGTATCAGATTGAAGAACCTTTCCATAAAAAGTGAGAACGGTCAGTTAGCCTTTGCTCCCCTGGAAGAAAATATGTCTTCGGCCTACAAGCTGTTCCTTGACCATTGTGTTGTTGAGGATTTTGCCTACGTGCTGAAAGCTTCCAAGGGGTCCTTTGCTGATTCCATCAGGGTCAGCAATACTACCATCCGCAACTGTGAAAATGGGATAGTACTGGCCGCGGACGAAAAGGGCGACTACAATGCTGAGATGGTCACATTTGACCAATGCGAGTTCATCAATGTAGGGCGCAATGTGGTTCATTTCTACCGGGGCGGATATGATGAATCCACCATTGGAGGGTATCTAACTCTGTCCAACAACAGCTTTACTGCTTGTGGTGAGCAGGAAGACAGTGGCATGTTGATCAAGACACCAGGCATTATTAACGTACACATTTTGGACAATACTTTCCGAAACAACCCGGTAGCGTTGGTAGCCTTATTATGGGGCGAAAAGAACAATAAACATTCGGGAAATCATATTTCAAACTCAGGCAAAATTGAGGTTCAGCAAAATATAAAACTGAAGTTATTGTATTGATAAAACATTATGAAAGTAAATTAAATGAGCCAAATTATGAATATATTACGGTTTTCAAGGAAGCTGATAGTTGTATTTAATTTTACCTTAGGAATAGTTGTAATGTCATGTACTTCAGACTCAAAATCGCCTGAAATTGTTGTTCAGAATTTGCAGATGCAAATACCATCGGGCTCGCAAACATTTACCGAAGAATTACTGGTAGATGAAATTGCCGACACTAAGATTGAACACCTGGCTTACGTTGGGCCAAACGAGCAAACCGTCACACTGTCGGACGGCTATGTTAGCATGTTTTTGTTTGTTAGCGGCCATGGAAGCATTTATGCTGACTCGGTAACGCACAAGCTCACGCCGGAATCCATCGCCATTCCCATGAATGAAATAAGCCGTGTGCAGTTTGAGGTTCCTGAAGGCGAAGAACTGCATTTCCTGCGGTTTACCAAAAAACTTTCGGCACAGGACCTTGAGGACTTAAAGAGTTTTCCGGAAGAGAACAAATACAAGCTCTTTTTTACCCGCTTTGAAGATTGCGAGCCCTATACCGAAAAAATTAAAAGTCCGAATACAATCAGCAGGACGGTGCTGCCCGCCGATATTGTCCCCCGCGTTTCGCTTGGAACAGTTGAAGCCATGGGCCCAGACGAAGTTGGAGCTCATGAGCATCCCATGCTTGATCAACTTTTCTTAGGCCTTTCTGATAATGATATAGTAGTACATGCCGATAATGCTTCAACCCAATTAAAGCAGTATGCATTGTTGCATATTCCTATTGGCTCTAGTCATTGGGTGAGTGTCGGTGAAAACAAAAAGATGAACTATATGTGGATGGACTTTTTCCTGACCAAAGAAGGGCAGGAATGGCTAAAGACACACAAGCCTGTGAGTAACGACAAAAGTGATTAACCGCAAGCTGGGGTTGCACAGTAAAATACTTGTAATTGTTCCGTTCTCAGCCTTTTTCCTGTAGTCATTCATGCGCGATACTTTTGGAAAATTTTGGGTGCCGGATGCGAATGGAGATGCTGATGAGAATTTCCAACAATGAGTTGATTTCAGGAATGGCGAACGGAGGGTGAATAACTCCCATTCATAATAACTATCATCCTTAGACAAAAGCTGGTCTGTATGGCTATTTGAAGCAGGCAGGATTGAATTTACTGTTCTGGGGACTCAAAAAGAATTGTAACAGTCTAGCTAAACGAATAATATAGCAGGTGTCCACCGCTCACCTTTTATTGGCTCGCTTCCATTCATCAAACTCTTGGCGGACTTCCTCGGAAGTCGGGGGATAAAGTCCAATAATGCCATGGCCTTTAAGCACTTTCCCGATCACGAATTCTTCGAACAAGGTCATTCTTACTGCTTCCTCGGTTACTTCTTCAACCAGATGTGCCGGGATAACCATTATTCCATCATCATCCCCTACAATTACATCTTTAGGAAATACTGCCACGTCACCACAGCCAATGGGGACATTAATGTCAATGGCCTGATGTAGCGTCAGATTTGTTGGGGCGGAGGGTCTATTGTGGTAAGCAGGTATATCCAACTGAGCGATTTCCGCGGAGTCCCTGAATCCCCCATCCGTGACAATCCCGGCTGCGCCACGCACCATTAAGCGGGAGACCAGTATAGACCCGGCAGAAGCGGCCCGGGGGTCCTTTCGACTATCTATAACCATAACAGCCCCGGGCGGACAAGTCTCTACCGCCACCCGCTGTGGATGCGCTGGATCCTGGAAAACCGAAATAGGGTTCAGGTCCTTCCGGGCGGGAATGTATCGAAGCGTGAAGGCCTCTCCCACCATGGTCGGTCTACCAGCAACCAGCGGTTGTACTCCCTGAATAAATTGATTTTTCAGTCCTAATTTGAAAAGGCAGGTGGCTATGGTGGCTGTGCTAACTGTCTTTAGCTGGTTTCTTATGGAATCAGTCATGTTATGAGCGCTGTGATCATCTGCTTCATGCATGATAATAACGGCAATAAAACTTGGATGACAAAGCTTGAGTCTTAAAAATAGCTAAAGCAGGCGTTGGTAACCCAAATAGACAGTACAGGCAAAACAGATGCTTTTGAAAGCCTGAAATAAAATAATGGGGAGTGCCTCCGTGGTAACGGCTACCGTGGTAACGGAATTTTATTTACCGTAGTAAGTTAACCCATTTTTAACGATCTTAGGGTGGGGCGGTATTCCGTTTTTGCAATGCGGACAAGCGATCGTGACACGCTGTTCATATCATGTAGATTTTGGCCATCATGGCACAACGAATCCAATAATACGGACTAGGCTTCCATTGCCGAACACAGAATCTTTTCGTCCTTATGTACTACACACTACCCACAAGCGATGGTCGAACAAAAAAAGACAAATTTGGTAAAAAAAGTGTTAACCTTCCTATTATCCTTCGGGCCCGGTATTTTTGCCATTGGCTATACCATTGGAACCGGCAGTGTCACTTCTATGATCGTAGCAGGTAATTCTTTTGGGATGGATCTGCTTTGGGTGCTATTTTTTAGTTGTCTTTTTTCGGGAGTATTAATTTACGTTTCCGGAAGTTATTACCTGACTACCGGAGAAACTGCCCTTTTCGCTGTTCGAAACCATTTGCCCTGGGGAAAATTCCTGGCCATCGCCATTATCATCACCGTGGGAATCGGTCAGTGGAATTCGCTGATAGGGATTTTAGGCATTACTTCCAATGTGATTTTCGAGATCCTGGCGATCAACTTCCCGAGACTGGCAAGTGAAAAGTATTTCGTAGTTCTCGGCCTGGCCATATTGGTCATAGGGATTTTCTATTTCCTTTTGATTAAGGGTAACTATTCCATGTTTGAAAAAGTACTTGCCCTTTTTGTTTCCTTAATGGGGCTGTCATTCGTTTTTACGCTCCTGTTTGTTTTTCCGCTACCCATGGAAATAATCCGGGGCTTGGTCCCTAAAATTCCGGAAGTAAAAGGAGCCGGCATTCTCATTGCCGCATTCGTAGGGACTACGATGGCAGCGGCTACCTTCGTATCACGCCCCTTGTTTATTCAGGGAAAAGGCTGGACTAAGGATGATCTTAATGTACAGAAAAACGATTCGATAGTGGCTGCATTTTTGATATTCACCATTAGCGGCTCAATCATGGCCGTTGCCAGCGGAAGTTTATATGGAAAAGGAAACGAAATAACTACCGTACTGGACATGTCGGGTGCATTGGAACCTTCCGTTGGAAAATTTGCCGTCAGCATATTTTTTGCCGGGACACTGAGTGCGGGACTTTCCTCTATCTTCCCTTGCCTGATGATTGTTCCTCTGATGCTGGGAGATTTTAACTCCGGTAAACTGGATGTAACTTCAAGTCGCTTCAAGCTGATCACGGGAGTGGCGAGTGTACTTGCTCTGAGCGTTCCTGTTTTTGGATTTAATCCCATTCAGGGTCAGATTTTCACGCAGGTGTTTAATGTTTTCGCACTGCCGCTGGTAGTCCTCAGTTTCCTGGTCCTTTGGAACCGAAAAAATGCCGGACTACCATCCAATCGCCTGCTTACCAATGTCGTGATGGTGGCGGCTTTCGCCTTCTCTTTAATCATCTTATGGAATGGGTTATCGGATATCTTCAACTGGTAAATGAATATGCATACTACACTCCTTTTATTTATCGAATGGTGGCATGAGTGATCAAAAATGTAGTTCTTCCCCCACCAAACACTATTATGATCAAGCTAATTTGTGTATTTTTCCTATTCGTACCGAGTTAGGTCCTGTGCGTTATGTCTCAAATGAAACAAGCCAGAGTGAAATTTAGACCTCTGTGTTTCTACTTAATATGCTATTCATTATGATAAGAATTAACCGTTTCGTGTTTGTACTATTCGTACTGGCTTTACTGGGAGGAGAAGGGTACGCGACTCATTTTATTCGGCTGGATTCAAGCCGCCTGGCCAGAGTCAAGCAGTCGCTTCAAAATGGCACCGCATCAGCAAGAACGCGCCTGGCTTATGAAGAACTGATAAAGGACGCGGATCACTTACTTACTATAGAAAACCCCAGCGTGGTGGACAAATCCATAGCTCCCCCCACAGGCGATAAACACGACTATCTGAGCATCAGTCGCTATTGGTGGCCAGACCCGGAAAGTCCGGACGGATTGCCCTGGATAAGGAAAGATGGAGAAACCAATCCGGATACGCAAACTGATGCAGTGGATAGAAAGAGGTTGAGTCTTATGACCAACGGAGTGCAGCGCCTGAGTCTTGCTTATTATTTTTCGGGCAATGAGCAGTATGCAAAGAAGGCTACCAATATGATCAAAACGTGGTTCCTTGACGATGACACTCGAATGAATCCACATCTGGAATTTGCACAAAGTGTTCCCGGCAATCCCAGGCGACGACCTTTCGGCATTCTGGATGGCAGATCCATCATTATGAATGTTCCGGACGCCATTGAGATTCTTTCCGATTCTCCGCACTGGACAAATTCTCACCATAGGAAAATGTCAAAATGGTTCAATGATTACCTGGCATGGTTGACCGAAAGTGATTTGGGTAAGCAGGGCATGGAGTTGGATAACAATCACGGTTCATGGTATAAATATCAGGTAGCAGCACTCGCACTATACTTAGGAAAAGAACCATTAGTGAGAAGGATGGTGGAAATGGCGCAGCAAAGTCTGGAGCAGCAACTGAATGAGCAAGGGGGACAGATCCATGAACTCGAACGCACGAGATCATTTTTCTATAGCTGCTTCAATCTTGAGGCATTAACCAGTATCGCTACTCTCGCCGATCAGGTTGGCATAAACATGTGGCATTTTACCACGAGTGAAGGAAAGAGTCTGAAATTAGCTATCAATTACCTAACGCCTGTTGTTAGCGGTGAAGATTGGCCTTATCCAAGCAAACAAGGGGTAAACTTGTCTTACTTGGTACCTCTTCTGATCCGCGTTCCTGAAAAAGAAACTTCAAATGAATTTGACCAGCTGTTGTTCAGCGCCATAAGCATACTTGAAGAACAGGAGCGTACAACTGGAGAAAAAAACGAAGTCCTTCAGGAATTGAGCTTACTAAAAGGCATCAATGATTGAATCCGAAATAAAGCGGTTGAGTTCTGGTATGATGATCATCGAGCCTGACAAAGATATTAAGTCGTTAAGGCATACGTTTCCGGTAGCCTCCACTTGGCGGGTCTATCCGTACCAGTAACTCTACTCAAAGGGAGTTGGGATATTGTTCCATACTCCTTCCCCTTTTATGTGTCAAAGCCTGCTATTTCCTTCATGGATTGGCTAATCCGCCCTTCCCCATTCAGTGAAGATGCCGGAAAACAGATTCCTTTGACCATATGTGCCGCATCCACCTCTTCAAAAGATAATGGAGAGATGCGCAGACAAGCTCTGTTATCAGCATAGAACACAGCGTCGGTCAAAAAAATTGGTCGGCAAAATAGTCCTTTTTGCCCCTACAATCTTCCCATACTTCTAGTATTGCCAACCCCTAACCTATCCTCCAGTACACTATACTAATCGGTAGAAATGAAATACCATAGCCCCATTGCGCTAGCGGCATCAAATCAAAATACTGATTTCAAATAGTATTTATCATTAACCCTTTTAAACAGTAAAAATCATGAAAATATCAGCATCATTCATCAATTTCAGCAAGAGAACACTACTCTTTTCCTTAATAATTATTGCCATATGTACAGGTATATCCTGGGGAAAGCCTTCCTTTTTTGAGAAAGGGCCGAAGGAAGAGATAAAATCGTACATTGAGACCAATGTGTTACCGGTAATACGGGGACAACGCCAGAAGTTGGAAGATGAATTAAGTGCCGAAGAAAAGCAGAAGCTTAGCACGTTGCGAGCGCAAATGCAAAAGTTGAAAGACCAACATAAAGAGGGATTCAGCAAAGCTTCAATGCGAGAGGAACCTACCAAAGAGGAATGGGAAGCGCAGAAATCCCTACGAGAGGAGAGAAAACAGCTCATGGATGAGCTCATGCCCATCGCAAAGCAGCATGAGTCTACAATCAATCAGCTAACTGCCGAGATCGAAGGGCAACAACTGCAGTGGAAGAGTGACATTCAAGCAATTGTTACCTTGCTAGAAGATGCAGATGAATCCAATTCTATCTTTTCTCCACCACGCAAAGCTTACGAGGAGTTGGTGTTTGGCCACCCCGCCCTTTTTCTACTGTTGGATCCTGATGCTACCCCTTCGGAAGGAAGCAGCCAGTCCCATCTGTACCCTAACCCAGTGAATGAGGCCAGTATTTTTGAATACCAACTAGCGAAAAAAGGACCGGTCATCATTTCATTATTTGATGCTGAAGGGATATCCGTTAAAACCTTAGTATACGAAATTCAGGACCCGGGAAATTACCGGATTTCTATGGAGAGTGATAAGCTGGCACCCGGCACTTATGAATATTCTTTCTCCACAGCTGAAAAGACTGAAACAGGCCATTTTATGAAGCTTTAGGGTCAGTATTTTTTAATATTTCTTACTCTTTAGGGATGTAAATGTTCCCAGGAGTAAGACCGATTTACTCATTAACTTACATTTGCTCATGTACAATATCATTAGTGAAATAGCCACCATCCGCTACGAAACCGAGTTGGAGGCAGTGGCCGTTGATTTCCAGGGAAAAGGTCATATTGAAAAGTACAAACAGGCCTTAGAGCTTGCGCTCTTATTAGCGATCAACCAAAATACCAACAAATGGCTTTTCATAAAAAATGATTTCTCTGACCTGAATACGGATCAATTCCTGTTATTTATCAATGCCTCTTATCAGCGCTTCTACCGCCTTTTGCCAGCATGCAAATTTGCGGTGTATAGCAAACCTCAGGCATTTGAAAAGTTGCTTGTAAAATATGCCTGTCTCAACAAGAAAGAGGAAGATTTGAACCTGGGATTTTTCAAAAGTAAAACCAACGCTTATCTCTATTTATCGGAAACATCCTCTACCGGCACCTACAGTTACCTACAAGTATCGCCGGAGGGGTATGTCGATGCAGAGCCTGAGAAAAACCATATGAACGATAGAGAAAAAGCCGCTATTCTTCGGTAAAATAAGGGTGTTAGTCTAGTACACTGGACAAAGAATTCGTAAGCCTTTACTTTTATAAGCCATCTTTTAACTATAATTGATGAACCAATAAAATTAGTGTTCGCCCTGAAGAAGCAAGTGTCCGGGGGAAGGGGCGGAAGAAGTTACGGAGGCAGCTGGTCTTAGTCACGATTAACATCCATGATATACATTGAAGAAAAGAAGGGGAAGCAGATTGTACAGTGGGCACTACACCTCCTCCTGTGGGGCTTCTTGTTTTGTTTCCCCCTTTTCTTTTCTGAGAACAACCCAAAGTGGCAGGAGATGTTGCAAAGACACTGGCAGGCACTAACCTTCTCCGCCGTCATTTTTTACACTAACTACTTTTTTCTGGTCGACCGGTTTTTAATGAAGAGAAAAGTGAGTGCCTTCGTTATTTTCAATATTTTGCTAATACTTGTTTGTCTTATTGCGTTAGAAAGTATCCATGAGGTAAGGGAACCTCAACCGCCCTTGCAGACCGGTCCTCCCCCTCCGTTCTCAAGAGGAATGAACTGGTTCCGTCAAGGTTCTTTCCTGCTGCTGGCAGTATGCATCTGTGTGGCGGTCAAGCTGACTATCCGGTGGTACAGAGCGGAAGCTCAGCGAAAGAAAACGGAAAACGAACATCTGAAGTCCGAACTTACGTACTTGAGGTATCAGCTTCAACCACACTTTTTTTTCAATACGCTCAACAACATTTATTCACTGGTGGACCAGGATCCTTCCCTGGCCCAAAAATCCATTCATCATCTAAGCAAACTTATGCGCTACCTGCTGTATGAGTCCAGCATTATGGAGGTACCCCTCACCAAAGAGGTAACTTTCATCAAAGACTATGTCTACCTCATGCAGCTTCGGGTGCCTAGGCAAACGGATATTCAACTGCATTTTCCAGCCACTATTCCCGACCTGCTCATCGCTCCGCTGCTGTTTGTCTCACTGGTTGAAAACGCGTTTAAACATGGCGTTCAAATTTCTACTCCCAGCTTTGTTCATATGTATCTGGAAACGGATGAGCAACAAATCAGGTTTATGGTAGAAAACAGCAACTACCCTAAAACAGGGGAAGATAGAAGTGGCTCCGGTATCGGACTTAAAAATCTGAAGAAACGGCTGAAAATCATATACCCTAACCGCTATGCATTGAACATAGAGACCGACGAGAAAAAATATATTACGCAACTCACTATTATTTCCTAAAATATGAAGATAAAGTGCCTGATCGTCGATGATGAATATTTAGCCTTGGACCTGCTGGAAGGGTACATCAAAAAGACCCCTTTCCTGCAATTGGTGGGCCGCTGCCCCAGTGCTATCGATGCGCTGGCTATCATGGAAGACCAAACGATTGACCTGCTGTTCCTGGATATACAGATGTCAGAGCTGAATGGTATCGAGCTCTCCCGGACGCTCATCCACGGGCCTAAAGTAATTTTTACCACTGCTTTTGAAGAGTACGCATTAGAAGGGTTTAAAGTGAGTGCCCTGGATTACCTGCTGAAGCCCATTAACTACGAGGAATTTTTAACCGCGGCCCATAAAGCCAAGCAGTGGTTCGAGAGACAAAGTGCACCTATGCCACCAAGCCCGGATGAAGCTTTTATTTTTGTTAAATCAGAATACAAGATCAAGAAAATCCCGCTTGATCAACTGTTGTACGTAGAGGGGTTGAAAGACTATGTAAAAATCTTTATGGCTGATCAAAGCAGCCCGATCATGAGCCTGATCAGTATGAAAGCCATTGAAGAAAAATTACCCTCGCATCAGTTTCTGCGCGTTCATCGCTCATTTATCGTAAACATGAACCAGGTGCACACCGTAGAACGGAGCCGCATTGTGTTTGGTACCATCTACATACCAGTTTCGGAAAAATACAAAGCTCCCTTTCAGGACTTCATCACCCGACGATTTCTCTCGTAGACGGATTACTTCTCAACGTCCTGGAAAAAAGCTCATTCGTCTAATCGTTTTTTTACACTTGCTACTTTTACTGAGATTAGCCCTATTATCAAGCCTCATGTAGTAACTAAGCGTCCATCCTGCTTAGACCATATGTGGGTATTTCATCCAAATGAAAAGTACGATTAAACCTTTTGAGGTAGAATTGATCAAATCTCTAAAAAAATAACCATGGAAGATGCTGTTAAATTTTCTCGGCTGTTCATCAGTTGTATGCTAGTACTATTCCTCACGTCCTGCCAGCAAGATGATGATGAAGTGATGGCGCCTATAGTCGAGGAATCTGAGGAAATTTCGCAGAATGCGTTTATTAACAGTTGGGTGTACGAAGCAATGAATACCTACTATTATTGGAATGAGGATATGGTACTGCCTAGCTCGGTAGAACAGGATCCGAAGGACTATTTTTATTCATTGCTCAATGAAGAAGATAGATTTTCTTATATCACTGATGATTATCAGGGATTGATGGAGGAGCTTAGTGGAGTATATACCAGCATGGGCTACTCTCCCACCTTCGGCCTGCTTTCCAGCACCAATGAAGTATTTATTGCCGTGGAGTACGTATATCCCAATTCTCCGGCCCAGCAAGCTGGTTTACAGCGAGGAGATATTATATTAGCTATCGATGGACAGCGCCTTACTACAGAGAACTATTTTGATCTATACATCCAGAATCAGTACTCTGTTACTCTGGCAGAATACGAGGAAGATAGCGGTTTTACTATAAACAACGAGACACTTGCGCTATCAGCGGAGGTAATTGCAGCCGATCCGGTACTTCATAAAGAGGTCATCAGCACTGCCGATAAAAGGGTAGGCTATTTAGTGTACGCTGAGTTTATCTCCGGCGACAACCAAGCCTGGCTTAGCAGTCTGGACGTTGCCCTGGATGAGTTTGCTCAGGAAAGCGTCACTGATGTAGTAATAGACTTAAGGTATAACCCAGGCGGAGAGATAGAAGTAGCGCAGTATCTTGCTAGTGCATTAGCGTCTTCTTCGGCGGTAAGCAGCAATGAAGTGCTGGTTCGTTATGACTATAATGAACCCCTGGAGTCTTCCATTATCCTTTACGAGGGAGAAGCGTCCGAAAGCTTGGTCTCTACTTTTATCGCTACGGGTCATAATCTCAATTTGAGCCAAATCTATTTTTTGACCGCCAGCAGCACCGCCTCAGCCAGTGAACTGCTCATCAGTGGGCTGGACCCTTATATGGATGTTATTGTCATTGGTGAAACTACGGTAGGAAAGTTTTACGGTTCATGGGTCATCCCGGACCTGGCGGAACCGGCGCGCCATGCTTGGGCAGTGATGCCGATTGTTCTCAAATATACCAATGCCGTGGGGGCCACTGATTTTACAGGAGGGCTTACACCAGATTATTCGGTAGAGGATGACTTGCTGTATGCCAGGCCCTTCGGTGATCCATCTGACCCCTTGCTGGGTACAGCTTTGAACTTAATTTCTGGCGGACAGCATGCTCGATCCCTGACCAATAGTGCCCATAAATCCTACATAGATCTCGAGAATCCGGTAAAGAGCCAGAAGAACAAATTACTTTTACCTAATGCAGAACAGACGAATCAGAGTAATGTATACAGTTCCAACGAATAGCACCTCTTTGCCATACCTGCTTCTGTACAGCTCATAGTAAGTCAATATCCACCTTCCCAAATTAGGTGGCTAAAAAAAACATCAACCCAAGCGAAGGATTTTTCTGATTTCAGCATCTAATAAACGAAACATAAACAGTTAACATCATGCAGATTTTTAAAGGCGTATTATTCAGTGTCTTTGTATTACTTATTTCCCTTTCTTCCCTGAAGGCTCAACGCCCGGGCGGAGGAGGCCCTCCCGGAGGTGGGCCGGAAGAGATGGTCAGCCGGGAAAAGCAGGCACTCTATGAACAGATAACCGATTTAAGCGATGACCAAACGGCTCTCCTGGATGGCATCTACGATGAATTCGCAACGACGCTAAAGGAAGCTTTTGAGGAATCGCGCGGAAGCAATGATCGGGAAGCCCGTAGGGAACAGATGCAGGCTTTACGTCAGGAAAAAGACGAACTGATCGCCGATGTGCTTAACGAAGAGCAGTATGCTATCTACGAAAAACTAGCCATCAGAAGAAATAGGAGAGATAGAGAGTCCGAAGAAAACCAGCCCGAATAGATGAAGACGATGAAAGCAGTTATCAGTGGAGTATTCCTCCTGTTCCTAATCTCCACAGCAGTTGCTCAGGATATGCCCTGGCGCCTGACTGGCCGTATAATCGACGCTTCGGATACCTCAGGAGTAATCGGGGCTACCGTGATGATGATCAACGTTAAAGACTCAACCCGATCCCGGTTTGTTGCTACTGAAAGCGACGGTAATTTCACGATCAACAATCTGGAGAAAGCCTTTTACCGACTGCAAATTTCCAGTGTTGGTTATAAGCCTTACCGCCGCATTTTCAGACTTACCCAGGCTGAAACAGACTTAGGAGTAATCCAACTGGAGCCGGATGTGAAATTGCTGGATGAAATTTCGGTAGAAGGGGAAGTAGTACCCGTAGAGCAGCTGGGCGATACCACCCAGTATAATGCCGATGCCTTTAAAACCAACCCGGATGCCAGCGCTCGTGATCTGGTTAGTAAAATGCCGGGGATTATCGTAGATAGTGATGGGGTAACCGCCAATGGTGAAAGCATTGAGCAGGTATTGCTCGATGGCAAACGTTTTTTCGGACAAGACCCGCTATTGTCGCTGAATACGATCCCGGCCGATATTGTAGACAAAATCCAGGTATACGATGAAGAAAGCGAGCAATCCCAGCTTACCGGATTTGACGATGGCAATACGACCAAAACCATGAATGTGGTGACCAAAGCAGACAAGCGAAACGGGCAGTTTGGCCGGGCATATGCCGGCTATGGTACCGATAACCTATATGAAGCAGGAGCCACTATCAATTCATTCAACCAGGATAGTAGAACTACCATTCTGGGAATGACCAACAACATCAATCAGCAAAACTTTGGTAGCGAAGACCTGGCGGAGGTAAGCGGAGGGCGCGGTGGATTCAGACGAGGAGGCGGAAATAATAACTTCATCACGGGTGTTCAGGACGGCATTACTCAAACGAATGCACTTGGCGTTAACTTTACGAATGACTGGGGAGAAAAAACCACTTTTGAAGGAAGCTATTTTTTCAACCAGACCAGTAACAGCAACAATCAACAGCTTACCAGGGAATCGTTTTTACCCAGCGGCAGTCAGTACTACCAGGAAGATCAGCAATCGTTCACGGATAACCTGAACCATCGGCTGAATATGAGGATAGGTTACAAGATCAATGATAACAATAACCTTATGCTCAGGTCAGCCATTAGTTATCAGGATAACCAACAAAATGAAAGCACCCTCGGACAAACCGAGTATACTGATGGTGAACTGCTGAGCGAAACCCATAACAATTTCTCGAGCTTAAACCAGGCGTTTAGTGTAAGAAATGATCTGATCTTCCAGCATAAATTTACGAAAATTGGTCGGACACTTTCCCTGGAGGTTAATTCCCAGATCAACCCGACGACAAGAGAAAATTACCTGGAGGATCTGACGTTGGACTCGCTGACAGAGTATCTTACCGATGAGCAGCAGTACACACTGGGTTCTTCCGTAGTGTATACCGAGCCGATTGGCTCCACCGCCCAACTAGCCCTTAAATATCAGGTCAATCACAGCTCGCGAGAATCCGATCGGGATACCTATACCTTGCAGGAAGGAGACGAAAAAAAATCGTTCAGTGAGGCATTGTCTAACCATTTGAAAAGTGGCTACACGACCCATGCTCCATCCATCCGTTTCTCCAACCGTCAGTTCGGTAATTTCTTTGATGTTGGGCTTACCTACCAGTACGCCACGCTAAATAATCTTGAGTTTTCCCCTACTTCTACTCAGCTGACCAACCGTTTCAGTAATATTTTACCATCCGTGTCGGGGCGGTTTGAACTTTCTGATGATGCTAATTTGCTGATACGCTATACTACGTCAACTACAGAACCCACCATTAACCAACTACAAGGCGTATTAGACAATAGTAACCCGCTGTTTCTGTCTGTAGGAAACCCTGAACTGGACCAGACTTACACGCATGCGCTTAACATGCGTTTTCAAAAAGTGAATGCTGACAAAAATACTTCTTTCTCGAATTTTACCCGGGTATCCACAAGTTCGGATTACATTACCACCAGCACTTCCATCATTGGCGCTGACTCGGTATCAGCAGATGGGATCACGTATCAGGCGGGAGCGCAGGTAAGCACCCCCCTCAATGTAGACGGGTATTGGAACGCACAAAATAATACTACCTACGGTGTTTTGATTTCACCGCTAAAAAGTAGTTTTAATACCTCTCTTGGTCTGGGGTACCAACGCCTGCCCGGTCTGCTTGACGGAGTTCAAAACATAGCCAATACCTATTCGGCCAACATTAAATTAGGACTGGCTAGTAATATCAGCGAAAAAATTGATTATAACCTTTACTATCAGATTAACGGAAGCCGCGTGCTCAACTCAATACAGTCAGGAAGTAATAGTCAGTACTATACCCAGACGCTGGGGGCGAAACTTAACCTGATCTTCGGCAAAGGCTTTGTGTTTAGAAATGAAACGTATTTTCAAAAGTACACTGGGGCTAATAGCCAGTTTGATACTAACTATACCCTCTGGAATATGGGAATTGCTAAGAAATTTCTCAAGGATGACCGCGGAGAGCTGGAACTTTCTGTCTTTGACCTGTTAGGTCAAAACCAGAGTTTTAGTCAGACAGTTAGTGCTCAGTATCTCGAGGAAACGCAGACAGAGGTACTGCAACGCTACTTCATGCTCACCTTCACATATCAGTTGAGGCATTTTAAGAAAAGTAGTTAACAACTAACGATTCGCTATTTTCACTAAGTACCAGTCACCATTTGCTAGTCTACCCAAGTAGCTCAAAAAAAGATTCTCCTGAGGAGTTCTGATTTTTTTGTAGTCTGTTAAGACATTCGACGCTTTGGTGATTTACCTGATATGACGCAGCTTAGCACAGAAATAGAATGACTTTTTGATAGGAATGGGCTATGCTGAATCAGTACCTCATGTTGATATGTAAAGCTTCAACAAATTTTTAAGAAGCTGTTTGAGTTAGTTTTTGCGAATTGAGAAAGTTCAAGCTTGTGTCTAAACATTTTTTTGGGTAATAGCAGTGCTATTGGCTGTGAAAAATGTGACTTCAGGTTTTTAAAATGCCTCCAGCTCAGAGGATTAACTCAAACAGCTTCAAAACGTGCCGGCTAAAGCCAGTTATTTTCTGGCACATTTCAAAGCAGTAAAATCCCAACACCATTAGCGTTCAGAACGATTTGTCCCTTCAGTGACCCTGCCTCCCCAGTTAGCCAATACAGCAACCAGTATGGGCTGATTTGTAGAAGGAGGGCTCTGTAGTGGAGTAAAGAGCCTCCCCTTATTCTTATCTTTTTCACGCCAGTGTCAGGCGGCTTTCTCAATTGAAACCTACAAGCAGGAAATGCCGCATCTAAGCAAATGCACCAACAAGAAAAAATACCGAGAAAACCCCGGTACTGAATATTTAACTTTACCTTAACTGTATCGTTTGTTGATAACGATTAACTGTATAAGACCTATGGTCTTGGACCATTTCTCTGAGGTCGCGGCGCATTTTCAAGCTCGCTTTCTATAAGAAAGCCATCACTGTCAGCATCAATTTTTGAGAAATCATTTACCAGGGGGCCTTTTACTTCACTTTTTGCCAGCTTACCGTCTTTGTTGACATCCATCTCTGATAAAAGCTGTGCAAAACTCGGTCCCCCTCCCTGCCGACCTGAAGGTCTTTGCGGGTTATTCGCCTGATTATTCTGTGATGCGCAGGCAAGCACCATGAAAGCGATTGCGCCTAATGCGATTGTTTTTACTGTTTTTTTCATGTTCTTTGTACTTTACTCTTTAGACGCGATTCTTCCCTTAATCCCTCAAACAAACGATAGCAATTAACTTTTTTTGTGTCCCAGTAAGAAGGGAATGATTGCTTACTGGCTAACCACACGGATTACTACATTTGCTTTTCAAAAAAGAGTAGAAGCTCAGGGTTTTGTCAATAACATATAAACGGCTGCCACAAAGTTGTACCTAATTTAAATCGGGGCTAAGATGATTTCTAAGAGGCTGCTGTTGCAGCATTTCTGCATACCATAAATACTCAATGTAAGCCTGGTAGATTTCCTTTCGTAAAAGGGTCGCAATACTTCTTGATTTGATCAGGCTGCTTTTCAACCTAATAACGGTAATCGGATTACTGCTTTTAATTTCCTGAAGATTGGATGCTAATACGTCTACGTTTAAACTGTCCAATTGATTTTGTAAGCTATTGTAACGTGTCGTTAGCGTTTTTACTTTTTTCTTCATCAACGCTAGCATTGCATGCTGTTCGTTCTTTGCATCGGCCAGGTCACCCTCTGCTTTTATCATTTCCAGCTTACGCTTGGTCATGTCAACTTTGTTTGGATTGAAAATAGGTATGGTCACTCCCATCCCTATACTCCATGGACTTCTGTCTTGCTCGATTCGGTATTGCTGGTACTGTGCCTGCAGAAACCCTACATTGATGTTTGCTTTCTCCAATGCCCATTCTGACTTGGAAAGCTCAACCTGCTTTTGCCGATAAGCCACTTCGCCAAATTCAGTCACACTTGAATAGTATTCGATCACTTGTTGTACTTTGTCAATGGAAATTAACTCACTCAAAGACCATGAAATCACTTGGTTTTGCGCTGGTGGATATAGTGCTTCAATATTACTACGCAGCGCTTCTTCCTCGAAAAATAATTCTTCCAGTGCTACGAGCTTTTCTACCTGTTCAATTTTTAAATCAGTATACTCATTGGCATCAAAGAAATCGGAAAAACGTTGTGCTTCCAGAATTTTTATCAATGTTTTTACCAGCTCATGTTCTTCTTCCTTCAGCTTTTTTTGTTCCTCGAGATAGACCCAGTCGATGATTGCTTCGTAATGGGTTTTCAAGAGCTTTTTCAGTTCACGTTGACGATCAAGCTGCAACACCTCCTGATAGGTTTGAAAGTATTGTTTATTACGTTTCTCTTCCCAGGGGTTGGCTGGTTGCAATCGTAAGGCATAATCCTGACGTTCAGTATCTATTTGATTACTCTCGGTTCTAAATTCCAATTCGCGAAACACAGAAAGCCGGTAAGGATTTGACTTCAGATAAATATCCTGATGGTCAAATACCTGAATAGCAGGCGCCTCCAAGGCTGACCATAAGAAATCCTCCATTGAGACCTGGGCACTGAGAACGGTAGGTAGGAGCAAGAAAAAATTAAGAAGTGTACGCATAAGCTTATCGAATCAATACTTTTTCACCATTGAAAAAAGTGTTTTCCACAGGAATCTCTATAAATACCTGTTGACCAAATGCTTTTGTGGCGGTAGACTTTTGCAAAATCTCAGGAAGTTCACTGACAGACCCATAGCCAATTACTTTACCTTCTACCGAATTTCTTTGTTGGTCATAAGATGACACACTGACTATTTTTCCAACACCCAACTCTGTTGGTTTCTTTCCAACCAGGTAAGCGACTACCGTAGTAGGATGCAAGGGGTTGATTTCCAGCAAGGGGGTAAAGGAATCCACCTGCTCCCCGGGCTTCACGTAAACATTTTTTACAACACCTGAAGCGGTGGCATATTTGTTCAACTTACTCTTTTCTGCTTCCAGTAATTTCAATTCACTTTCAAGCAGAGAAATTTGATTTTCAACCAAATGCTGCTCCGTCGTGCTCTCTTGCAAAACATCTTCAACTTTAATGTTCATTGCTTCCAGATGCTTTTGCTTTTGTTGTCTGAGCGATCTGACTTTTATTGATATTGGTGAATTTTCACTGGTTTTCTTATCAGAAGTAAATGCTTTTGTAAGCGCCTCATTCATCCTGATCTCACTTTCCAGCTCCATTATCTCGGCATCAAGTTCTTCTATTTCAATCCCTTTTTGGGCTTTGAGATAGGAGATTTCCGCATTGGCGAGCTTCGCTTTTTCGTCACGTTCGGATTTATAAACAGCAATGCGATTGGTGAGCTTAGCGATGTCTACCTCCAGCGCATCGCTGCTGAGCTCGACCAAAAGATCGCCCTTTTTCACTTGCATTCCGGGGACAATATTTACAGACTTTACCAGTGCGGATTTTTCTGTATTTACTTTGTATTCTGAAGTTTGTGCTATCCCTATGGAAGCTTCACCACTTCCTTTAAAATATTTGCCGCTGATAAACAGCATGGCAACCAACATCAAGGCAATTAATATGTAAAACCAATTCGTTCTTTTTTCCATCAGTTTGATACAATTTCATTGGACATCAGCTTAAGCTGAGATATTCCTTCTATAGTTTTGAGCGCATACATCAGATCCCCTTTTGTTATCGTAGATTTTAACGTTACTGCAAACTGATACCGAACTGCCATGTCTTTGGTCACCTGAATGCTAAGGATGCGAGCGTCCTTACAATGATTCTGAATGAGACTGGTAATCCTTTCCATTTTGTTAGCGTCCTGAACTGTAAAAAACAAATGGCTGTGATTTGAATAAGACCGGAAAGGGGATGAGTGTAGTAAAAATGCGGCCAGGCAAAACAGGATAGATCCCACAAACGAAATGGTGAAGCCAAAAACGCCAATAGCCAGGCCTGTACTTAAAGCCGCGAACAAAAACAACACATCCCTCGGGTCATCAATACGGGTGCGAAAGCGAATAATGGCCATGGCTCCAAATACCCCTAATCCGCGTGCCAGACTATCTCCGATCGCCATCATAACCAAAGTGGTTACCAATGCTCCCAGAATCAATGACTGAAAGAAGTTTTTGGGATAATAACTACCGGTAAAGGTGAGTCTATGTGTGATGGCAATCAAAGAAGACAGCACAAAAGCCCATAGAAAAGAATAGGTAATGTTGACCAGCTGTGGGTATTCGTAAACCGGTTGATCGGGAAATAATTCAAACATGGGTTAGCTGGTTAATTATTAGATTGACCCGGTGTAGGAGTATCCAAAGCCCCCCAGTTCGTGCTACCATCTGATGTTCGTCCCCAGGATATATTTTCGTTTTGCGCCTCAAAGGTGTATGTATCCATGGTTCTGCCATCGATGTAGAACAAGCCTACATCCTCGCCATCTGCACTCAAACTAAAGTTCAGGTGCAGTGGCCCCTGACTGCTAGATCCATCGGCCCACAGCACAAGGTATCCTCCGGCCGGAATCGTGGTCGCATCGGCATCATCACTGGATATTTGATCACCAAAGGGGTCTTCCTTGTTGTCAGAGAGATACATCCCTCCTATATTTACCGGGGTGGTGCCAGCGTTATAAATTTCAATCCAATCATCAAACTCTTCTGCACCGCTATCGGTATCCGGACAACAGGAAGTATTGCTGGCCATAAACTCATTGATAAGCAGTTGTGGCAATGGATCGGTGTTCAATAAATAACCATCGGTATTATCCGGTGCGGAAGCGGGCTTCAATGAAGACAGGCCATCAGTGCCTACCGCTTCAACATAATACTCCACTAATCCTTCCGTAGCAATACCTGGAATCGTGCCGGTATACGAGCCTCCACTTTGATAGGTCATATCAACTTCCGAAAAGGAACCACCATCAAAACGGTGATATAGTTTTACCGATGCAACACCTGAGGTTGAAATCAGCTCAGCCCTTACCACCACACTTTCATTAAGTGCAGGAACCATCGGATCACGTGATATTGAATTGATGGCGGGTGCACTGTCATCACCATTGGATTCACCCGCTGTGGTGACGCCGGTTATTTCCCAAAAATCAGAACCATCGGGAAACCTGGCGTAGGATTGACCATTGTCGAGAGCTGGAAATTCAACTTCATCAACGAGCACACCCTCTGCATTCTCCAATGACACTGTTTCTCCCTCTGCAGAGAGTTTGAAATTGGTATTCAGTTCTGTTCCTACATCATTACAGAGCAACACCAGGAATCCATAGGCGGGAATAGTAGTCCCAGAGGGAAGACTGTATTGGTTAGCATCATCTGAAATGGTATAACCGCCAATATCTTTACTGCTTTCCAATGCGTTATATAGCTCGACCCAGTCTTCACCCGAGGCAAAAATTTCATTAATATAGATGCCTTCTATGGTCGGCTCAATTTCATCCTCATCATCACATGAAATGAGCAGTAATAGCGGAGAGAGCATGAAGAAATATGAAAACCAATTGAATTTTAAACACGATAACATGACCTAATCTTTAATTAATTTGTAATGGTGCGATACAGATGTATCAAAAGGACGCCACCTGCTTTCCATTAGTCCAAATAGGCTTCCACTGCTGCGGCCCGTTGTGTCGCGTGCGTTTTAAGCGTATTGACGGCTGACTGGAATTCAGCGCTACTGTTCAAAAATGTATATCCATCGGTTTCACTGGTGGCATACGGTTCAATGAGGGCGGCATAGGTGGTGTAGGTGGCTTGTATTGTACTGGGATCAAACACTCCGCTTATCACCTCTTCCACGTACGTATCATATTGCGCTTTGTAAGATGTGTCTGCATACAAATACCCGATCAACGGCCATTGTGTTGATGACAAGCCTGAGAAATTTAGTGGTAGCGCCCCCTCCCTATTACCGTTTTGTAAAGCTTCATTATTATCCCAGGGAATCCAGGTGAGCAAGTTGTTGTCCGGATTATTATATAAATAATAATTGTGCGTCATCCTTCCGTAGGTATCCCAGTTTTGAATCACCGTATTTACTGCCAGGTACTTCAGGAATACATCCGTATCAAAGACAGTTTCCAGGCCCGCCCTCCAGGCAGCCGCATCCGTGGTTCGGTTGTCAGCATGCAAAGCGACGAACAGGTTCTGGATGTCGGACCAGTCGGCAGCCTCTTCATTGGTTTGTTTTACAAAAACAGATTCACTGAATGTGCCGGCGGCAAAGCTTGCCCCATTACCATCCGGTTTATACAAGTTCCCGTCATTATCAGAAAACTGGGTATCGATGACGGTATCGTCTACTTCTTCAACGAGTGTATATAATCCAAAGTAAATGGGGCCATCACCATGATCTACATACAGGGTATAAAAGGCCGTATGCGAGCCAGCCAGTCCGGCATTTCTGAAAATATCACCGGCCACTTTTTCACGAAGAAAGGATTTATCGTTGTAGTTGTTTTTAAGACTCAGCTGCTTGAACCCAAAAAAACGTTGGTTCTCTATTTGTGGATAGTCATCTTCAAACTCATCAAAGTCCAGTTTGAAAGACAACTTCATATTTCCGGTCTGCCAGGTGGATGCCAAACTAGAGTTTCCTTTAAATCGGACTCCTACCCTATACCACGCTTTGCCTTCGTAAAACACTTCTGCCGGTACGAAGATGGGATTCTCATCGGAAAATGAATTACCTCCCCAACCTCTGAATCCAGTGGTGCCGTAAAGGCTGGTCAAATTTGCCAGCATTTCAGCCCAACGCTCTGACGAAATTACAATGTCTAAACGCTTTACTTCATTATCCGGAAATACCTCATCAAAATTTGGTTCAGCATCATTGCTGTGCGTTTCAGTAGTCCAGTCGGTTGCTTCAAAATCAGCATCCTCAATCTCTGTTGTGGTTTCATCGTCTATTGTTGCGATGTCATCTTCTGAGCATCCTGTAATAAGCGTTATCACCATTAATACAGGCATCAATGAAGTTGAAAGCTTAATTATCAGTTTCATGGTATTGTTTCATTTTTGTGGGTTGTTTTAGATAAGTCTTTATAAGGGGTATTTTGAATGTATAGACGTAGAACCTGTGTAATTCCCTCGGAAAAAAGATAAAATTCTACTTTTTCAATGGCTTGCTATATGTATTCGGTTGATGAGATTTGTAAAAGAAAAACAGGTGTATCAAACCCTTTAAAACAGGCCATAACCAACCATTTGTATGTTTTGCCATTTTCCTTTAACTGAACTTTTTCTTCACCAACAAATAAATTGAAAGATTGACACTTCAAGTTATTCGCAGCTATAATCTGGACCGCTTTCTATGGTTCCCTGGGGAGTTAGATCATAGAAAGCAAGGCCGGGAAAATCTGCATTGTACCGCTCTGGTCTGAAGATTCTATTTCCGTTCATTGCCTCATATTGATCAGCGATGCCATTGCTGCCTACCGGCTTGATATACTCCCAGACCGTTTCGCCATCGTAGCTCACCTCCTTCATCGTTCCGCTAGCTCCTACGCCAATCAGTGTATTGCCATTTAGCAGACGCACCACCCCTCCTACATAAGCGGAATACATATCCGTTTCCGTTACATCTGAATAGGTCCAGTAAAATCCGGATGGACCGTAAATGCCATCGGTAAGGCTGTACGAACCATCGGTATCTGAATTATCGTCAACATAGCTATCGGGTTGTTCGCAGGCATCCAAAGAAACGTCGGAGTCACCCAAACCGTCGCCGTTTACCTGCACACTGACGCCCTCCGTGTACTCATTTTTGAAATTAGCCAGTACTACACTTGTGATATCTACCGAACCCTGGGTACTATCTATTTCCTCTGCAATATCATCACTCTGACATGATAGCAAGATCATGAGCATGATAGGTAAGAGTATTTCTTTCATCATTGATCGTTTAAAGTTCATTCGTTCAGGCACGAGTCAGGCGCTTTGGAGCTAAAAACGTTTTCCTAAACCTGGACCTGTAAAAAAGAAATCCCAACAGACCAGCTACTACTATAGAGATGGCCCCAAACGCCCACTTACTATTCCATGAGGTCTCTGCCAACAGGATTTGATTATCCTCAAGGGATAGGCTGATTTGGAAATTGTTTTCTTCATTGAGAATGAATTGAAATTTATCCAATTCTTCTTTTACGATGCTGAAAATAATCTGACTATGATGGATGTTCTCAAACCCTCTGTTTTCAACAAATACTTCCTCCACTGCTTCAGGCACTCCGGATAACTCAAAGGCGACAGTGGTGGCGTGCCCTAGCCTTACCAATCCATTTTCCAGTGTCACATTTTCTTTATTTAGCTGTAGGGCTATATGCTCTTTCAGATGATTCACCAGCAATTGATTAAACTCTTCAGGAGAGGCATAGGAATCGTCACCGTACGCATTCCTTACTTCATACTGGAAAGCTGTCATGGAGGCGTTCAGTTGTAGCGTCCACTTCCCGGATTCGTGCTCAAGCAGTGTCAGTGAAGAAATATCTGGCTGGTGAGCGCTTGCAGACATTGCTATCAAAACCAGAACAGCTGCAATGATTGATTTTAATATCTTTTTCATAGCATTATTAGTTGACATATGCCCCATACAGGCAGTTGATAAAATTGTTTGAACCCGCAGCATCTACGTGATAGTGATATCCTCTTAAATCATCGTAGTGCCCACGGCAGGCATCAAGATCATCCGGCTCACTGCCATCTTCATTAAGTTGCTCATAAATACCGTGTCCGTCGGCGGCATAGCCGATCATGGCGGCATGGCCGTCATCCTGGGCCACCTTGGTAGAAATACCGGTGGCGGCATGATAATGATAGCCCTGATTAACATTGATATGACCACCCGCATCATCAAAGGGGGCCAGTGTATATGCCCCTAAAATGTTATCCACCGGCGCCGATGCAGAAAATTCCACACCATTAAAGGCAATTCCTCTTATTGAGGGGCCGGAAGTTCCCTGCCCAGGTCGCCCCCCACCAGCTCCTGCAAAAGCGGCAGATGAAGCTTGCAGTACCGGCTCAGTTGGAATCAACCATGTTCGCGTGAGCTCAGATATGTATTCTGGAATACATTCTACACAGTAGTTTTGGTAGGCTTCACCCACATTGGGGTTAGCCGCATTGATACAGTCTTCTTCCGTTTCTGTCACGTAGATGTCACCATTGGCATCATACATCATCCAGGTATCATCGTTGTAAAACGTGGCTAGATTCTCAATAAAAGCACCATCAACATCGTACACTTCCCCGTTTTCCAGCCAGATACCTCCGGCCTCTTCTCCATCTGAGATATTTTCAGGACACCAGGGCCCCATGTCATGGTCGGTAGGTGTACTGGCCACGATTTGGTAGCAGGTGGTTGCCGTACCATCGGAAAGAGTACAATCAACTATGCTAACCGTGGTGCCATCAATAAAAAGGTCGGGATCTACGTCAACAACGGTACCTACGATTACATCTGAATTATCGTCATCATCCATGATATCATCTTCCGTGCTACATGAAGTGAAGATAACGGTAGAGGCGAGCAACAGTGTCAAGAGTTTTACTAAAGGCGTTTTCATTCTTATTTTATTTTAAGGAGGTGTAATTGTTTGTTTTGACTGCTACTACTTACATAGTGTATTGTCATTTAGCCTCTTAGACGCAGGTTGATATGGTATCCCTCGCAGATTCAAAAAATTTTTAGATTTTTTCCCTTTAGAGTATTTGGCTTTCATACACGATCTTTAAAAACCTACCTATAGGATATAGTACAGACTGCTCGTTTGCGTATGACCTATCGTAATAAAGAAGGCACTAGCTCCTTCTTTAATGCACAACAATTACTCATAAAATCACTGGCAGATATTAGTTTACATAAGCTCCTGCCAGACAATTGATAAAATTGTTGGAACCTGGTGCATCCACATGGTAGTGATAGCCTCTTGTGTCATCATAGTGTCCTCTACAGTCGTCCAGGTCACTCGGCTCCTTTCCATCTTCGTTTAGCTGGGCATAGATGCCGTGCCCGTCCATGGCATAGCCAATCATGGGCGCATGACCATCCTCCTGCTTGATTTGTGCGGATATGCCTGTGGCAGCATGGTAATGATAGCCCTGATGAACATTGATGTGGCCACCCGCATCATCAAAGGGGGCCAGGGTATAAGCCCCTAATATGTTATCCACTGGCGCGGATGCTGAAAATTCTACGCCATTGAAAGCAATACCACGGGTTTGAGGCCCAAAGCCCTTTGCTTCTGGTCTTGCTTCTGGTTCAGATCTGTTGCCTGGCTGTGGCCTTCCTCCAGGTTCGCCACCGCCACCTCGGGCAAAATAGGCAGATGTCGTTAGCTTGACGGGTTGCGCTGGGATCAACCATGTTCGCGTGAGCTCAGCTATGTATTCAGGAACACATTCTACACAGTAGTTTTTGTATTCCTCACCCACATTGGGGTTGGCCGCATTGATACAGTCTTCTTCGGTATCCGTGACGTAAATGTCACCATTGGCATCATACATCAGCCAGGTATTGTCATCGTAAAAGGTAGCCAGATTTTTAATGAATTCACCATCTACATCGTACACCTCTCCGTTTTCCAGCCAGATACCTCCGGCCTCTGCTCCATCCGAAATATTTTCAGGACACCATGGCCCCATGTCATGGTCGGTAGGTGTACTGGCCACGATTTGGTAGCAGGTAGTTTCAGTGCCATCGGAAAGGGTGCAGGGGACTGTGATAACTTCTGTGCCTTCAAGAAAGAGGTCTGGGTCAACACCCACAACGGCACCTACTTCTGAGGCATGAGTGGCATCCTCAGAAGATTTATTTTTATTGCAGCTATTGGA
Source organism: Catalinimonas alkaloidigena (assembly GCF_029504655.1). Classification (NCBI taxonomy): domain Bacteria; kingdom Pseudomonadati; phylum Bacteroidota; class Cytophagia; order Cytophagales; family Catalimonadaceae; genus Catalinimonas; species Catalinimonas alkaloidigena. The sequence continues at coordinate 5,403,236 of NZ_JAQFIL010000001.1, forward strand.
GGTGAACAAAATAGCGAGCATCAAAAGAGGAAAAATAAATGAATGAAATTTCTGCATGCTGAATATGTTTTAGATATACAGACGTACATTTCTTAAAAATCCCTCGCGCCGACTCTACATATTTTTTGTGCACAAAAAAATCCTCCACTGAGGGAGGATTTTTTTATTAGTATTAGAATAAAAAAGGGTTTTTAAAGAAGTTTATCAGGGTGCATCGGCCTTCCCGATGAATTGGTCAACATAGGTACTATCTGTTTCACTATACTGCCTAGTTAGATCAGCTATTATTTGTTGAAAATTCCCTTCGGCTCTTTAAAGTGGTTTTCTTTTATAAGGTACTTTCTAATGTTTTAATATCTGCAATCAATTGATTTATCGCAGTTTTATTCAAGCCGTTATAAATACCCCTTATATGTCTATTGGCATCTACTAAAATAAAATTTTCAGTATGCAAAAAATCATCAGGACTTTTAACTAAGCCCAAGTCTTCTTCAACAAAATACTCACTTCTACCTAGCATATAGATTTCTTTCCGATCACCTGTAAGTAGGTGCCACTTTCCATCTACTACACCTTTCTCAATAGCATAATCTTTCAGTACAGACACACTATCATGTTCAGGAGTAACTGAGTGAGAAAGAATCATAATATGATCGTCATTTAAAAATTCCTCTTGCACCAGCGTCATATTACCAGTCATCTTTGGACAAATGCCTGGGCATGAAGTGAAGAAAAAATCAACTATCGTGATTTTTCCATCCAACAATTTTTCTGAAACACTATCGCCTAGCTGATTGATCAAAGAAAACTCAGGAATTTTATGAAAATCCTGAGGCACCAAACCTTCACTATCATACCATTTTGGGGTGAAGGTAGCCTCATCATAATAAGGTAGAACATCTACGCTGCTGGTTTCTTGTTTACTAGAATTGTTGCAAGATGCCAGCACCACTATTATCATCAATATTACTAACTGTCTCATCTGTTATTTTTTCTTCTGTTAATGAATAGCATAAGTTTGATCGTTTCATACCAAAAATTCTGTCATTTTTGACTTCATAGTTGGCGTAAATCTTCCCATTCTCTAACCATGCCTGTTGTAGGCCTTCTGGTTTCCCATCTTTCACAGTTGTCAATCTGGCCAATTGGCCATTGATATACCATGTTTTTTGTATGCCGATTACTACCCCCTTTTCAAAATAGGCTTCACTGCTGATTTCTCCATTGGGCCACCATGTCTTTTTGTATCCATTGATCTTGTTAGCGGAATAGTACATTTCACTACCCAATATTCCGTTATCAAACCACTTTTGAGCAAGACCTTCTTTTTTGCCATTGTAAAACCCAATTTTCTCTGCTATTACACCATTGTCATAATAGGAAATGGCAAAGCCATTATAGGGTTCGTTTTTGTAATACCATTTACCCTCATTGGGGTTAAGTTTTAGCTCACCCTTTAAAGCATAGGTTTCAGTAATGGAGTGCTGATCAATGTCTTTGCTACAGCTAACTGCAAATAACATTAACCCAACAAACCAAACTTTAATTAATCCTGCTCGGAGTACCCTGGTATTTTCCTGCAAAAAGCAGATAATATTGATTGAGGTATAATTCATTTTCAATGTGGTAATGATATTCTTCTTCATTCGTGTGTTGAGTTATACTTGTATGGCCACCTGATTCATCAAGATCAGTAGGACGATCACCCGTGGAATAGCATTTTCTTCCATAAAGGAAAAACCCGTCAGCCATGATTCCCACTAAATTTTCATCATCATTCGTCCATGCCTTTGGTTCCAGATGATAATGATATTGTCCTGGCCCAATATGCGCCCCGGTAAAGTCCAGAGACACTGAAGCCTGATCTAATGCACCATTGCCCTCTTGATCATTGAAAATATAAGCTCCACTAATGGCAATGCCTATTGCACCCAGACTGGTTGATGTGGTTGAACTCGCTTTTTGTGGGTTTGCAGATACAGTCAAGGAGGCTGCCCCGTTAAAATTTGGAATGATGGATGGAGTCAATTGTACATCAGGCTCTTCCTGATACAACTCATGACCAACACCCCAGTAAACAGTTTTGTGGTTCGGGAGCCCATTAGTCTCAATTACCACATCAGGACCGTCCAGGTAGATGTCCGTATTTTCAGTATCAAATTCTGCGAAGGCAGCGTGTAGCTCTTTGACTACTTCATTCTCAGGAGTTGCCTCTTCTTTGCAGCCATTGACAGATACGAGCATGGCTACAATCATTATAGGTAAAATTGCTAAACGAAATTTTTGCATGTCTTATTTTATTGTTTGTATTTATAGACGTGCATTATTTCTTAATCCCTCGCAGTGGCACTAATTAAAAAAAAATTCCTCCAACAAGAGAGGTTGATTTTGTATCGATAGTGAAATCGATCAGACCTTAAGGTGCAAAGAGTAGAGAAGTAGAGTTTAAAAAGGAGGTCTTTCCGGCTTCATAGGCCTGTCCGATGAATTAATCAAAACAGGTAGTATTCGTTCCATTACCCTGTCAAACCGCTTCAGTTGTTCCTCGTTACACATCTCCTTCAGCTCTTCGAAATGATTGTAGGTAACGATGATTTTATCTTTTTCTAACTGCAAAATATGCTCAAGCTGGGCTTCCTTATTTTCCTTGGAGTAATCCAATGAGAGTTGTTGAAAAAATGATCTAAGCAGTTCCTGTTCCTGCTTTTCAAGCTCACGGATGGCTTCATGATGATTTTCTGCCATTTCATCAAATATCGCTTTTTGTTCTTCAGTGAAGTTTAGCTCCCGGCTAATTTCATCCTTTAATCCTCTTTGTTGCATCGGCATCTCTGGCCTCATTGTGAAAATCACAAGTAGCGCAATATTGATTACTAATAAGACAAAAAATCCAATCCTATAAGTATTGCTATTCATTTTCATACAGATTAAAATCAGTAACAATTTGAGAGTAGTCTCCCCTCTCTTCTGCAGTCATGCTTTCAGAAGCCAGATAATTGGTCACTGCCCAAATATTGGAGCAAAGCACCATAGCAATAACGGCAGCGACTTTCACCCACGCAAAACGGGATGGCTGATGTCTTGCCGCCTTTTCCTTGCGCTGATCCGCCAGCTTTTTTTGAATTTTAGCAAAGGTTTGCTCGGGGGCTTTTGCCCTTTGTATACCGTCAAGGCTATCCATAGCCTTTTTGACACGATCCTCCTGTTTCATACTTATTTTGACGTATTATTTTTTGTTTTCCTTCGGTCCGGGAAATATTTTTCCAATGCTTGTTTCAAATTTGCTTTTGCCCGCTGTACCAGTGACTCTACTGCTTTCCGGCTTTGATTCATAATTTCAGCTACTTCCTTCTGCGGTAGTCCTTCAATCTGAGTAAGGATGAAAGCCGTCTTCTGGTTTTCAGAAAGTGTATCAATGGCCTGAAAAAGCAGTTTAGCGTTTTCTTTGTTTTCTAATTTTACCCCTGGGTGTACAAAATCTATAGATTCGTACTTTATCTCAGCTGAGTCCCTGACGTACAGTGAAGTAAAGATGCCAAAACGCTTTTGACTCTTCTTTTTTCTCAGAAAATCCAACGATTTATTTACAGCAATCCGATAGATCCAGGTACTGACAGACGAATTGAACTGAAAGCTGGAAGCCGTGTTAAAAATGGTGACAAATACATCCTGCAACAGTTCGTCGGCATCTTCCGCATTCTTGGTATAGCTGATGAGCGTATTGAAAACCCGATCGCTATAATGAAGGTAAAGCTGCTCTAATGCCTCTTCACTGCCATGCGCTATTGCCTGTAAACAGCTTTTTTCGTCAATCATTGAACTGATTTTCGTGATGGTCTTGCCGTCAAGTGTATGCTAAAGCTTGTTCTTTCCACTAAAGTAGGAGGTCAAAAACTCAAAGCCTCATATTTTCCTTTGAAAATAGAAAGAATGGTGCATAAATACTTTAGTTAAAGTTGCAGCATGTTTTTTAAAGCCTTGCATTAAGGGTAGTAAAAACTAAAATTTTCATCCACAGCCTCCAGGGCTGAATAAATTCACTTTATTAAAACTGTTGCTGATTTAAACCAGATCAAGCCTTTCAGCATGTAAATTTAAAGTTCTTCTGTTTTTTCAAAATGTCTGTGCAAAATAATCAAACAACGCTGGTGTCTAAATTTCCATCAGAGCAATTTATAGTAAAAAGCCAGCTCTCTGGAAGCTGGCTTTTTATGGCTACTCAATTTCACCCATTAATTTCTATTTTTTGAAATAGTGAATTATTGGGTCTTTCTGGGTTTCTCCGATATCTAAGGAGGTTTACAACAAAGCCACTTTATTTAAAAAATATGGCTTTTATCAATCGCTTTCCTCCGTGGGTCAGCATATGACGCATGTCGGGTAGTTTCGTCCAAGCGAATCTTTTATACTTTTTTATTTACTTATAAGTCAATAAAATATCTGACACCTTTTGCAAGTCTGAAACTACTATTTCGGCTTCCGGGGCCAACGGGAAGAGTTGCTTGCCTGGCCTGCTAATAAATGCCGCTCGCCATCCTGCCCATAAGGCGCCTGCCACATCCCATCCGTGAGCCGCAATCAGCATCGCTTCATTCGGGTTAATCCCCATTTTCCTGGCCCCCCAATCATAAGTCTCTTTGAAAGGTTTAAATTTACCAATTTCTTCTACACTTAACCTTTCTTCAAAATATTCAGTCAAGCCCGCGCTTTCAAACTGTTTTTTTACACCCTCGTTTGAGGAATTAGTAAACGACACCAATTTGTATCCATCTTCTTTTAATTGCCTCAATGCGAGTTTTACTTCAGGATGAGCAGGCAGACCTCTTAAAGCATTCACTATTACTTCTCTTGCCTCACTTTCTGAAATAGCAATATTGTTATTTGCCGCAACCATCTGTAGTGCAGCGGCACCTATATAACCAAAATGATGGTACTGACCACTAGCAGTGGTGACCAGAGAATATTGCAGCATGGTGGTAAACCAAAGTGAAAGCAGGTCTTCTCTGCCATGTAAAGCTTTACCAACTTGTTGCTTCATTTGTGTCAGGTCCAGTAATGTTTCGTTTACATCAAAAAACAAAACTTTTGGCCTTGGTAAATCTTTCGTGTTCATATGCTCAGTTTTTTTAAAGCTGTTAGCCATAGCAGGTGAAATAAATCCCGACAGGCCAATGATACCCAGGTTTTTAAGATACTTCCTTCTCTTATAATTCATATAAGTTTCCCCTTTGATAGAGAGCTTGTTTAATCATAAGTGTCAGCAGATACCGCTGACACCTATATAAATATTTGTTATCAGTTCCATGCATATTTTTCAGCTCCCTTATCTAAAGGTGTTTCAGCAATATGATTGGTATAATTACTGATTGTTTTTTGAGCAAGTCCGAGAATGATTTCCAGTAATTGTCTTTGGTTAAAACCCGCATCATAAAACATAGCCATTTCGTCTTGGCTTACATTGCCTCTATTCCTGACCATCGCTAAGGTCATGGTTCGCAATGCTTCCAGTTTTTCAGAAGGCAGCTTTGTGTTGTTTCTTAATGCTTCTGTAATGGCGTCATCCACTTTCATTGCTTTGGCAATTGCTGTGTGTGCCGGTACACAATAGTGACATTCGTGTTCTACATTGATGGTTTGCCACACTACTGTAAGCTCATCCTTGTCAAAAGAGGAATTTGCGAATAACTCGTGTATATTTTGGTAAGCTTCCAATAATCCTGGCGCTTCTGCCAAAACACCGTGCAAATTGGGCACATAACCATAAGCATTATTTGATTTCTGTAGTAATGCTTTACTTTTTTCGGGTGCTGATTCTATGCTATGAATTGTCAATGATTCACTTTTTTGTGTCGTACTCATAATTTGAACTTTTATTTACTACTATAATTATTAAATAACTAAACGATCATTTAGTTATCGCTTAAAAAAAAGCTTATAAACTTTTAAAAATGTTTTCTATATAATTTTCCAATTGCGATGGGTTGAATGTTCTGCTTGCTGATGCTAGTCCAAACATGGCTATTATCAGATAGTCAGCTTGTTGTTCAATTATCTCATTATCTTTGGATTGATCCCGTCTCAAAATTTCCGCAAAATGCGCTCTCACATTTTCTGTGAATTGTGAAAGTGCGTCTTTAATTTTTTTATCAGCATCTTGCCCGATTTCGTTTGCGGTATTCGTCACCAAACAGCCCTTTCCATATCCATTATCTTTAGAGAATTCAACAAAATTGTAGAAGTATTCTTTGATGCTTTCAACACCATTGGTAGATGACTTTAAATTACTGAGCAATCTGTTAAGCTTCTGCCTGTAACACTTTATGCTTTCAAGGAAAACCCCGTTTTTATTTTCAAAACTGGAGTAGATAGAAAATTTGTTAATGCCCATTTCCTTCTCAAGCATTTGCATAGAAGTGGATTCGTAACCGTTACGCCAGAATAAGTTCATAGCTTTCTCGATTACTTCCTGCTCAATATAATTCTTTGTCCTTGGCATATTACGTTTATATATAACGAGATAACTAAACAATCGTTTAGATAAAACAAGAATTTTTGAATTTTTTATGTAAACAGCATTTATTTAGTGAGAATCCTATTTTTATAAATTCCGATTATTTCTCGTACTAATGATTGTTTATCAGGTAGTTACAATTGACTCTTTTTCAATTTGATAGTAGTTCAGGATGTAACTAAAGAAAATTGAGAGGGTACTTTACCGGCTATAAATTGCAAGCTAAAGCATCCTAATAGAGCACTATGCTGATACACTCGTCGGCATGACCCAGAGAGGACGCCAAAGCCAGAGTTCAGCACGCTGGGCTGCCCATACAATACCAAATGGAAAACCCGGAGCTCCAGGGGGAATGAACCTCATTTTTTTACTACTAACAGAAGGCCGTGAGAAAATAAGCTGTCACTATCAAAGAGTTATCTTCCTTCGGACCGCTCTCATCCTTCATGTTGCCACCACTCTCTGACAGTTTTTAAATCTTTCTTCATGGCATCAAAAACTATTTGTTTGTCAACTGACAGTTTGGTATCTCCGTGTTCAGCGCCCCCAATCGGATATTCCAGATGAAGAGATATCGGAGCTTGAATGCGGTATTTTTTCAATAGCTGGAAATAGGTTTTAAAATCTACCATGCCTTCTCCCAAAGGAGTATTTCGGGGATACCATTTTCCATTTTTCTTTTCCCATATAAAATCCTTAATGGCTAAAGTTTTGATATGGGGTTGTATCAATCGCAGGCTGTTGGGCCAGGACATACCACCCTCAACCACGGCATGCCGGATATCGTACTGAGCGCCCATCGACTGCGAATCGGCCTTCTTCAGAAGTTCCCACAGTTCCCAGATAGAAGCGCCCACATAGTTTCCAGCATGATTCTGATAACATCCGGTTAACCCCAACTCACTGTTTAGCTGACTTAAGGCTTCCATCCTTTGTTGAAAGTATCGCAGTGACTCGGGTATACTCTTATCATCCTGATAGCGAAAATAGCTCATGCGGTAATACTGCATCCCAAGCTTAGCCGCTGTTTCCAACACCTGTCTATCGGTTGGGTTATCGGGGTCCTGTACAGCGGTGGTCATCATACTGGGAGCAAAACCCACTTTGCGCATAGCTTCTACCGCACCTGGCAACTCTTCTTCCACTCTCTCCGGCTGCACATGTCCCTTAGGACGTACCGTTAGGTCAATGCCATCAAATCCAATTTCGGCAGCAGCCTCAGCCATATCCTGCTCATTCAAAAACTGTAAGTGTTTGGAGAATATGTGAACTTTCAAAGGAGTAGCCGCAGGATCATGCCCACCCCAAGATAGATCTCCAGGGAATAAGGGTAAAGCCGCTCCTCCCAGGATGGATTTTTTGATAAAGGTTCTTCTTGACTGGCTGTTTGTAGCTGCTTTTAATCGCTTGTTCATGGTAGACTTTTTTTGATAATTTATCTATTTTTTATCATATCTCCGATTGTCATTTGCTTCACATTAATTTTTACCGAAGTAATAACCTGCCCGATGCTTCTCTATTCTACAATTTCAAACCTCTATGTTCTTCCGCATCATGTGGGTGAATCTATTGTCTTTGCTGGAACCCTAAGTCATGCCCACCCACCTTTTTTTTCTGCCATAGAACAATAAGGACGACAGCCTGACCGAGTCTTCATAGTAAAAGCTGCTGCCGTGACCCTTTTCAGGTTTACGTCGTATGATAATTTCAAAAAGAACCTATTACCTTAAATGGGTGGTAATGTAGGTGAGCTGATAAAGTTATCCATATCAGCACAATTCAACAAAAACTGCTCTCTCTAAAAATATATGTATGACTGCTCAATGGACGCATAAAATAGCGCTGAGCAAATCAGCAAGAAAGCCGCCACAAAATATACTATCAAAGTTTTTGCATCTGCCAAAATAGTTAGTTTGTATAAGAAACTACTGCTGAGCTTTATCAAGTAAGTTGAGCAAGCTATTCACTATATCCGGTCGTCTGTCGTAAAGATTTTCTTTTTCGCTGATGTCTTCATCCAGATTGTACAACTGTCCCGGCGTTTCTATTCCATAACCATCCGGATGACTATGATCACTAAAGCCACCAGAAACATCCGAAAGAATGAGCTTCCATGGTCCTTTTCTGATTGCGAAAACTCCTGCGCCGGAATGGTGTATCAGACTTCTGTTTCTCAGCGTATCATCCTCATTACCTTGGAGAAGAGGTAATAAGCTGTAGCTATCTTTACCTGCTTTTTCATCTCCGGAAAATGGCTTCTCCAACAGGTCAGCAATAGTAGGGAACAAGTCGATACTCGACACTGGATAATTATTGACCGTTCCTTCACCAATATGACCTTTCCAGTTTACGAGGAATGGCACCCTGTGCCCCCCTTCCCATATGTCTGCCTTTAGCCCTCTCAGCTTCCCGTTTGGATGATGCCCGAAGTTGGCGATTACCGAGCCAATCGGTCCCGAATGACTGGTACCATCCCGTGCCGGAGAGCCGTTGTCGCTGGTAAAAAAAATAATTGTATTCTCCCTTTGTCCACTTTGCTCTAATGCTTCTACGATTTGGCCCACTGACCAATCAACTTCTAACACAAAATCACCGTAAGGACCGACATTGCTTTTATCTTTAAAATCAGCTGTAGGTACGATCGGTGTATGAGGTGCAGTTAAAGCAAAATATAAGAAGAAAGGCTGGTCAGTTTCAGTTTTTTTATCATGAATATATTCTACAGCTTTTCTGGTAATCTCCGGCATCACATGCTCAAGTTTCCAGCCGGCAGCCATTTTACCTGCTTTGCCAAACATGGTGCCAGGCTTATCCTCAGTAGGTAAAGCCATGACTTTATTATTTTCTATAAAAGTATAGGGAGGAAAGTTGGGTACGTCATCACCAAAATAATAGTCAAACCCATAGCTAAGGGGACCACCTGATATAGCTTGCCCGTAATCTACATTTTTGCCATTTGTCTCTTTGGCTGATATAGTGTCTGTAGTAGGCCAGTTCCAGCCCAGGTGCCACTTGCCAATAGCAGAAGTATGGTAACTCTGATGCTTCAAAAACGCGGGAAGCGTAGTAAGTTCAGGCGCAATGAGGGGAGGATCCCATTCCCATAGTACCCATTCTTTCAGGCGGCTTCTCCACGCATATCTGCCAGTCAGTATACTATATCGCGTCGGTGTGCATACCGCAGAAGGAGAATGGGCATCTGTGAACAACATGCCTTCGCTTGCCAGCTTATCAATATTTGGCGTTTGAAACTTTGCTTCCTGGTTATAACATGACAAATCTCCATAGCCCATGTCATCAGCCAATATGATGATGATATTTGGCTTTTCTACTGCGGAAGTGCAAGCAGAAATAATAAGAGCAAGTAGCATATGACCCCTGAAAACTTTAGTGATGGAATTCATCACCTATTCATTTGAATTTTCAGCTCCCATCCAGTCTAACTCCTCCCATACAGCAGGCCCGTCATTGCGCTGCTCTTTACCAGGGGTGCTTCTCCCTTTTTTGATATAGTCGTTTAACAATGCTGTTAAAGACTTCACTACCTCAGGATGTTTATGATACAAATTCTCCTGCTCGGCAGGGTCTTCCGCCAGATTATAGAGTTGCATAGGTTCCAGCCCCTCCAAAGCTTCTCCGCTCTTGGGCGCACTCCATCCTCCCGAACCGGGCCAGAGTATCAGTTTCCACTCATCTTTTCTGATAGCAAAACGTCCTTCTATAGAATGATGTACAGTGGCTTCTCTCAAAGGTTTTGTGTAGCTCTTCTGCTGTAATACCGGCAAAAAGCTATAACTATCCTCTGCGGCATCATCAGGTAAATCGGTGTCTAAGATATCCGCACAGGTAGCCATTAAGTCGGTGGTACAGATCACCTCATCGGAAACCAAAGGATTCTTTATTCCACCGGTCCAGTTTACGATGAAAGGAACCCTATGTCCTCCTTCATAAATGTCTGCTTTATGACCTCTGTAGATATAACTTGGATCATGCCCCACCTTAGCCAACTCCCCAAAATCCGCTTTCGGTGAGCAGCCATTATCGCTCGTAAAAATGATCATGGTGTTCTCACGTACACCCTGCTTTTCCAGTGCCTCTACCACCCTTCTTACAACATCATCCACCTGAAGAACAAAGTCACCATAAAAGTTGGTATTACTTTTCCCCAGAAATTCGGTGGTAGGTAAGATAGGGGTATGCGGGGCGGGAAGGGCAAAATACATGAAAAAAGGTGCAGGTTGTTTTGCCTGTTCACTGATGTAAGCTACTGCTTTTTCAGTCAGATCGTCCAGGGTCAAGGTATGGTTAAAATCCTGGGCGGTAGGCCCTTTCCTCCAGAAGCCTTTGGTATCCACATTTTGTGTGGTATCAATAATGGAGGAAGTGGCATTTGCATTCTCAATGTAAACATAAGGAGGCATGTCCAGGGAGCCGTTAAAGCCAAATGAATAATCAAAACCTTGAGCGTTAGGGCCATTTGTGATGGGTTGGGTAAAATCAACCTCAGGATTGTTGTTCAGGTTATAGGAATTGATATCATCAGCTTCATGCTTAAAGCTCCAGTCCCATCCCAGATGCCATTTTCCCACAAAAGACGTATGATACCCATGCTGCTGCAACAGATCTGCTACCGTCATTCGCTCTGGTTCAATCAGTGCTTTTGAATATCCGCTTAACACGGATTTTTTTAATGTTGAGCGCCAGTTGTACCTGCCCGTAAGGATACTGTATCGGGTAGGCGTACAGACAGAAGAACTGGTATGTGCGTCGGTAAATGCGACTCCTCCTTTTGCTAATTCATCTATAGCAGGTGTATGGAGTTTTGAGTTCTCATTGAAAAATGAAATATCGCCATACCCCAAATCATCCGCCAGGATATAAACAATATTGGGCTGGCCCGATGAGCTTGCATTCTGGGCAAACAAAGGATTAAACACTATATGAAACAATAAGCAATTTACTACGAATAGACACTTAAGCATAGGTGATATTGTGTTAGTTTGAGATTAATTCTTCTGTAAGACCTTCTTCCCAGTTTTTCAAAGATTCGTTCAATTCTACAAAAATTTCAGGGAAACTGTCTTTGAGGTTTGTGGTTTCCGACGGATCATTGGCCAGGTTAAAAAGCTCAGCACTATCGGGTGTCAGCACCACTTTCCACGGTGCTTTGGTGGCAGCTTTTTGGTTTTTAAACCTCCAGAAAACCGTACGTTCATTGTTGGTCAGCCCGGCTTGATTGCCGAGCAGAAGTTCGGCGACACTGATCCCGGAGGTTTTCTCCGTATTTACCGGGTCTTCTGCTACCAAATCTGCAATGGTGGGAAAGATATCCATAGACAGCACTAACTCATCGCTTACAGATTGACTGATTTTACCTTTCCAATAGAAGATAGCTGGCACTCTATGGCCACCTTCGTATACCTGGCTTTTGTACCCCCGATAAGGAGCATTGGAGCCTACATTCGGGGTAGCACCATTGTCCGAACAAAAAATGATGAGGGTGTTATTCATGCGTCCCTCTTCTTCCAAAGTCTGTACAATCCTTCCCACATTTTTATCCAGTGATTCAATCATTTCTTTGTACGCCACATCTTTATCTTCTCTTTTTCCACCTACTACGAAATCACCAGCGATGCTTCGTTCGGCTTCATCTTCAGGCCCCTGGTAGGGGTAGTGAGGAGCACCATGTGGCAAGTACAAAAAGAAGGAAGAGTCCTGATGAGCCCTGATAAAATCAATCCCGTGATCGGTGATGAGTTCGGTTAAGTAGCCTTCTTCAGGATTGAGTTCTGTGCCCTGCCACCAGTCTTCATATCCTTCCTGGTCAATATGACTAAAATAATCTATGTTACCGCTGACAAAGCCCTTAAAATGGTCAAAACCCTGGGAAAGAGGACCATACTTAGCCTGATAACCTAAATGCCACTTACCAAAGGCAGCGGTAGCATAACCTGCGTCTTTTAAATATTCAGCTAAGGTGTAATGATCAAGATTCATCCCTACATCCCGATGGCTTTTGGCCGTTACCACGCCTTCTACTCCCGCTTCCTGCGGATACAAGCCTGTCAGCAAAGCAGCCCGGGTGGGGCTGCACACTACTCCGTTGGAATGAAAATTGGTTAACCGTAAGCCCGCTTCAGCCAGAGCATCAATATTTGGTGTATTGATTTTTGTATTACCATAGCAGGCCAGGTCATGATAACCAAGGTCATCAGCCATAATTAATACAATGTTGGGCCTGTCCGCATCAGGCGGCCCATCCGCTTTGCTGCTACAGTAGCAGCAAGCGAATGATAAAAACAGTATCAATACATTACTTAGTGGTATCCTCATCAATAGCCGGGGTTTTGTTCACCTAAATTGGCGTTATTTACAAACTCAATACTTGGTATGGGATAAAGATAATACTGTTTTCCAGTAATCGGATGACTTATATTTCTACTACTGGGAAAAGTAAGCCCCAGAAAATCCATCTGCTCCTGGATTGTCTCCTCCAGAATCCCCCAGCGGTTCAGATCATAATATCTTTTGGCTTCAAATGCAAGTTCTTTCCTTCTTTCCTCCCTCAGCGCCTTTCTAAAAGCAGCCTGATCGGGTAGGTCAGCAGCCGTCAAAGCAGATAAGCCGGCATTGGTCCGGGTACTGTTTAAGAGGGAAAAAGCCTCACCATCAGGCACATAGCCCTGTTCATTCAGAGCTTCGGCCCGCACCAACAAAATTTCAGCATAGCGAATCAAAGGGAAGTTCCACGTACTTAGCCCTATCGGATCATTGGTATTATAGTATTTGTTGACATAATAGAGGCTCCCATCAGGCATAGAAGGATCAATAAAATTTACCAGTCCGTAGGTTTGTACGATGACATCTTTGCGTAAATCTCCCGGCTCAAAAATTTGGATAAAACTATTGCCTGAAGATAAGCTTCCCCCCTGCCCGTTTAAGTTGTCATCGGTAGGTAAAATAAAGGCTGCACCATTGAAATCCGGCGGAGCAAAGCCATTACTTTGCGAACTGGCCGTCTGGCCTGTTACTCCCCCATATTGTACCTCAAGCAGCACCCCGGGGCCATTTTCCTGAGAGCCGTTAAAATTATCCGCGTAATTCTCCAACAAACTACCCTTTCCGATCACCGCACTAGCAGCCTCAGCGGCTTCATTCCACTCCTCCAGCTCCAGATGCACCAACGCCTTCAGGGCACTTGCCGCATAGGTAGTGGGCCTACCCGCCTCCATCCCGGCGCCCCCCTGATAAGAAGGAGGTAAAAGCGTAATTGCATCTGCTATATCAGTTTTGATCTGTGCGTATACCTGTTCAATACTGGCCCGGGCCTGTTCTGAATCTTCACGACTTTCTATTTCCTCCAGGATCAAAGGCACGCCCCCAAATAGCCGTACCATATTAAAGTAATAAAAGGCCCGCATAAATTTGGCCTGCCCTTCCAGGGCATTTCTCATCTCCTGACTGGAATACTCTTCTATGCCCGATAAATTTGCCAATACGGTATTGGCGCGGGTAATGCCTGTATAATGGCTGGACCAAACATTTTGGGTTATGTTAAAAGTTTGTTCCACAATATAAATATCTGGCTCTGTTTCTTTTCTCCAGGTCCATCCGTCATCACTGGCCATGTCGGTTATTCTCAGCATATTGCCTTCATACAATCCTTGAAGGGGCTGATAAACACCATTTACTGCCGTGATCATTCCACTTTCGGTAGTAAGCAGGTCTTCAAGTGCTACCTGTCCCTGCGGTGCGGGTTCCAATATATCTTCGCAACCTGCTAGTAAGAAGGTGCCAAGCATGAAGGTTAAAATTATTATTTTTGCACGTTTCATGACTTAAATATTTTTGATGATCAAGTATATCTGTTAAAAGGTGAATTGTGCTCCCAATGATATCAGCCTGGTAAGGGGATAGGGGGTATAATCTATACCCGCCGAAAGCAGACTTGTGCGACTGGAAGCCTCAGGATCTAAGCCTGAATATTTGGTAAAAGTAAACAGATTGGTTGCCGTCAAACTAAGCTGTGCTCCCCGGACAATTCTTCCACTGAAAAATGATGCAGGGAAATTGTAGGATAATCTGACGTTTTTCACCCGCAGAAAATCCGCATCTTCCAGAAAACGATCAGAGACCAAGGTTGTCAGCGTAGTTGTATTTCCTCCCTGAGAAGGTCTGGGGACAGTGTTGCTAGGGTTTTCCGGCGTCCAGAAGCCATTTACCTCAGCGAAATTCTGGACAAAAGGAACTCCTCTGGAAAACAGGTTCCGAGCTGTATTATATACCTGATAGCCGGTAGCGAAATTGAGAAATACGGACAATGAAAGGTTTTTGTAGGCAAAGGTGTTATCCATACCTCCAAAGAATTTGGGATGAGGGTTGCCTACAAATGTTTTGTCTTCTACATCCAACACCCCATTTCCGTTCAAGTCCGCATAACGGGGATCTCCAGGCACAGCGCTGGACCACCGTAATGCTTCATCTTCCTGCCCCTGCTGCCAGACGCCATCATACTGGTACATATAGAAAGCGCCTACGGGATGGCCAGCCCGCGTCAGGTTGGCTTGCTGGTTAGATAGCGGAATCAACTGGCCGGGAATCTCCAAAGGCTCCCCGATAGAGTTGGTACCAATATCAATTACCTCATTTTTGTTATATGATATGTTAAAATCCGTTGTCCAGGAAAAAGCACCTATTATGTTTCTGGACAAAACAGAGAATTCAACACCGGTATTTTTTACTGAGCCGAGGTTTACAATAGGATCCTGACTTACGCCTGAGGTGAGAGGGATGGGCGTAGATATCAGCAGGTCTTCCGACTGTTTATCATAGTAATCCAGGGTTGAATAGATTCTTCCTTCAAACAATGAAAGGTCTATCCCTATGTCAAATTGCTTGGTAGCTTCCCATTGCAGGTTAGGATTACCAATATTTTGTGGCGCATTACCTACTACTACACTGTTTCCAAACACATAAGGGGCTGCACCTGCGCGGGTGATAAAAGCGAAATCTCCAATGTTCTGATTCCCTGTCAGGCCGTAGCTTACCCTAAACTTCAGGTCATCAATGAGTTGAGAAGACTGTAAAAAGTCTTCCTGAGAAACTCTCCATGCCACTGAAGCTGAAGGGAACAGACCATATCGTTTGTCCGGCCCAAATTTGGAAGAACCGTCCCGACGCACAGTAGCGGTCAGCAGATATTTATCCTGAAAACCATAATTCACCCGCAGGAAAGTAGATACCAGGCCGCGCACTTATATCAGCCCCGCTGGCATTGAAGTTGGTTTGGTTAGAAAGCTGGTTGAGAGCGTTATCAATGGTTCCTGTACCTGTGGTAGTGTTATTTTTGGTAAGGAACTGCTGAGCAGAAAACCCTAGCAGGGTCTTGATATTATGTTGGTTAATTTGCTTGTCATAATTCAAAGTAAGATCAGATACCCAGTTAATCTGCTTGCTGGTGGGTACCGTAACACTTCCTTCAGGACGGCTGAATCTACCAATTTGATAGACAGGTAAGTAGGTATATCCATCCCCCAGGACGATATCTCCACCCAGATTCCCTGATAGTACTAGTTCATCTGTCAGCTTTACATCTAACTTGGTGTTACCCAGGATTCTGGTCACATTATCTTCTCTGGTAGGCAATACCATGTCAATAAGTGGGTTGTCATTCGCCCCAAAATAGGGCGCTGCGGTTGTATTCACAGCGGTTAAATTACCCTCCTCGTCATAGGCTGGCGTAAAAGAGTGTTGATAGACGAGGCTTCTGAAACCACTGCTACCCCAGGAGTCATTGTTCTGGACATTTTGTACCTGATGGCTTCCGGTCAGATTCGTAGTAATTTTAAGCCAATCGTTCAGCTCTGAGTTCATGTTCACCCTCAATGACCAGGACTTAAGGTCAGAGTTCAGCAAGGTACCCTCCCGGTTTAGGTAAGAAGCGGAGCCTGAAAACTGTGTTTTTTCAGAACCGCCACTGAAGCCTAAGTTATAGTTTTGTCTGAATGCGGTCCTGGTGCCCAGCTCTTGCCAATCTGTATCTACCTGCCAGGCGGGGTTGGTTGGATCATCATAAACTGAAATATCACGGTTTGAATTTTTGAAAGCTTCCACAAACAAGAGGCGTTGCTCTTCAGTGCTCATGACATCAAAGGATTCGGTAATTTCTTCAAACCCCAGGTCAGTGCTGAAGGTAAATTGTGTGGCCCCGGCTTTGCCTTTTTTTGTGGTGACGATGACTACGCCATTAGCTGCCCTGGAGCCATAAATGGCAGTGGCAGAGGCGTCTTTTAATATGTCAATTGAGGCAATATCTTTAGGGTTGATGGTAGAAAAGTCACCACTGAAGAGCGGAACGCCATCTACCACAACTAATGGGTCGTTGCTCCCGGTGACCGATCCTACTCCTCTGATATTGATGGTAAATTTACCACTCAGGTCTCCTCCTGCCTGCCTTACCTGTACGCCACTAGACCTGCCCTGTAAAGCATCTTCAAAATTGGCCATCGGTCTGCTTTGTAAGGCCTCTTCAGAGACGGAGGCAACAGAACCCGTAACATCCGCTTTCTTCTGGGTACCATAGCCTACTACTACTACCTCTGAAAGGGATTGCACATCTGGCAGGAGAGATATATTAATGCTATTTCTATCATTAATTGGTACTTCCTGAGAAACATAGCCTATAGAAGAAAATACAAGCGTACTAACATCATCTCCAACAGTCAGGCGGTACTGACCTTCAACGTCAGTAACTGTACCAATTGTGGTTCCTTTCGCTAGCACATTGACTCCCGGTAATGGTTGCCCAGAATCTTCGTCAGATACAATGCCACTAATAGTTTGTTCCAAAGGTTTAATGCCAGAACGCAAAGAACCGATCGCCAAAGGCTTTTCCTTAGAGTTATCTTTATCATCAGGAGCTTTATCAAGCTTTCGGAGTTCTTTCTGCTCCTGGCGTTTGATGACATAGAGTTTTTCTCCAAGCTTTTGATATTGCAGTGCATGCATATTGAGCACGATATTGAGTATGGCTTCCAGACTTTGTCCTTCTTCTATGCTGACGTTGACTTTCTGGCCATTGATTAACTCTCCGTCATAGGCAAACTGTACTTCGTAGTCATTTTCTAATTGCATCAGAAAGTTTTGCAGTAATTCCCCTTCACCCTGATAGCTTTGGTATACCAAGGGCTGGCTGTCTCCTACTGAGGCTAAATTTTGAGCCTGCAGCGTGCAGAAACTGAACATCAAAAGCAATGACCCTAACATTACTCTGGTTTTTTGTGTAGTTTTAAGTTGCATAAGTATTAGGTATTTATGTAAATGATGGAAACTCTGTCGGTGTATGCTGGCAGGTGAAATGCCGACAGGCTTCTTTTAATGACTTATCTGAATCTTACTTCCTTGTCTGTTTACCTTTACATTGAATGAGGCCTCTATGGCTTGTAGCAAAATAGGCAGATCACTTCTATAGACTTTGGCAGTAAAGATTTTATCCCTCAACCTAACATCTATTATCTCTACCTGCACCCCATAATAATCTTCCATTATTTTTGCCACCTCTTTCAGAGGCGTATTTTGAAAAACAAAGAAGTTCTCTCGCCATGGCAGTTCTACATCCCTCTCCATTTTTTTTATATGAAAGTCTTTATCCTCTACTGATAGTGCCAACAGATCTCCCGGTTTTAATATTTGTGTTTGCTCAACCTGTTCACTCGCTACCTTTATGCTGCCTTCTTTCAGGAGGACCTCACTCTTTCTTGAACGGCTGGAGACATTGAAGGTGGTACCCAATACTTCTATGTCAAGATTAGCAGTATGTACTACAAACTTATTCAGATTGGGCCTCGATACTGCCATCTTTTCATCCAGATGCTTTACTTCAAAATACGCTTCTCCCTCCAGCCACACTTCCCGCGGCTGATTTTCCTCAGTATCGATCACAACCTTGATCTTAGAGTTTGCATTGAGCGTTACTTCACTACCGTCAGAAAGCACGACTGTTTTTGTCTCCTGGAAGGTGGTTTCGTATGTTTCATTAAAAAGTGGCACTAACCAAAATAGGGTAGAGAGTATCACCAAAGATAAGGAGGCCGCTACAGCGAAGTACTTTTTCTGATAAAATGGAGCGCTTCTCTCATAATTCAGCGCAGAAGCATGTGTATTTATCCTTTGAAGCATCTCATCCTGCTTTTCTTTGGATAAAGAATATGGGGTGTAGCGGAGACCTTCAAACAGTTTACGTGCTTCTTCTACTTTCTCTTTCTGGAGGGGGAAGCGTAGCACATATTCTTTCCAATAGGCCTCTTTTTCCTCATCAGGACTTACTATCCACTCCTGAAAGTATTCATCGTTGAGGAAGTCTTCTACCTGAAAATCAGCATACTTGTAAAACTTAGCGTGCTTCATACCCTTTGTTCTTTATTAATAGGATACAAAGAGGGTTAATTTTACCCCATGCACTGCAACACTTTTTTAATAATTAGATAGCATTCAAAAAAAACACCTCTTCATTAAACCAGTTATATAGATTGTTCAATTATGATGCTAAAATGGCAATTAGAAGATGGGTAATGATAGGTTGGTTCATAGTAGCCCGAAGTACTTTCAATGCTCTTGCCATCAGCTTATAGACTGCCTTCACCTGTACTTCCATTACTTCGGCTATTTCTTCATAGGAAAGCAGGTTATAGAACCGTAGATAAATGGCTTCTTTCTGTTTATTACTAAGATGAGTTAAGGCTTGGGTAAGGGCAATCCTACTGTCTTCAGCATGGCCCACATCAAAATCAGGGTCAAACCCAGCCATTCTTGGTTCCAAAGCTTCATAAACTTTGAGTACATCTTTTTTTTGATGCGCCAGTTTTCTGAACAACCTTCTTTTTAGCGAAACCAGCAGATAAGATTTAACCGCTTTAACCTGAGGTAGCTTATTCCTTTTCACCCAAAGATCAGTAAAGAAATCCTGTATGCAGTCTTCCACTAATTGAGGCTCCCCACTCAATCTAAATCCATAGTCGTATAGTAGGTTTACATATCGATAGTAAATCTGCTCAAAAGCATTATGGCTTCCTTTAATAAGTTCACTCCAAAGATCCGTATCAGAAAACAGATCAAAACCTTCACTTTCAGCATGAAGCTTAGCAGCAGAATTTCTAATATGTTGCTTAATGAATTTCATCCAGCTGAATTAAAGACCTTTTCTGAAGGAAATCATTTTTTAGCTAAAGACCAACATCTGCTAACAGGTTGGAACAAAATGCTAAAAATTAACCACTGCCTTTACTATTTGTAATGACAATCTAAGTTTTTTCCTGCTGCATCAATTGCTACCATCCGGAATAAATATACAGATGCGAAGCCCTCCTAAAAGTTCTGATTCACAAACAAGCTTCCGCTGCGTGATAGTCAAAATCACTTATATGCATGCTGTTCAGCATCCTATGAAGCCACTTAGAAGAATTATATTCATTGGATATTGGTCAGCATCGCTCTACACTCCATCAGGATTAGCAAGCGCTCTATTCGTAGAGACTGTGTCAAGCAAAACCTGCCTGGTTCTACTTCCTGTGAGGGGAACTTATATTATTGGTACATTTCTGTAAAAGAAATATGAAACCAACAAACTACCACGCTCGCCTTGCCCTCAATAGCAATTTATACTCTTGCATATTTCATATCTGGCAAGTTAAGCGTAGAAACTTTAACCGGCTTCACTATCACAGCAAGTCAAAAAGTATTTTATTGTGCCAATTAAATATCTAGCTAAAATCAACTTATGCCCCAAGTACAAATAATTATTTTCTAATTTGTAACTGTATGATATGAAGCAGCTTCCTAACTGATGACTGAGAACATGAATAGCAAGAGAGCAAGTGTGTATGTATTGGAATTTTTATTTTGTTTGGTATCATTTTACGCGCATGCCCAATATTCAAACCTAAAATTTGAGGAGTTTTCTACCATGGAGGGACTATCCAGTAGTACGTGTCTGGAAGTTTTTCAGGATAGCGAGGGTTTTATATGGGTGGGTACTATAGATGGCCTCAACAAATATGATGGTTACGGATTTGAGATTTTCCGGCCAGAAATAGGTAACCCAAAGTCCATCAGCAGCAACCGGGTCAGTTCTATTGCCGAAGATTCAGCCGGCAATCTCTGGATTGGCACCACCAATGGACTGAATGTATTTGATAAAGAACATAAGTCTTTTTACCGTATTAATTTACAGGATGCACCCAAAGGACGATATCTCATCAATACAGTCTTCTATGATAGTGCGAAAAACAAGCTGTGGGTAGGCACCAAAAATGGCCTCTATATGGCCACCCTTGTAAACTATGATACCCAGCGTGGAGAGTGGCCCGACTTCAGGCATTTTACCCACAGCAGTAAGAATGAGCAAACCATAGATCATAATGATATCTCCAGCATATTTGCTGACGCAGAAGGAAATATCTGGGTAGGCAGCGCCGGAGAACACCTTAACCGTTATGTGGAGGAAAGCGAGACTTTTGAGCGTGTACTCATAGATGTAGGGGAAGCTTTTGAACTAGGTCATCTACCTAAAAGCGTATTGGTTGACGAAAATGATGATTTCTGGATTGGCAATGATCTGTCTAAACTGGTGTATTGGGATAGGGACCGCAATACATTTGAACTGATTTCTCCGGTAAAGCACCGCATCCCTATTTTTGATCTCTACCTTGATAAAAACAACAATAAATGGGTCGCTACTGATGGCTTCGGACTATATCTGCTGGATGAAAAAGGAAATGTCTTGCAGCATATTGAAAACGATCCGGAGGTACCCTTTTCTTTGCCTAATAACCAACCTTCAAAAATCCTTCAGGATGATGAAGGTATCTTTTGGTTTGCTACTTACAATAAAGGCTTCGCTAAACTAGCACTGGCTAAATCTGAATTTGGTCATTATTTTTATAAATCAGGAACTACCGAAGGACTTAGTGCCAGAATCGCTCAATCCGTCATGCAGGATAAGAAGGGTAGGATCTGGATAGGTACTGATGGTGGAGGATTGAACTTATTTGAGGAAGACTCTTTTACGTTCAGGCATTACCGTCACCAGCCTGCTGAGCGCAATACTTTAAGCTCAGACAAAATTCTTTTTCTTAAACAAAGTTATGATGGCTCTATCTGGGTATGTACCTGGGATGGTGGACTCAATAGGTTTTACCCGCAGACTAATAGCGTAAAACAGTTTAAACATAATCCCAACAGGCCAAATGGCATAGGACAGAATACGGTTTGGTGCGCGGTAGAAGACAAACAGCACCGTTTGTGGGTGGGAACACAGACGGCTGGCTTAAACGTAAGAATACCTGAAACCGGAGAGTTTAAGCACTTCACACATCAAGCGCATGAAGCTGGCAGCATTTTAAGTAATTTTGTTTTTTCTCTGTTTATAGATACACAGCAACGACTGCTGATAGGAACCTCTGTAGGAGTCAGCGTTCTTGACCTTAAACAGCTGGAGGACAGAAAACCTGAGGATGTAGTATTTGAGACTGTAGATGAGACCGCAATACTAGGAAAGCGGATTAACTTTATTACTGAAGATCATGAACACAATATCTGGCTGGGTACAGATCTGGGCTTACATAAACTGAACGCTGACCTTCAGCTAATAAGGACATATTCAGTCAAAGACGGACTCCCCAGCAATCTGATAATAGGAATACAGGAGGACAATCAGCATGATCTGTGGCTTACCACCAAAAGTGGCATATCTCGGCTGGATGTAAGTGAGAATAGCTTTGAAAATTTTAACGTAAACGATGGACTGCAGGGGATGGAGTTCCAGAGTAAATCCATCACCAAAACAGAGGATGGCCGTATCATCGCAGGGGGCATCAATGGCTTCAATATATTTGACCCTACTGAAGTCGGGGACAACTATGAAAGCGTCCAGCCGGTAATCACCACGCTAAAGTTGTTTAACGAAGTGGTAAACGTGGGTGATACTATTGGAGATGAGGTCTTACTCAAAAAGAGTATAAATCAAACCAATGAACTGCTACTCAGGCATGATCAGGGTTACATCACTTTTGAGTATGTGGCATTGCATCTGCAAAACCCTGAGCGGGTCAAGTATGCGTACAGAATGGCAGGCCTGGAGAATGAGTTTGTTCATGATGGTAAATCCAGAGCAGCCAGTTATTCCGGTCTTGCTCCGGGAAGCTACACCTTTGAAGTAAAAGCCTACCTGGACGGAGACCTGAAAAATGCCAAAGAGGCCAGTATTAATATTCGTGTGTTGCCGCCCCTATGGAAAACATGGTGGGCCTATGTACTTTATGTCCTTGGCTTTTTCATACTTGCCTGGCTAGCCATCAGGTTCTATGTAAAAATTGTCAGAGAAGAAAAAGAGCATGAATTGGATCAGCTTAAACTTAAGTTCTTTATCAATGTTTCTCATGAGTTTAAAACTCCCCTGACGCTGATTCTTAATCCTGTGGATAAGATTCTCTCTGCCTACAATGATCCGGAAGAAGTACGGGACTCAGCCCTGAGAATCCAAAGAAGTGCCAGAAGGCTACTCAGCCTGATGAATCAACTTCTGGATTTCAGAAAGATGGATCTTGGAAAAACACCTTTAGAACTGGTAAAAGGCGACATCGCTAAATTTAGCAAAGACACTTTCCTCCTGTTTGAAGATCTGGCCCGAAGTAAGGCACTGGACTTTTGTTTTAAAAGTGCTTCAGAACCCATCATCGGGTATTTTGACCCGGATAAGGTGGAGAAAATATTGACCAACCTCTTGTCTAATGCCGTGAAGTTTACCGAGAGTGGAGGAAGCATCTCCATGATGGTAGGATCTAAAGTTAAAGGCAGAAAGGAGTATGCGGAAATAATCGTGAGCGATACCGGTATAGGATTTAAAAAAGAACAGTTGAAAGAAGTGTTCAACAGGTTTTTTCATGTGGATAGCTCTAAGACCGGTACGGGTATTGGCCTTAATTTTACTAAGGGGCTGGTAGAAATTCATCATGGACAGATCATGGTGGAGAGCGAATACCAAAAAGGCAGTTCATTTATTGTGCTTTTGCCCTTAAACAAAGGTGCTTATAAAGGAGTCCCTTTCAAAGAAATGCTAAGCACCGACCTGCAAGCAACAAATGCAATACGCTCTACAGAATATGAGCTGGCGATTACCGACGGACAATACCATATAGACGAAGAGCTGGAAAATCAGGGCGACGCTAAAAGACCTACTGTGCTGATTGTAGACGACAACAAAGAACTGCGGATGCACCTCCGAAAAGAGTTGCGGTCGCAGTACAAAGTCAGGGAAGCTGCCAACGGAAAAGAAGGCTTAGAGAAAATCCATAAGTTCTATCCGGACATAGTAATCAGTGATGTGATGATGCCCAGCATGGAAATGCCGGAGATGGATGGCTTTGAAATGTGCCGCCAGGTAAAAACCAGGCTGGAGACTTGTCACATTCCGGTAATTCTGCTCACCGCCCGAAGCCTGGAGGAAGATCGTATTGAAGGCTATGACACTGGTGCTGATGAGTATCTTCCCAAACCCTTTAACATAGGGGTGCTTAAAGCCCGGATAAACAATCTGCTAGAGAGTAAAAAGCGACTTAGAGAGAAGTTTTCGGCCTTAGGTGAGATGCTGCCCTCCAGTGAAGTAGCTAACAACACCCTTGACGAAGCCTTTCTGGATAAAGTCACTAAAGTCATTCTGGACAATATCAGTGATCAGGATTTCAGGCTGGAACAACTTCTGCAGGAAGTCGGTATGAGCCGCTCCCAATTTTACAGAAAAATCAACTCCCTTACCGGCAAAAACCCAAGTCATTTTATCAGGATCATCCGACTCAGATATGCTTTAGACTTACTCAAAAAAAATCAATATTCCATCAAGGAGATTGCTTACCTGTCGGGCTTCAATTCCTCAGCTTATTTTACCAAATCCTTCAGGGAGCACTTTGGCAAAGCACCCAATCAGTATTATTCTGAAATTCAATAATTGGTAGCAAAACTCTCCTAAAATGCGTTTTTAGCATTATCAAAAGCAAAATGAAACATGGTTTATCAGTTTTGAATCATAATTCATACTCCCGTTTGATTCTTTCCTGTACATTGCCAGTATGCTTTTACCCGGGAAACACAAGCAATTTTTTCTTTGAAAATGATGTCAAACAAAACCTAAACCTATGTCTGTGAATCTATCACCCACAATTCATTTTGCCAATCTGGCTGAAATTTTTACTGCTCGGTGAGCAAGCCCTCTGCCTTTACAAGCGCAGGAGATGAGCTAATATTTTTGCTTTATTGAATTTACAACTAATCTAAAACTACATATGAGATTACGATATTTACAAAATAAGCACTGGAAGATAGTGCTTACTGCAACCGCTATGCTCTTACTGGTGAATATGCATGCCTTTGCCCAGGAACAAACAATATCAGGAAAAGTAAATGATGAAAATGGTGATGGCCTGCCGGGAGTAAACATACTGGTAAAAGGAACTACCGTAGGCACCGTAACTGACATTGATGGTAATTATAAACTTACCGTCAGTGAGAATGCGAGCACATTGGTATTTTCATCCATCGGGTTCACTTCAGAAGAAACAGCCATAGATGGCCGGTCTGTTATCAATGTAGAATTGCTTCCCGATGTACAGTCGCTATCTGAAGTCGTGGTGGTAGGTTACGGTACCCAAAAGAAAACCACACTTACCGGCTCCATCTCCCAGGTATCGGGAGAAGTACTGCAGACAAAAGGGACTTCCAGTGCTGCCCAGTCCTTGCAGGGGGAAGTGCCGGGCGTAGTAGTAACCCGTACTTCTTCTCGTCCGGGGCAGGAAGGCCTGGATATCAAGATTCGTGGTGATATTTCCGTTAATGGTGTTTCTCCACTCGTCGTATTAGATGGGCTGATCATACCCGAATGGCAGCTTTCTACGATTAACCCCAACGATATTGAATCAATCTCAGTATTGAAGGATGCAGCGGCCGCCATTTATGGAACCCGTGCTGCCGGAGGGGTGATCCTGGTAACTACCAAAAAAGGAAAACAAGGTAAGGTTCAAGTAGACTACAGTGGCCAGTATCAGTTGAACTTTGCCAACGATTATCCTCTTGCAAATCTGAACGAGTGGGCTCAGTTATGGCTGGAAGCGGGTGATAATGACAATATATTTTACCGGGATGCAGATGGCAATGAGGTAGAGGCCGCTTCTAATTACCGTTTCTTTACGCGTGACGAACTGGTATCCATCATTGATGGTAGCATGCCTATGGCCCCTGAGTCCTATTTCTGGCTTGGGCAGGATCGTCATTTAGCCGATGTTAACCAATATGATGCCGTATATGGTACTACATCATCTCAAAGACATAACCTTTCTCTTTCGGGAGGAAATGAAAGCGTAGTATACAGAACTTCTTTTGGCTATAATAATGAGCGCTCACCTATTGATTTCGTGTACGATGGTGCTAAAAGGTTTAATTTCCGCACCAATCTGTCGTATCAAGTAAATGATATGCTAAGCTCTGATTTTAGCGTTTCTTATGACGACCGATTAATTGATGGCCCGTTGCAGGGCGTTGGTGAAGGCGTACAGGACATGTACATATTCCCGATGTACAACCCTCTGGGACAGTATTATGATACCTTTGGAGGCAACAATATGCTGGCGAAACTGGATGAAGGTGGCCGGGTCAACACCAGAGATAAAATATTGCGTTTAGGAGGTAAATTAAATCTGGATTTAGACAAACATGTCAAAGGCCTCTCTTTTAGTTATGATGTCAATGTAGGACTGCGCAACACTGAAAGAAAGGAAAGAAAGACCTCTGTCACCATGTACGATTGGGAAGGAAACGTTTCTTATACTCCCACCACTTTATTAAATTCCTTCGTCAAGCTCTACCAAACAGAAGATGTAACCCTCATGCATGCTCTACAGGGCAACTACCGTTTTTCATTGGGTAAAAATAATTTTGGCCTGACAGTAGGAGCTACCGCGCAAAAGGATGAAGATACGAGAAACTTCATGTCTCGTTCCAATATGGCATCTGACGAACTTGACCATATCAATACAGGAGATATCACCACGGCGGTAAATGGAGGGTCCGTAACGAACTCCAATGGAAACAGATTCAATACAGGAAGTTCAACAATTGGTTTGGTTTCTTACCTGGGTAGATTGAACTATGATTATAATGGCATCTACCTCTTTGAGGCATTAGCTCGCCGGGATGGTTCTTCACGATTGCACCCTGACTTCAGATGGAAGAATTTCTACGGCGCTTCCGCCGGTATCCGTCTTTCAGAAATGCGCTTTATGCAGGAGGGCTTCTTCGATAATTTGAAATTGAGGGCCTCTTATGGTGAAACCGGCTCGGTTACGGGTATTGGTGCCTATGACTATATTTCTAATATGGGCGCGGGTTCTACTATATTTGGTGCCCCTCCTTCATTGGTAAATACGGCATGGATTTCCGGTATCACCACTACAAACCGTACCTGGGAACGGGTGAGCACCATCAACACTGCCATTGACTTTACCATCTTAAACAACCGCTTGAACGGTACAGCAGAGTATTTTATTCGCGAAAATAACGATATGCTGGTGAATATCACTTACCCGCTGGTACTAGGGGCTAATGCCCCCAAAACCAATAGTGGTGACTTTACCACCAAAGGCTGGGAAGTCTCATTGAACTGGAATGATCGGGTGGGTTCCTTTAACTACAACATTGGATTAATGGCCTGGGACAGCCGCAGTGAAGTGAGCCGTATGGAAGGCGCAAATACGATATTGAGGGGGTTAAACTCAGTAAGTGATGGTGAGATTATCGAGGGAAAACCACTCAATCCCATTTATACTTACGTAACCGATGGAATTCTTACGACTGAGGAAGAGGTGCTTGACTACTATAATCAATATGGTTTTGCGAGCTTAGATGATCAGAATAGCATGAAGTCCGGAACCATCCTTCCTCAGTACAGGAGTCCTGACCGTCTTGTGCCCGGAACAGTAAAGCGTGTAGATGTAAACGAAGATGGTGTGATCAACGAAGACGATCTGGTTTATTTTGGTGATGCCAATCCTCACTATAGCTTTGGCATCCGGCTGGGAGCTCAATGGAAGGGCTTTGATTTTAGCGCGTTCTTCCAGGGAGTAGCCCGGCAAAATATATTGCGCGAAGGAGGACTGGCTTTCCCTTTCAGCAGATGGTGGATGAACCAAAATAGTGCTTTCCTCGGGCAAACCTGGTCGGAAGACAATCGTGATGCCCCCTGGCCGGCCATCTTCTATAATGGCCATAGAAAAAACTGGAACTACGGACATCCCAATGATATCAATGTTGTCAAAGCTTCTTACCTGAGGGCCAAAGTGCTATCGCTGGGGTATACACTTCCTCAGGACCTGATTTCCCGAGCAGGTATAGACAGGGTACGCTTTTCGCTAACGGCTAACGATTTGTTCGTGATCTCCAATGTAAAAGACGGAATGGATCCCGAGCAAAAAAGTAGTGCCCACCAGGGTGACACCGTCCCTTACGTTTCAACACTGATTTTTGGATTTGAACTTACATTTTAATTGTGGCTATGAATATCTTAGATACGAAATACAGAAACATACTGACTAAAGTATTTTGTCTGACTATACTATCATGCTTTACGCTGAGTAGCTGCGAAGATTACCTGGACCAGCTACCACAGGATGTGGTAAGTGAAGTGATCTACTACCAGACGCCTGAGCAGTTTACGACCGCTTCCAATTACTTCTACACCCGCTTAGGTTTTTTTGATGGTGATGAACAGTCAGACTTATCAAATAACATGGGAGATGAAAATAATTATGCCCATGGTAACACCATTGTGCCTACTACAGATCCCGTTTGGAATGATAACTACTCGAGCCTCAGGCCCATCAATCAACTGATTGAAAAAGCAGAAGAATATAGCGGCGAACCCGCAGATATTGAGGTGCCTGTTGCTACTGCACATTTTTTCAGAGCCTGGCATTATTATCTGCTGCTGAGGCGCTATGGCGGAGTGCCTATCGTTACCCGCGCCCTGGAAGTAACTTCTGAAGAGCTGTATGGTTCCCGGAACAGTCGCTATGAGGTCGTAGATCAGATGCTCAAAGACCTGGACGTAGCCATCAGTGGCTTGCCATCGCACAACGCGCTTAGTGCTGAGGATCAGGGCAAACTTACGCTGGAAGCAGCCAAATCTTTCAAAGCAAGGGTATTGCTGTACGAAGCCACCTGGGAAAAGTATGTGGGCAGCGCTACCGATGGGGATGGCACTACCGTAGGAGCGGGCTCTGCCAAGCCTTCAGGCTACCCTGGCGTTACGGAGATGTTAACAGAAGCCAAACAGCAGGCGCTGGAGGTGATGAACAGTGGCGCTTATGAGCTATGGGATTATCGCGAAGAAATAGGCGAAGACCATCTTTTCTATCTGTTTAACCTGGAAGAAGGCGGGTCAAACCCAGCCGGACTCACCAAGGCAGATAACAAAGAGTTTATTTTTCAGACGGTATATGACTTTAACTACAGGAAAATCAACCAAAACTTAACGCATGCCAAGCCGCATACTCCTACCAGGAAGCTGATGGATATGTATCTATGCACTGACGGCCTTCCTGTACAGTTTTCGGCAGATTTTGAGGGCTATTCTACCATGACTTCAGAGTTTCAGAATCGTGACCTTCGCCTGAAAGGTCTGGTAAAAGAACCTTTGGAGGAATATTGGGGCTGGGGTGCTGCTACCCAGGGTGGCGGTGCTCAATACGGTACTGATTTTGATGAAAGCGGGATAGAGTTTGACTATCGCTATGTACCCCAACTGGTATCTCCGGGTAACCCACGAAATATCGGGTATCAGGGCCGTAAATTTACCACCGAACACCGATTACGAGAAACGAGAGAGGAGTCATACAACTACCCCCTCCTCCGCTACGCAGAAGTGCTGCTGATATACGCGGAAGCTACTTGCGAATTAGGAGAAGGAAGCATTTCAGATGCTGATCTGGATATGTCGATCAACAAAATCCGGGAGCGGTCTGGGGTTGCCCCCCTGACCAATGCCTTGATCGCGCCCTACGGAGATTTGAGCATGCTGGGTGAAATCCACCGGGAACGTGCTATTGAGCTTTTTGGTGAAGATTTCCGCTTTGATGACCTGAAGCGCTGGAATATTGCTCCCGAAGAACTGAATAATAACGTATGTGTTAATTATATTGAAGGCACGGAATTTGAAACTGCTGAAAATCCCTTAAATCCCGGCACAAAAATCTTTGCTGAGGGTGTCTGGCCTTACGGGCTCACCACCACAGAACAAAGTGTCTCAAGTTATGCAGGCATTGCCAACCATAAGCCCGGTGCTTTGATTATTGATGCGGCAGGGAACCGCAGTTTCAAACTGCAGAATTACCTGGATCCAATTCCTAAAAATCAATTAGATATCAATGAAAACTTGCTGCAAAATCCTGGCTGGTAAAATAATCGCAAGCTTTAGTGAGATGTACTTGTCACGGTAGGGCCAAGTGAATCCTAACCCCATAACTTAAATAAAATAGCGCATAGGAAATGCCCTTATGTTTTTAATAATGGCCGGCAGTATTATTTTACAGTACTGCCGGCCTTTGCTTTAATGAATTATCATGAGATATTCCGGTAATCGTTGTAGCAATACAGCAAAGTGATTTATCAACCTAAAGATGTACTCAAAGAGAAAATGAAGAAGGCAATTGTACTCAGCTTATGCTTTATGGTCGCGTTTCAGACACTGGCCGAAGCACGAGACTATTTTTTGTATACTGATGAGAATATTACCTACCTGAAAAATCAGATCAATACTGACCCTCAGATCAAACGTTTGTGGGACAAAAACTACAAAGAGGCGCGTGAACTGCTGAAGAAGGAGCGGCTTGGTGCGAATGACTGCAAGCTCCTGGGTCTGGTGTACCGGATGACCGACGAAACAAAATATGCCGAAGCGATAAAAAAAATACTGCAAGACTATGTCAGCAGGGAGACCTGGGAAAGCGAACAGCTACTCAGCAGAACGCCATCCTGGCAGGGCGGGCTAAAAACCTCGCATACCAGTTTTTACATCGCGATCGGGTATGACTGCATTTATGACTATCTCTCTGCGGAAGAACGTCAGCAGATCGCTGCTGAATTTGTGCGGGTGGGTATAGATCCTGCGCGTGAAGACTGGCTGCTGCCGGCCAGCAGCTTTCATACTTTTGACACCATGGGCCACAACTGGTGGAGTGCCTGTGTGTATATGGCC
Source organism: Catalinimonas alkaloidigena (assembly GCF_029504655.1). Lineage (NCBI taxonomy): Bacteria > Pseudomonadati > Bacteroidota > Cytophagia > Cytophagales > Catalimonadaceae > Catalinimonas > Catalinimonas alkaloidigena. The sequence goes on from NZ_JAQFIL010000001.1 coordinate 5,434,039, forward strand.
GGTATTAGTGCCCTGGCAGTTCGTGAAGAGATACCCGAGGCCACGGAGTGGGTCAGAGAAATTGCGGCTACCGCGAGTGAGTGGGTCAATTTTGCGGGTAGCGTGCTACAAAACAAACCGCCTACTTTTGATCAGGACGGAGGTTTTTATGAAAGCGTAAACTATGCGAACTACGGAGTCTCACAATACCTTTTGTTTCGTTATGCCCTGCAGGAGGTTTGGCCGGAGGAGCCTCAGCTGGAGCTGCCTGTGCTGGACAAAATTGGTGACTTCTTTATTGACGTCTGCTATTACGTAAAAGATGGGTCGGTACTTTCTTTACCTTTTGGTGATACCGGAATACTGATCAGCGGGCAGGAGACAGTAAACTTACTATGGAAACTGGGGTATCAGAAAGAGCGCTACGCATGGTATCTTAAAAAAGTGAGCCAGAGAGACGGAAATCAAAAGTTGCCAAAACTAGATTCACCCGAAGACCTGGCATTGTTGCCGGACCTGCCAGCCCTTCCCGCTGACTATGTACCTGACATGCCTACTTCTCACCTGTACGAAGACATGGGCTGGGCAAGCTTAAGGAACTCCTGGGAGGATAACGCCAGCCTGCTGGCCATAAAGTCCGGCTTTACCTGGAACCATGCGCATGCTGATGCAGGCTCTTTTGTCATCTTTCATAAGGGGAAGTACATCATCACCGAGTCAGGAAAATCCTCTTACGGCAATCCCCTCTATACGGAATATTACTGCCAGAGCGAAGCGCACAATGTGGTGCTATTCAAGGGTCAAGGACAGAACAGAAGGGACCCTTACTATGGTGTGGTGAATTCCGGCTCTCTGCATAATCTGCTAGAGGGACAAAACTTTAAATATGTGATGGCCAATGCTAGCGGGCCATATGCTCATATTCTGGCCCGAAATTACCGCCATTTTATCTGGGTGGGAGATGTCATTCTGGTTATTGATGACCTCCTGGCGCACGAATCAGGCAAGTTTGAGCACTTGATTCATTACAATGGAGAATCCGAGAGAAACGGCAGAGATTTATCCATAAAAGATGGTGAGAGTGAGGTGCTTGTTCGTCCATTGTTCCCGGAAACCTTTCCTGTAGGAGGCTTGCCGCATGACTTTCCTGAGCAGATACGCCTGGAAGAAAAGCTGGGCTATAAAGACCATCATCCGGAAGAGCGCCAGCCTTATTGGTCAATCAGCCCGGCAGAAGAAACGCAAAGAACCAAGTTCATAACCGCCATCCTCTTAAAAACTGATGACAATCAGGATCAGCTACCGGAAATTGAACGTTTTCAGGGTGATAATTTTATCGGAGTGTCTATCACCCAGGATAATGAGACCACAGAACTTTATTTTAACCTGAAGGCAGATGGCCGGCTTAAGCATCGCAACAGTGTAAATGATATGAATGGCTGGGAAACGGATGCTTACCTGACCGTGCTGAAGTTTGACGAAGGGGCTGATAAATCAAATCCTGACCACCTCAAAGAAGTATTCATAGGACACGGCAGCTATTTGCGTCGCGATAGTCAGGTGCTCATGCATGCCCTCTCTAAGTATACAGCGCTGGTAGAGGATATTAATGGCAAAGCAGAAGTCATTTTTCAGGGACAAGATGAGGCCACTTTCCGCCTGCGTTCAATTCAGCCTGTCTCTGATGTCAAGCTCAATAACAGAGTAGTGCCAGGTGTGTACGATGAGGATTCGCAGATGGTAAAATTAGTGGTGGAAAACTAAGGCTTTGTGAGCGCTGAATGTTTCTATAAGCCAAAATTATTTAGCAGGAAGTAAATTCAAAGTGTAAATTAAAGGCTTATAACTGCAAATTGCCTTGGAGCAAGTATTGCTTACAGGCGCTTTAAGCCTACTGCTGCATAACATGTACTTCAAGATCAATATACAATGAATAAAGTCAGTATAATGAAACATCGTTTTTTAGTCTTGTGGCTGCTGTCTTGCCTGATTTTTACATCCAGCCTAAATGCCCAGGAATCCACTTACAAGCTGGAAAACCCTTTTTCAGCTGCCTATCTCCAAAGGAACTTAAGCAAACAGTTACCCCGCCTGGTACTGAATCACAAACTGGAGAAAAACCTCAGGCAAAAGTTAAAAACAGATTCAGTAGTACAGAACCTTTATCAGGCTATCAAACTGAATGCAGAAAGTGTGCTTGAGCTACCCATCATCAACCTGGATATTCCAATGGAAGAGAGGTCGCAAAACAACCAACTGGACATATCGCGAGACATGCTGTACCGGGTCAATATGCTGGCGATGGTCTATCGGATGGAGAAAGACCAGCGCATGCTTGACCGGATCAACGAAGAAGTCATTGCCGCCTGTAATTTTCCCTCCTGGAATCCCAAACACTTTCTGGATGTCGGTGAAATGGCATTGGCCATCGCCATAGCGATTGACTGGACCGCCGGTGACCTTCCCCAATCTACTATTGAGCTGGCTAAAAAATCCCTGATAGAAAAAGGCATTAAACCTAGCTGGCCGGAAGGGGGTGATCACTCCCATTGGGCGTATGGAACGAGTAACTGGAATCAGGTGTGCAATGGTGGAATGGTCGCCGCTTCCATCGCCATCGCGGAAGTTGAGCCTGAATTAGCCGCAAAAACTATCCACAGGGCCATTGAAGGCATGCAGCATGCGCTGGATTCCTACGGCCCGGACGGCGTCTATCCTGAGGGGGCTACCTACTGGCGCTACGGAACTTCATTTACAGTAGTAAGCGCAGCGATGTTTGAGAGTGCCTTCGGTACTGACTTTGGCATTTATGCATACCCCGCCTTCAAGGAAAGTGCGATCTTCAAAAAATTATGTATGGCTCCATCAGGCATGTTTTACAATTTCGGAGATTGCGGAGAAAGCGGCAGCGCCAATGGAGATATGACGCTGGCCTGGTTTGCCTCCAAGACTGGCAATAAGTCTTTTTTTGACGCCCACCTGTTTATGAATGAGCCGGAGACGATGGGAGAATTATCCCGCTTGGCAGGCATTTCTTTGGTGTGGATCGCCCAGTATGAAGAAAAAGGGGAGTTAGCTCTACCTACCGAATGGAAGGGCGACGGCCCAAATCCGGTGGTATTTTTTAGCGGTGGGGAGGATGACCCTAACCAATATTACTTTGGCGGTAAAGGAGGAAAAGGCGATATGAGTCACGGAAATCTGGACGCCGGCTCTTTTGTTTTTGAGCTGTATGGTGAGCGCTGGAGCATTGACCTGGGAAAATTTCATCATTATGGTGTGGTAGAGAGAACGGGCTTTGATCTTTGGTCTCGTTGTCAGGATTGTGACCGATGGAAACTGATCAATACCAATAATTTAGGGCATAGCACCATCTCTGTTGATAATAAACTTCACGCGGTTGATGGAAAAAGCAGTATTATAGACTTTAAGGCCGGCGAAAGGCCGGAAGCTACGCTGGATATGTCGCCTACTTTTGAAGGTCAACTAAAAAGCGCCTATCGTAAGTTTGTAAAAGATGGTCCCCTATCGCTGCTGATTGAAGATAATATTGAGGTACTGGAAGAAACGGAATGGGTCACCTGGCAATTGATGACGCAGGCGGATATTGAGTTATTTGCCGGTGGAGCTATTTTAAGGCAAGGGGGTAAAAAACTAAAACTTGAGATTCTTTCCCATCCTGAATTTACCCCCTCAGTGGTCTCCCTTAACCCGCCGCCCTTGTCTCTGGATTTAAAGAAGGAGGGGTTAAAAAAGCTGGAAATCAAATTCCCGGCCTGGGCCATAAAAGATGATGAATTAAACATAAGCGTTAGATTATCAGGGATGGATTGATAGAACCACAAAGGAGATTCCGGAGGGTTGGAGTCCGTTAAATATAAAATATATTGATTCCCGAAAAGTAAATATTCATGGATGCTGTAAAGTTAAGTTTATGCCTGATAATAAGTATTTTAATGATAGCGCTAATGCCCGCTCTTGTAAAAGGTCAGGAGGAGTTCGTTGTACACGGCGATTCTTCAGACTGGAATCTGGTATTCTCTGATCCGGGCACTGAAAACTGGCAGGAGCACTGGTTTTTGGATGGGGAGCTAGCCACAGTAGAGAACTCAGATCAGGGTATGCACTTCAGTGCCGGCCCCGTCAACAGAAATGATGCGCATCATGCGGTACTCTGGACAAAATCTTCTTTTCAGGGAGACCTCAAAATTGAATACAACTATACTCGCACCGATGATCAAAGTGTCAATGTCAACATTCTCTATATTCAGGCTACAGGTACCGGTGAAGGGCAGTTTGATAAGGACATTGCTGCGTGGCGTGACTACCGGAAGGTGCCGACTATGAGTAAGTATTATAACAATATGAACGCCATCCACATCAGCTATGCTGCCTTTCCGATGGTAAACTCAGAGCCAGAAAATGATTATATCAGGGTAAGGCGCTATCCCGCTACTGAAAAAATTAAGTTTGCGGATACTGAAGTACCTCCTGCTTATTTTAAGACAGGCTTGTTTAAGCCCGGCCTTACCTATCATCTTAGCTGGCTTAAGACCGAAGATCAACTTACACTGGAGGTATCAGGGCCGGAAGAAAGCATTCAATATCAATGGGACTTAAGCGATTTTCCTCCCATCAGCGAAGGGCGAATTGGCCTGCGGCATATGTTCACCAGGGCGGCTCGCTACAGTGATTTTAAAGTATATACAAAAAAGTAAATCAGAATAGAATATGAAAAGATTAGCTACCCTATCATTAATCACACTATTAATTATCAATCTATCCTGTCAGAAAAAAGCTGAGCAAGAAACCAGAGAAGAAAGCACTGAGGCTGAAATAAAGTCACCGGCTGACGATGAGCGCATGGGCTGGTGGAGAGATGCCGGCTTTGGCATGTTCATCCACTGGGGATTATATGCTATTCCGGGAGGCATATACAAAGGAGATACCGTACGGGGCAATGCCGAATGGATTATGGACAAGCTTGATATTCCGGTAAGCGAGTATGAGCAATTTGCCAGTCAGTTCAATCCGCAGAAATTTGATGCGGATGAATGGGTGAGCATCGCAAAAAACGCAGGCATGAAGTACATTGTGATCACTTCCAAACACCATGAAGGCTTTGCCCTCTGGGACTCTGAAGTGACTGACTATGATGTCATGGACGCTACGCCCTACAAGCGGGATATTCTGGCCGAGCTGGCCGATGCATGCCGAAAGCAGGACATCAAACTGTGTTTTTACTACTCAATTGTGGACTGGCACCATCCTCAGGCGCAGGCACCTTTGTATCCCGACTATAATGCCGGGCAGAGTGACTCTACAGTGTACAACCCTGACTTTCCCAAGTACTTTGAAAACTACCTGAAACCGCAAGTCAGAGAGCTGCTGACAAAATACGGGGATGTAGGAGTAGTTTGGTTTGATGGAGACTGGATTCCCGATTATACCACCGAAATGGGTAAAGAGCTGTACACTTTTATCCGTGAAATACAGCCCGATGCTATTGTAAACAACCGGGTAGACAAAGGTCGTATGGGCATGTCAGGGATGAACAAAGAAGGAAGCTTTGTGGGCGATTTTGGCACGCCCGAAAAAGAAATTCCCGATACCGGTATAGAGGGTGTAGACTGGGAGTCTTGCCTGACTATGAACAATAGCTGGGGCTTTAAGTCGGTAGATCACAACTGGAAGAGTGAAGAGAACCTGATCCAAAGCCTGGTGGAGATTGTATCCAAAGGCGGCAATCTTCTACTTAATGTAGGTCCCACTGCCGAAGGGGAAATTCCGCAGCCTAGTGTAGAACGTTTACAGGCGATGGGGACATGGCTTGAGATAAATGGCGAAGCTATCTATGGAGCAGCGGCCAGCCCGTATAAAAAGCCGGACTGGGGCAGATACACCGCCAAAGAAGGGGCGATTTATGCGCATGTATTTGACTGGCCTGCTGAGGGAGAACTGAAGCTTCATCCCGAGATTAAAGCCAGAATCGCCTCTTTCCTCTCCGACACCTCCCAGCCATTGGAGTATGAATCAGCTGAGACAGTAATTCAGCTACCCGACACACCCCTGGACGAGGCTGTATCTGTCATTAAAATTGAGTTGGATCAATAAGCTTGCAGTCAAAAAAATGTTTCACCTCATAGGTCTGCTGATCATCACTGCTTGCTTTTTCTGCCTGCCAACCTATTCAGCTTATTGCTGAGCAGACCTTTGTATATTGAAACGTACTATATTTTCCATATACTACGAGCGTGAATCATGTATAACATTAGTATGGAAACAAGAAAAATGATAAAGCCTTATTGCCTATGGGGGGCGTTGGTCATCGCTATTATAACAAGTTATGACGCCATAAGTGCACCACAGCAAGACGTTCCGCATCCCAGAATTTATACCACGGATCAAAATAAGGAGGATTTTCTGAAGTCTATTGCTGCCACAGGCTGGAAGCATGAACTGGTAGAAAGAAAAAAGGCAAAGCTGGAAAAATACATCAAGCTGGTACAAGAGGATTCTAGCTGGCTGGTTTCACGCTTACAAATGAACTGGAAAACCAAACATGATGAGGTGTATCTGCGGGGAGGAAATTTTTCACATTCAGCAGGACAGGCACCGGTGCCCACCGTACGATACTCAGGCACACGAGACTGGGCCACTGATTACCGTTCGCCCAGCTTGGAAGAAGTTCAACCCTACTTTGACGATGAGCGGGGGATGTATTTACAGCGGAAGGACGATCAGACGAGGGAGTGGGTAAAGCCATCGGAGACAGGTCATATCATTGAAGGTATTAACGATCGGATTATGGCGCTGGCGGCGGATGCCGCTTTCCTGTATTGGCTGACGGACGAGGAAAAGTATGCGGAGCTGGCCGCGCCGGTGTTCTTTCAGTACATTGAGGGCATGTACTACCGTAACCCTCCGGTGGTGATTGATGAGTCTAGTCAGAAAGGTCTTTCCGGACTTGCTACTTTTGAGGTGATTCATGAAAGGATAGTAGTATCTCTGGCAGTGACCTATGATTTCCTTTATGATTATTTCCAAAAGCAGGAGCGGAACCTGGCGCATACCCAGGCGGTATTTCAAAAGTGGGGAGATCAGATTATTACCTATGGTGTGCCCGACAACAACTGGAATTTGTTTCAAGCCCGCTTTCTGACATATATCGCTCTTGTGCTGGAAGATGATCTTACTTATGAAAACGGAAAAGGCCGTCAGTATTACCTGAAAAACACCTTTGATCAGTCTTCGGAACGCCAGATTGCCCTAAAGGAGTCGATGCTTATCTATGATCAGGAGAATGGAATATGGCCGGAGTCTCCTTCTTACTCCATGCACGTTACCACGACACTGCTTGAGATATTAACCCTGCTCGATAATTTTACCCATGCCAATGAGTTAGCCAATTTTCCGATTGTAGAAAAGGCGGCATTAGCGGCATTCCAATACCTGTTCCCTAACGGATATACGGTCGGATTTGGCGATTCGGGACATAAAACAGTACCTCCCGAAAACCTGGAGCTGCTCATCTCCAACTACCGCAAGTATGGGCAAAGCCACAAAGAAAAACACCTGGCGGGCTTGCTCAGTCAGCAGATAGAAAAAGGACTTTATGAGCGGGAGGCTGATAATTTGTTTGAACTGTTCTTTTATGTGGATGAACTGCCTGAGCTATCCGAACCGCTAACCGACGATGGGCTCATTACCCCTACCTTTTATGCGCCCAATGTGAGCCTTTTTATTCAACGCCAGGGTAGCGGCAACAATGCCATGATGATTTCTACAGTTGGTTCTTTTGGCAATCATGCCCACGCCAATGGTATTGCCATGGAGCTCTTTGCCAACAATTATGCTTTAGGGCCTGACATGGGGCGTGGAACAAGCTATTGGCACCCCGACTTTCGGGAATATTACTCCCAGTTTCCGGCCCATAATACAGTAGTGGTGGATGGTGCTTCTACCTATAGGTCTATGAGAAGCTATCAGCCCTTTACGCTGGAGCACAGCTTCCCCCTCTCAGGAAGCAAGCCGCTTTTTGAGAAGGTCAGCTTCGTTGATGTATCCTTCTTTGAACCAAAAACACGTTCCGATCAACAGCGGCTTACCGCCCTGATCCGCACTC